>JBGPMS010000001.1:0-68692 GCA_041487115.1 Gammaproteobacteria bacterium
GCATGTCGAGCATGATGCCGCCGCCGTCCTCTTTCCGGTAGTTCCAGGAGGGCCGCTGGCCGGGGACCGTGTCGCCCTCGAACACCCAGTACCCGAACTCGCCGCGCACCGAGAGGATGCGGCCGAAGAACCCGGTCTCCACCAGCATCTTCAGCTTGAGCAGCCCCGGCAGCCACAGCTTGTCCTGCACCACGCCGTGCTTGACGCCCGCCTTCTGCGCTGCCCGATAGAGATCCAGCGCTTCCGCGGTGGTCGTCGCGACCGGCTTTTCACAATAGACGTGCTTGCCAGCCGCGATGGCGCGCTGGAGGAATTTCGGCCGGAGCTGGGTCGAGGCGGCGTCGAAGAATACCGTGTCGTCTTTGTTCGCCAGCGCCCGCTCGAGGTCGGTGGTCCAGCGCTCGACACCGTGCGCCGTCGCCAGGCGCTCGAGCGCGGCGGCGTTGCGGCCGACGAGGACCGGATCGGGCATCACGCGGGTGCCGTCTTTCAAAGCCACGCCGCCCTGGCGGCGGATTTCGAGGATCGAGCGCACCAAGTGCTGGTTGGTGCCCATGCGCCCGGTCACGCCGTGCATGATGATACCGATGCGTTTCGCGGTCATAGGGTTTCTTGGTTGTGTACGAGGGTACACCGACCGGCTGTAACCACCCCGTCGCTCCGCGCCACCCCTCCTTGAAAAGGAGGGGAGAAAAAACATCTTTCCCCTCCTGCCTGAGGAGGGGTGCCTGCGCAGCAGGCGGGGTGGTGGGAGCCTGACATCTGGGAATTTGTAACAGGTTGGTTGATAGAGCTGAGAGCCTATTGTCGGCTAGAAGCAGAACTTCAGGCAAATGCGCTTGACATCACCGATGGCCAGGCTTAAGTAGCCTCGCACGACTCCTGAACACCAACCCCGGGTTGTCGCGCAAGTGGCCCCGGGGGTTTTGTTGCGCGAACGAATTTGGAACACGGGCTTCTGGTGGAACTGGCATACGCGCTGGTCTCAGGAGAGCGCCTCAAAAGCCGTTCGTGTTGAGCGCGTTTCGACTCTGCTACGCGACGCTCAACACGGTACATCCGCGGGCAGATCGAGCTGATCGAGAAGGCGAGGGCGGAGCAGGCGGCCGGATGGGCGACGGCGCCTCTGCTCTGAGCAAGCTATAATTGCCCCCTCAGCTTGTGTTTCGCGAACCCGTCTGGCCAGCCAGAGTCCGCTGTCAGGCGGGAAAGGCAATTCCTCACGCGGTGACGTAGCTCAGTCGGTAGAGCGGCGGACTCATAACCCGCAGGTCGCCGGATCGTTCCCGGCCGTCACCACCAAGAACTCTTCATTTGGTGGGTGCTTACGGGGCTCCGCAGCGACGGTATTTCGGACCGTCGCTAACTTAAAACGGAGCCCGACATGAATATGCAACCCGCCCCTCTCGCGCGCGCGCCGATCCCTTCCGGGGTGGGCGCAAGCGAGAAACGGGATTCTGATCTTGATACCCTATCCTTGCGCCGCGGTCGACATTCGCGATCTGTGAGTGAGCTCATCCAATTGATCTCACGGGGGGCGCCGGCCGCGGGTCTAACAATGCCGAGTCGCGTCTCGGCCTTCATGATCCTAGGCCAGTAGAGATGCGTTGGGATATCGCTTTGTCGATAAGCTGCTTGACTGTGGAGTCTATGTTGCGCAGCTCGAACCGCTGCATGAAGTTTAGTGGCCCAAGCTCAACAAACAGCTTGCCGAGGACTTCATCGGCGAAGCTGCTCGATATCAAGGGAATGTCAGCGAAGTCAATGGTGATCCGCTGTCCTGGACACATACGAGCGAGATTCGAGAGCTTAACGCGAACTGGCGCACCAGCAACGCGGCTACCAAACGATGAGCTTTCATCCTTCATTACGAAGCGTACCGCTTCCTCGTGCAGTTGCTCAAAGCGCAGCTCAACATAGTCCAGCGGCGTGTGCGGTTTGCCATTGAAGCGCAGGGCTTCCTCTAGCAAATAGGGGACTGAGAAGTCGATCTGCGCAGCGACTAAGGTACCCTCGAATGGTACCTTCTCCGTGGATACATGTAGACCATCTCTCTCAGTGAAGACCAGCTTCCCATATCCAGATTCGACTTGGAAGAACCCCTTGCTATGACTGCATATCTGGTAGCTACCAAATAGTCCGTTACCCTGGCCGATCGCCTTGTCGCGAGTTACGCCTTCGCGGATGGCGTGCTGAAGTGCTTCGGCATCTGAGCTGAGATCGGGGCGAGCTTCGCGCAGAGTGGCCGGAATGCCGACACCGGCGTCCGCCACAATGTACTCAACCCTTTTCCTCGCGCGTTGGAACGTTGAGACCTGAACAAGGCCGCCAATTCCGGATTGGGCATGATTCAGTACGTTGTCTGTGATTTCATTTACCGACCACTCAAGAGCTGCCAGCTCTTTGCGCTCTAGATTCGGGATGGCACCAAGGATCGCATTGACGATGCGATTAACTGCTTGCTGCTGCTCATGAGCGTTTCTAAACTGCGTCGCCGGAACTTGCGTGTATCCCTTGAACGCAGAGGGCGGGTTGTTCCGCGGTTCCAGGAAATGTGCCCAGTTAGCGTTCTGGAACAGGCGGGCGAGCTTGGCGTCCTTCGGCGGGAAGAGGGCTACGTCGATCTTCGCGTTCCGCAGCCTCATGACCTGAGCACAAACCGCGAGCATGGGTCCAGCGAACGCTGCAGTGCAGTCACTAAAATCTAAAATCAGGTCTTTGTATCCAGCATTCTGCACCGCGTGATGTAGACCGCCAAGCGGCCGGAGTAAGTCCTCGATGCCGAACGCACCCCTGAATACGACCTTGTTCTTGTCTCTGAAGATTCGGGTCTCAGACATTGCCTAGGTTTAGTGAGGTTGTCGAATTGTCTGACGGACGAGCCACAATATCCATCATAGCCTCTTACAGCTAGCGTAAGCGGTGTTGCAGGAGTCTCCCCACGGTCTACGTAGTGAGCTGGGGGAATCCCGGTTGCGATCCCTGCACTCGATATCTCCACGCTACGTAGTAAAGAAAATTGACGAGAACACGGACGTCTCGTGATCGGACTTGCGTATTTCTCCCAGTCTGATCGAAGATCGCAACCACTCTTCCCGCGTCAATCATGGATTGGAACTTGGCGGACGGCGTATGTTCGAGAACACAGAGAACTCCTATGCCAGGACTTCGTCCATGGTCCGCGCTGGCCCCTCCCGGATCCGATACGATCCTTCTCCCATCGACATCGTCTAAGAAGCCTTTCAGCTCCTTCACCGTCTTGCTATGGTTGCTTCTCTTGACCTCGATGACCCCGAAGGCACTACTTCTCGGGACGAGCCCAAAGCCCTCAATATCGAATAGAGCTGGGGCAGGATAAGGTGCCCAGATTATGATGTCGATCTGGCGCAGGGTCACTGGCATCGGATAGTCAATCACAGCTCCAGTCGAAACGCGCATCGGATGAACCATGCGGTTCACCAGGCGCCGGAGAGCTGCCTCGGTGAAGGCGCCGAGGAGCACGCTATTCTGTGTCAGCTGTTTGATCTTGAGGGCGGGCCGGAGCTCATGCACGAGGTGCTCGGCGAACGCATCCAAGTACTCATCAACAGTCATTTATTGCAATCCTTCCCGGGCTGCGGTGATACTACGAGGTTGGATCCAGGTAGCCAGCCAAGTTGCTTTTAGCTAACGGTACAGGCGCCGTTCTGAAAGCAGAAGCGCAACTCACCGTCCTGCCGTGTAGTCAGCACTTTCCGCTTATCCAGTTTCCCACGAAACGGCGTGATGCCGACGCACTTGCTGTTGTAATAACCGATAGTGTTTTGCGTGTCGTACTGCTTGTAATCGTCGGAGATGATGACAATTTTTGGTTTGCAACCCCACACGTCAAAGATGTCCTCGCAGATGCCGTTCTCCCGGCCATGGTGGGCTGCGATAAGTACGTCCGTGGACCCTATGAGCTGGCGCAGCCTGGCATTTGTATTCAGCAGATGTTTCCATCCGGCCATCTCTAGGTCGCCAGGAAAGATGAATTGCACGCCCTGGATGTCGAGGTGCAGGAGAGTGCTCAGGTTGTTTTCGTCGTCAAATGCCGGGTAGGAGTTGTTGAACCACTCCAGGTGCACCCCAGCAAACTGCGGTGACATAGCACCGACGGCAGGTGGACCGAAGTTGTCCAGAGAACCTACCAACGCGTCGATGCCCTTGCCCATCCCGTCCTCGGTTTTCAGGAGCTTGATCGTTTGCGGCGATACCGACTTGTTTCTGATCATCCAGCCAATATTGATGCCCCGCGCGAGCATGTTTGGGTAGCCCGAGACGTGGTCTTCGTCGTAATTCGTTATAGCTAGAAGATCGATGTAGCTGATGCCCAGACCCTTAAGGTGATCACCCGGGTACCAGGGCATGGATCCGTTGTGACCACAATCAACCATTAGTCGGCCGAACCCGCCGCCGACCAAAGGAGCCGTGAGGAGCCCGCAAGCGCCGTGTTCGACATCGAAAATCTGTAGCAGGGCATCATGAATCGGTATCATCATCAGGCAGGCCTCGTGCTATTTGGAGTAGGCGAAAGCTGTAAAGAGCTCGACCGCATACAATCTCAAGAACTTCAGATACCGGAAGATCATTCCAATCCCAATGATGAGCGCAGCGAGCGCCCAGTAAGCGTCCTCTTTAGTTCCCGAACCCCACTGATATGACCATGCAAGAACAGTCGCATCGATGAAGGCCACGAGTGCGATGTTTCGACAGAAACCGTAAAGATTCAGGAAGTCGGTTAGTCTTGCGATCACTGCCGGCATTGCGCGGGCGTGCTGATAAGCTAGCCAAAATAATGCCTCTCCGGGCCGCGACACCCCCAGTGCTTGGCCTTTGTCCAGCGCCGCTTTTCGTAGCTCGGTGGGAAGCGCCTGGAAATAACTCGGAGAGAGCCTACGGACGCACTTCCAGGCCTTGGCATCTCCAAAGAGCACGTTCCGGGGATAGCCAAGTAGCTGTCCCGTCAGGAAGCGCTCGAATATCACGGACGACATGCCAGCGACCAGATGTCCGACGATGTATGCGGCGGAGACAGCGATGATGCCCTGAACGATGGTCCACGAATTGCGCATCAGGAGGTCTGTACCTGCTACATGGTCGAGCGCGAATAGCAGCAGAAAACCGGCCGACAGATACCCCCAGAAGTCGTAGGAAGAAAAGGGAATCCGATCCACGAGCTTCCAAAACGCGAGGCTAGAAGCTTGGTGCTATCCGCGAGAACATGCGGAACTAGTGTAGTGCTTCGTAGTTAATGGAACCAATCGTGATGTGTCGTATCACAAGGGTTGTGAGACTGCTTGGGAGGCGACGATGCGAGTGGCAAGCGCGATTGAACTGGACGAAGTGCAGCGCAAGGAACTGATGAAGCTGGCGCATTCGAACACGACCGAGGTGCGTCTGGCACGCCGCGCCGGCATTGTGCTGCTGGCCGCAGATGGGTTGGACAACCGCGAGATCGCCGAGTTGATGGGGGTGGGGCGCATTCAGGTGGGCCGTTGGCGTGAGCGCTACGCGGCTGGTGGGGTGAAAGCCATCGAGCGGGATTTGCCGCGCGCGGGGCGCAAACCCAAAGTGGACCCTGTCGAGATCGTGCGCTTGACCACGCAGACCAAGCCGCGAGGTGCTACCCAGTGGAGCACCCGCACGCTCGCCGCGGTGGCGGGAGTGAGCGACACCACGGTGCATCGCATCTGGAAGGCGCGCGGGCTCAAGCCACACCGGGTCAAGCGCTTCAAGGTATCTCGCGATCCCAAGTTCGTCGAGAAGCTCGAGGATATCGTGGGTTTGTATATGTCCCCGCCCGAGCATGCACTGGTGCTGTGTTGCGACGAGAAGAGCCAAGTGCAGGCGCTCGATCGCACCCAGCCCGGTCTGCCGATGAAGCCCGGGCGTGCCGCCACCATGACTCATGACTACAAGCGCAACGGCACCACCACCCTGTTTGCGGCGATGAATACTCTCGATGGTACGGTCATCTCGCGCTGCGAGCAACGCCATCGCCACATCGAGTGGCTTACCTTTCTGCGTCAGATCAACCGCGAAACCGCACCGGACAAGGCGCTTCATCTGATCTGCGACAACTACGCCACCCACAAGCACCCCAAGGTCAAGGAGTGGCTGGCCAAGCACCCACGCATCCATGTTCATTTCACTCCGACCTCGGCCTCCTGGCTCAACATGGTCGAGCGCTTCTTCCGTGACATCACCACCGAACGCCTGCGCAATGGCGTGTTTCGCAACGTCCCAGAGCTAACCGCCACCATCAAGGAGTACATCGCCTTGCACAACAAAAATCCCAAACCCTTCGTCTGGACTGCCAAGGCCAAGGACATCCTGGCCAAAGTCATCCGCGCCAACAGTCGGTTAAGTTCCAAACAGAACGAAGCACTACACTAGATGCCTCTGCGCTTAGCCTTTCATCTGTTCAAGCACGGCTCGCTGTGGGTCTACCGACTGTCGACCTTCGCGGTGCTGGCGGCGGGGGTGTTGTTTGCCTCCATGGTGCTGCTGCTGCGCTACTGGGTGTTGCCCCATATCGACGACTACCGGCCGAATATCGTCGCCGGATTGACACGGGCGGCGCACCAGCGCATTGAGATCGGCCGCATCGAAGGGGAGTGGGACGGCTACCGGCCGCGGCTCATCCTGCGCGACGTGCGCTTGCTCGACGAGCGAGGACAGGAGCGGTTGAAGCTCGAGGAGGTCGACAGCACGCTCGCGTGGCTGTCGCTGTTTGCCGGGGAGCTGCGCTTCTACTCCATCGAGCTGGAACAGCTCAGCCTGGAGATCCGCATCGACACCGGCGGTAACCTCTTGGTAGCGGGCATACCGGTCGGGCAGTCCGGCGGCGAGCGGGGGTTGGGCGACTGGCTGCTGGAGCAGCACCGCATCGTCGTGCGCGACTCGGAGCTGATCTGGGTCGACGAGAGGCTGGGCGGCACGCCGCTGGAGCTGGAGGATGTGGAAGTGCTGGTCGAGCAGCGCTTCTGGACCCATCGCTTCGGCCTGCGCGCCAAGCCGCCGCTCGAGGTCGCCTCGCCGATCGACTTCCGCGGCGACCTGCACGGCCGCAGCTTCAGCAACCTTTCCGGCTGGGCTGGCCGCCTCTACCTCGGCATCGGATACGCCAACCTGGCGGCACTCCGGCCCTGGTTCAAGCTGCCGATGCACACGACGGAGGGTTCGGGCAGTCTGCAGATCTGGGGCACATTGCAGCGTGGGCAGCCGGGCGAAATCACCGCCGACGTGGGGCTGGCCAACGTGCACGCGCGCCTGCGCGAGGACTTGCCCGAGCTTGAGCTGTCCCACCTGCGGGGCCGCCTCGGCTGGCGTTCGGATCCGACCGGCATATCCATATGGGCGCGGGGCTTGAGTTTCACGACGCCGGACGGCGTGGACCTCCCGCCGGCGGACATCAGCTACTCGCGTACGCTGCCCGGCGCCAGCCGCCCGCTCGAATCCGAGGTTGCCTTCGACGCCGTCGAGCTCGACGCGCTGACGCGCCTGATCGACCGCCTTCCACTGGATGCCGCGCTGCGCACCCGCCTGGCCGAGGTCAACCCGCGCGGGCAGTTGCGGGATTTCCATCTTCACTGGCGCGACAGCTTCAGCTGGAGTGGCCCTTACGATGTACGCGGGCGGTTCGAGGACGTCGCGGTCAGCCCCACCGGCTCCTTGCCGGGCATCTCTCACGTTACTGGCCGCCTTGACGGCAGCGAACGCGGCGGGTCGATCCTCCTGAACGCGGCGGCCACGGAGCTGGTCATGCCGTCGGTGTTCGTCGGGACGCTTCCGCTGGACCGGCTCGAAGCCAGGGCGTCCTGGACCGTTTCCGGCGGCGTGCCGAACATCGCGCTCGAGCGCGTGGCCGTGTCCAACAAAGATATCGCTGGCGAGGTATCCGGCCGCTACCAAGTGGTGCCCGGCGGTCCCGGCATCATCGATGTGAAGGGGAAGTTCGGGCAGGTCACCGGCCAGGGTGCCTGGCGCTATATCCCACTGATGGTCGCGGAGCCAGTGCGCCAGTGGTTGCGGCGCGCGATCGTATCGGTCTCCGCCAGCGATGTGCAGGTCACGCTGCGCGGCGACCTCCGCAACTTTCCTTGGGGGCGCACCGGCGACGGCCTGTTTGAGGTGTCGGGTGCAGTCCAGGACGGAACGCTGGCCTACCATACGAGCTGGCCCAGGGTGGAAGGTCTGCAGGGCCGCATCGCGCTCCGGGGCAGCCGGCTAGAGGTCACCGCCAACGCCGGAAGCGTCTTCGGAACCAGGCTGTCGGGCGTCACTGCCCTGATCCCGGACCTCGGCTCGTCCGACCCGCTGCTGGAGGTGCACGGTGAGGCCGAGGGTCCGACCAGCGACTTCCTGCGCTTCGTACAGGAGAGCCCGGTGCAGGAGCGGGTCGGCGACCTTACCGACGGAATGCGCGCCAGCGGCCGCGGCCGTCTGAGCCTGCGCATCGACATCCCGCTGCACAGGACCGTGGACGGGCAGGTGACGGGCACCTACGTCTTCGCCGACAACACCCTTGATGCGGGCGAGGGTCTGCCGGTGCTGGAACAACTGTCGGGCCGGCTGGTGTTCACCCAGGACGATGCCAGCCTGCGCGACGGCGCCGCCCGCGTCTACGGGGTGCCCGCCCGGTTTACCGTTGCGCGGGAGGGCTCGGGTTCGGTCCGCATCAAAGCCATGGGACAGGTCGAAGCGGCGCAGCTGCGGCGTGAGATCAACCAGCCATGGCTCGCGCACTTGACTGGCTCCACTGACTGGCAATTTGCCGCCTCCCTGGGCGGGCGGCGCCACGACTTCGTGATCGAATCCAACCTGGTGGGCATCGCCTCCTCGTTGCCTACCCCTTTTGCCAAGACCGCGAAGGAGCGGGTCGCGCTGCGCATCGAGCGGCGGGAGCGCACGCGGGCGAACGACCTCGTCACCATCGCGTACGGCGACCATCTGTCTGCCCAACTGGTGGTGGACAAGGCCGGTAAGGCGAGGATCAGCCGCGGCGAGATCGTGTTGGGGGGCACCGCACCAGCGCCTCAACGCGACGGGATCTGGATTGCCGGTGCGCTGGAACGCGTCGATCTGGACCAGTGGCAGGATCTGCTGTCGCAACCGGGCACCGGGGCAGGCGAAGGCAACGCCGGGCTCGCTGGGATCGACCTGTCGGTGTCCCTGGTGCGGGCGTTCTCCCGGGACTTTCACGACGTGAGGTTCGACGCCACCCGTAGCGAGAGCGCTTGGTCGGCGAAGCTCGACAGCCGCGAGATTACGGGAGACCTGAAATGGCTGCCGGAGGGGGACGGGTTGCTCGTCGGCCGCTTCGGCCGCCTGGAACTGCCGCCTTCCACCGCCGAAGTGGAGCCCGAACCGGTGAACGCCCAGCCCAGCGAGGGCAAGGACCTGCCGTCGGTCGACCTCACGGCGGACGACTTCCGCGTGGGCCGACGCCAGTTCGGCAAGCTGTCGCTGCAGGCCGTACCAAACGGTGCGGACTGGCACATCGAGCGGCTCGACCTGACCAATCCGGATTGCACGCTCAGCCTCACCGGCCTGTGGCAGGCCTGGTCCGTGAGCCCGCGCACGCAGCTCAATGTCAAGCTCGAGGTCAACGATATCGGCCGCTTCTTCGCGCGTACCGAGCTGCCGCAGGGCATCCAGGGCGGCAAGGCCAAGCTGGAGGGGCCGCTCTCCTGGTCAGGCCCCCCTTATGCGCTCGATCTGCCCACGCTGTCCGGTCAGCTAGCTTTGACGGCCAACAAGGGGCGCTTCGTGAAAATCGACCCCGGTATCGGCAAGCTGCTGTCGGTGGTAAGCCTGCAGACGCTCCCCAAGGTGGTGACACTCGACTTTACCGACATCTTCAGCGAAGGTTTCGCTTTCGAGCAGATCTCCAGCAACGTCGAGATCGCGCATGGCGTCGCCCGGACCCGCAACTTCAACATGGAGGGCTCGGCGGCCCGGGTGGAGATGAAGGGGGAGGTGAATCTGGCGGCCGAGACCCAGGAGCTCGATGTGAGGATCTTTCCGGCCTTGAGCGACAGCGTGGCGTTGGGTACCGCGCTGGTCAACCCGATATTCGGACTAGGCGCGTGGGTGCTGCAGAAGGCGCTACGGGACCCGCTGAGCCATATGCTGTCGTTCCAGTACCACGTGGCCGGAACGTGGACCGCGCCTACTGTCAAGAAGATAAGGCGCGAGCCGGTGCCGCAGGTGCCGTCCGGGCGCAGATGACACTGCCAAAGGCAGACTCGATGAAGAAGGCATCCGGCAAGACCAGAGTTCCTCCGACCGCCCGCTCCGGGTTCGGACGGGCGCGCCCGCGCTCGAGCGAGGCACAGGCCGAAGGCAAGAGCGAGCCGCCGACGGAGAACCAGGCGGCACCGGTCTTCCGCATCGCGGGCATACAGATGGCCTCCGGCCCCAATGTCTCGGCCAATCTCAACGAAGCCAGGCGACTCATCGAGATGGCGGTAGAGCAGGGCGCCAGGCTGATCGCGCTGCCCGAATGGTTCGCGTGCATGGGTTTGAAGGACACGGACAAGGTGGCCCTGCGCGAGAAGGACGGTGACGGCCCGATCCAGAAGTTCCTGTCCGACATGGCGCGCCGCCAGAAAATCTGGTTGATCGGCTGCTCGGTCCCGCTCCAGGCGCCGGAGCCCAACCGCGTACACAACAGCATGCTGGTATACGACGACCACGGCAAACAGGTTGCACGCTACGACAAGATCCACCTGTTCAGCCTGGATCTGGGGCAGGAGCGATTCTCCGAGGAGCGCACCATCTACCCGGGCAAGGACGTGAAGGTGGTAGACACACCGTTCGGGCGCGTGGGGCTGTCGGTGTGTTACGACCTGCGCTTCCCCGAGCTGTACCGGGCCATGAAAGCGGTGGACGTGATCGTGGTGCCGTCTGCTTTCACCGAAACGACCGGGCGCGCGCACTGGGAGGCGCTGATCCGGGCGCGCGCCATCGAAAACCTGGCCTACGTCCTGGCCCCGGCCCAGGGCGGGTATCATCTGAGCGGGCGCGAGACCCACGGACACAGCATGATCGTGGACCCCTGGGGTGTGGTGCTCGATCGCCTGCCGCGCGGCTCCGGCATAGTGATCGCGGGGATCAACCCCACTTACCAGGCGCATCTGCGCGAGAGCCTGCCGGCGCTGAAGCACCGTACGATACACAGGATCTAGGGGTGAGGGATTAGGGGCGAGGGGCGAGGGATCGCTGTCGGGTATTTACCTCAACTGGTTGAATCTGGAAGTGGTTACCCGCACGTAAGAATCTCGCGCAGATAACGAGCTCCCATGGCTGTTAGACCGTCAATCCATCGCCCCTCGCCCCTCGCCCCTCGCCCCTCGCCCCTAGCCCCTAGCCCCTAGCCCCTAGCCCCTAGCCCCTCTACACATGAACGCACCCTCGAACACTGAATTCCTCTTCGCCACCGCCGATCGGACCTTGCTGGCACCCTATGGCCTCGATGCCGGCGGGCTCACCCAGGTGTTTGGCCGCATCATGGCGCACCAGGTCGACGCCGCCGACCTGTACTTCCAGTACAGCCGCAGCGAGAGTTGGAGCCTGGAGGAAGGCATCGTCAAGTCGGGCAGTTTCAACATCGACCAGGGCGTGGGAGTGCGCGCCGTGAGCGGGGAGAAGACCGCCTTCGCCTACTCCGACGACATCAGCTTGCCGGCCTTGCGCGCGGCGGCCGAAGCCACGCGCGCGATCGCGCGGCAAGGCGGTGATGTGCGCGCTCAGGTCGCGCGGCGAAATGAGGGCCGCAGCCTGTACCTGCCCGAGGATCCGCTGGGGAGCCTGGAAGACCCGAGGAAAGTCGCGCTGCTGGAGACGATCGAGCGCTACGCCCGCGCACGTGACCCGCGCGTGAAGCAGGTGATCGCCAGCCTGGCGGGAGAGTATGAGGTCATGCTGGTGGCGCGCTCGGACGGCGTAATGGCGGCCGACGTGCGCCCGCTGGTGCGGCTGTCCTTGCAGGTCATCGCCGAAGAGAACGGGCGCCGCGAGCAGGGCTCCGCTGGTGGCGGCGGACGTTTCGACTACGACTATTTCACCGATGAGATGGTGCAGAGCTACGCGGAGAAGGCGGTCGAGCAGGCCATCGTCAACCTCAGCGCCCGGCCGGCGCCGGCCGGCACCATGACCGTGGTGCTCGGCCCGGGCTGGCCCGGTGTCCTGCTGCACGAAGCGATCGGACATGGCCTGGAGGGGGACTTCAATCGCAAGGGAAGCTCCGCCTTCACCGGCCGCATTGGCGAGCGTGTGGCGGCGCCGGGCGTGACCGTCGTGGACGACGGCACCCTGCACCGGCGGCGCGGGTCGTTGAACATCGACGACGAGGGCAACCCGACGCAGCGCACCGTGCTGATCGAAGACGGCGTGCTCAAGGCATACATGCAGGACGCGCTCAACGCGCGGCTGATGGGCGTACCGGTCACTGGCAATGGCCGGCGCGAGTCCTTCGCTCACGTGCCCATGCCGCGCATGACCAACACCTACATGCTGGCCGGCGACAAGGATCCAGAGGAGATCATCGCCTCGGTCCAGCGTGGCCTCTACGCCAAGAACTTCGGCGGCGGGCAGGTGGACATCGTGAGCGGCAAGTTCGTGTTCTCCGCGTCGGAAGCGTACATGATCGAGGACGGCAAGATCACCTATCCGGTCAAGGGCGCCACGCTCATCGGGAATGGCCCCGACGCGCTCACCCGCGTGAGCATGATCGGCAACGACCTGGCGCTCGATCCCGGCGTGGGCACCTGCGGCAAGGAAGGGCAGAGCGTGCCGGTGGGAGTGGGCCAGCCCACGCTGCGCATCGATGCGCTCACCGTGGGCGGCACCGCCTCCTAGAGACCAGGCACGCCGGCAGGCGGGCGGCGCGCGACCCAAGTCGAGCTGCCTCAGTTCTCCAGCTCGCGCGTGCAGTCGTGCCTCCAGCTGCGCGCGGGGAACGCGATGAACCTCCGGGAAGGTCTCGGGCACGGGGTAGCCCGACAGCATCTTGATGGCGGTGAACAGCTCCAGGAGAAGCTGGGCGAGGGGTTGGTCCGGCACGAGCGTCCTCGTGAGCGCGAGTTGCGGTCGATCGTTCCGGACTCGAGCCCGGCCGCGCCTGCTCGAATGGTCAGGACCAGTTGTATTTGTCGCGTTGGCGCCGGTTCAAATAGTGGAGCGCAGGAGCGACCGGTGTCAACTCCCGTCCGCGGGACCGAGGTTGGCGAGGGGCCAGACCGCGTTGCTCGCGCAGGACGTCTCGCCGTTGGTTCACACCCCCCTGCTAGAATGCTGCCTCGCCGCCTCGCTCACGCTTGAGTTCCTTGCCCCAAGCTCCGCACCTCACCATGATCCTCATACTAAGCGACAATGCCGACCGCAAGAGCCCCGAGTACGCGCAGCTCATGGGCGCTCTGCACCGCCTGCCCGGCATCGAGGTCAAGGTGCATCGCATCGAGGGCGAGTTGCGCGCGGTGACCGAGGTCTATCTCATCGGCGACACCAAGCAGCTCTCGATCGAGGAGATGCAGGCGCTGCCCCTGGTGGAGCGGGTCGTTCGCGTATCGGAGGAGTACCGCATCCTCGGCCGCCACAAGGACGACGGCCGGCCCAGCCACTTCGAGTATCAGGGCTTGCGCTTTGGTCAGGACACCCTGCACGTGTTCGCCGGGCTGTGCGCGGTGGACACACCTCACCACGTGGAGCAGATGTGCCGCGCGCTGCGCGACAACGGTCAGGTGTGCACGCGCATGGGAGCCTACAAGCCGCGCACCAGTCCCTACTCGTTCCAAGGGCACGGGCGCTCCTGCCTCGATTATGTGTTCGACATCGCGGGGAAGTACGGCATCAAGGTCATCGCCATGGAGGTGACCCATGAGTCGCACGTGACAGAGATCCGCGACGCGCTGCGCCAGACCGGCAGCCCCACCGGCGTGATGCTGCAGATCGGCACCCGCAACACGCAGAACTTCGAGCTGCTCAAGGCAGTCGGGCGGCAACAGGACTTTCCGGTTCTGCTCAAGCGCGGTTTCGGGATCACCCTGGACGAATCGTTGAACGCGGCGGAGTACCTGGCGAGCGAGGGCAACGGCAAGGTGGTGTTCGGCCTGCGCGGCATGAAGACCAACATGGGCGATCCGCACCGCAACTTCGTGGACTTCGCTCACGTCCCGGTGGTGAGGCGGCTCACGCGCATGCCGGTGTGTGTCGATCCGTCTCACTCGGTCGGTTCCCGTGCGCGAGCGCCCGACGGCATCCTGGATGTGATGCACGTGACGGCCCAGGCGGTGTCGTCTGGAGCGAACATGGTATTGGTGGACTTTCACCCCGATCCCGCCAAAGCGCTGGTGGACGGGCCCCAGGCGCTGCTTCTATCCGAGCTGCCCTATTTCCTCGAGGACGTGGGCATCGCTCGGGATGCCTATCGGCGCCGCGTAGACGCGGCGAGGCGCCACCGGGACGGCTGAGGCGGGAGCACTGCCGAGGCCGGCGGGCCGGGTGCCGGTTTTGCCAAACCCCTGCTCCTTAACGCATAATCGCCGGGTTTCCCGCATTGCCACCGGAATCATCCGGGTCCGAACAGCCTATGGCCGAACCTGCGAAAAACACTTTGCTCAACAGCCTGGAGCATCTGGGCGAGGGCACTGCGTTGGCCCAGCAGATCTTCGACATGATCGGCCACTCGAAATTCTTCGCCGATTTCAGTCGCGACGACGTGCAGATGCTGGCCGGGTTCATGCAGGTCTATCGCGCCGAGCCGGGCAGCATGATCATCCGCGAGGGTGACATCGACGATTACATGCTGCTTATCATCCAGGGCAAGGTAGACATCGTGAAGACCGACAAGCGCGGCGTGATCCAGGCCATGACCAGCGTCGGCCCCGGCATGACTCTGGGCGAGATGTCCATGATCGACGGCGAGCCTCGTTTCGCCACCTGCATCGCGGTGGAACCCACCACCTTCGCCGTGTTGTCGCGTGACGCGATGGTCCGCATCATCCTGGAAGAGCCGGCGCTGGGCGCCAAGCTCCTCATCAAGCTCGTGACCCTGCTGTCCCAGCGCCTGCGCCAGACCAGCTCGACGCTCTTGCACTACATGGAACGGTGAGCATCGCGCCCTTGCGTGATGCCCCGTTCCCGTAGCCGTTCCCGGGTTCAGTAGTGTTCGAGCGTGTCAGTCGACAGGGTTTAGTTCGCGGGTGTTCGGAGGCTGTCGGGATCGGGATCGGGTACGAGTACGGGATCGGCTAGGGGCGCACAGCACTAAAGCCCGATCCGTTGTCCCTTGTAGATCACCGGACCCGTGGGCAGCCCGGTAGGCGACCCGCCTGCAGGCTCGACGCTCATCGCCAGGCCCCAGGCGCTGTTGATCACCGGCACCAGTTTCTGCGGTATCACCAGTTCCTGCGTCGGGTCGGTGTTGATCAGGCCCAGCGACACCGGTTTCTGGTCGCCGCCGGGAATCATCCATAGTTCCCAGGCCGTACCGGTCGGCATCTCGGCATGCCCGAGGACGCGGATGCGCAGCTTTGGGTGACCCTTCTGCTGCGTAGGCCAGGAGACGCTTAGGGCGGGGGTGGACTTGTCGTCCGACATGACCACCACCATCGTGTCCGGCCGGTGCGTGGCCGGCGTGATCACCGCCAGCGTCACCGCGAGCGCCACGGCCACCGCGGCGCTGGCGAGCGCGGCACCGCGCCAGAATCCCAGGTTTGCCCAGAAGCCGCGGGACCCTGCCAGCGCCCGGCGCCGAGAGCCGGCCTGGATGCGATCCCGGATCGCCCGCCACACGCGTGCCGGTGGCTGCATTGGTTCGATCAGCGCGTCCAGAGGAGCCAGGCGTCTTTGCCATTGCGCCACCAGCTGCCGCAGCCGCGGATCGTCCTTCAACGATCGCTCGAAGCGGCGGCGCGCACGCCCCTGCAGCGTGCCGAGGGCATATTCGGCCGCCAGGGCGTCGCGGACATGTTCGCTCTGGTATTTCACGATGCGGTCTCGATCACGCGGCTTTGCCGTCCATGCAGCCCTTGAGCCGATCCAGCCCGCGACGAATCCAGGTCTTTACCGTACCCAGCGGCTCTTTGAGATGGCTGGCAAGCTCGCCGTGCGACAGGCCGTGCGCGTAGGCCAGCATGATGGTCTGGCGCTGGTTGCCGCTCAGTTGCTTCAGGCATTCCGCCAACGCCCGTGCGTCGCGGCTGTTGCCCAGCACCACGTCCGCGCCCGGGGCATCGTCGGGGAGCGCTTCGACGAGCAGATCGTAGTCCTCGTCGCCTTGCTCGAGGTTGGGCCGCCGCAGCCAGTCCAGCGCCCGGTTGCGTACTATGGCGGTCATCCATGTCATCGGTGCGCTGCGAGCGACGCTGTAGTCGGCAATGTGGTTCCAGATGTTGACGAAGCTCTCCTGCAAGACCTCTTCGGCCCAGTCGTCCCGTCTCAATATACGGATGGCAACGCCGTATAGTTTCGGTGCGGCGTGGCGATACAGTTCGGCGAATGCCCGCTGGTCACGCAGCGCGCAACGCGCCATCAAATCGGTCAGTGCGTCGGTATCGGCCACGATGTCGAAGGGCAGTGCGTGAGGGCGATCGGGCCGAGGGTCAGTCCCCCGCTACGGGGTTGCGGCCCTTCTGCCACAGGACGTCGCCGTGCCCGTCGCGCCGGTTGATGACTCGGCTCAGCACGAACAGCAAGTCGGACAGGCGGTTCACGTATTGCACACAATACGCAGAGAGCGGCTCGGCGGATGCAAGGGCGACCAGCCGGCGCTCGGCGCGCCGGCACACCGTGCGAGCCTGGTGGGACAGCGCGGCGGCGCGGCTGCCGCCCGGCAGGATGAAGTCCTTGAGCGGCGGCAGGTCCGCGTTGTAGTGATCCAGAACCTGCTCCAGGCGGCTGACGTGCGCCGGCTGGACGCGGTTGTGCCCCGGGATGGAAAGCTCGCCCCCCAGCTCGAACAGGTCGTGCTGCGCGCCGGTCAGGGCGTCGCGCAGGTCTTCGCCCAGGGGCTCGGCCAGCAGCAGGCCGATGGCGCTGTTCAACTCGTCCACCGCACCGATGGCCTCGATGCGCAGGCTGTCCTTGGGCGTGCGGGAGCCGTCGCCCAGTCCGGTCTGGCCGGAGTCACCGGTGCGCGTATAGATTCGGGTCAGGCGGTGTCCCATCGTCGTGGCAGACCTCTATTCGTGGCGGAGGCCGGCATCGCGGTCGGATGCGGCGCCGGGGATTATAGGCGCTCGCCGCAGGCCTGACCAACGCACAGGTCAGCCGCCGAGCTCTTCCACTTCGAGCTGAAGGTAGCGGTGCAGGACATTCTGGCGGTGCAGTGAGGGATACATGGACCAGCCCGCGTAGGCGGGCAGGGTGGCGACATCGACCGCGTCGATCAAACCGGCGCCAGCCTTGTACAGCGCCTGCACCCTTTCATCCAGCGCGCGCAGGTAGGAGGCGGTGGCCTGGATGATTTCCGAGCCGCCAGCCGGGCCGTGGCCGGGCACGATCACACGAGCGCGGACGCGGCCCAGCTGGTCGAGCGCCTGCAGCCAACTATCGAGCTTGCCGTCGCGCAGCGCGGGAATGCGCCCGGCGGACACCAGTCCACCGGCGAACAGCACGCCGCTGTCGCGGTCGAGCACGGCCATGTCGCCCGGAGTGCTGGCCCATCCGAAGTACAGCAGCTCGAGAGTGCGACCTGCCACTTCGAGGGTAATCGACTGGTCCACGGTTTTTTCCGGCAACACGAGTCGTGTCCCGGCCATGGCCTGTGCTCCGAGGATCTTGCGCAGATTCTCCAGGCAATGCTGACAGCGCTCGCGCATCAGCTCAACCGATTTCGCGTGAGCGAGGAGCGGCGCGCCCAGCTCGGCGAAGGCGGCGTTGCCGAACAGGAACTCCTGTACCGCGTGGGTGTTGACGACGAGCTCCACCGGCTTGTCGGAGATGCGGCGGATCGCCTCGATCATCGCCTGGCCGTGGCGAAAGGAGACGCCGGTATCGATCACGATCACGCCGGAACTGCCGACGATGAAGCCCGAGTTGCCGGTCTCGCCGCCATTGTCGGGTCCGATCTCGCCCAGATCGCCGATGAACGCGTAGACGCCTTCGCCGACCTGGATCGGCTGAAGTGCGTGGGCCGGTGGCAGCGAAACGCCAATCAGCAGCAGGCAGGCGAGCGAACAGCGCAGCATCGGACGAGATTCGGCGGACTGGGCGGAAGTCGATACCGCGGTCACGTTACTGGAGTTGAACCGGCCAGGCAATCGCGCCGGTTGCCGGACGTTTGCGGTGTGGCCGGCTTTGCGGCATGCTTGCGCGCCCGCACAACTCATTATCCACCACGATGACACACGGAATCGCGCTGCTGCTCGCAGCCCTGTGCGCGGCGGCGGGCCATATCGCGCTGGCGCAGCAGTCCGGCCCGTTCGAGCTGGACGAGATCGCGCCGGGTAACTTCGTGCACTATGGGACGCTCGAGGAGCGCTCGCCCGCCAACCTCGGAGACCAGGCCAACATCGGGTTCATCGTCGGCAGCCGCTGTGTGGCAGTGGTGGATACCGGAGGATCGCTCCCGGTAGGGGAGATGTTGCGTCAAGCTATCCGCGTGCGTACCGGCTTGCCTGTCTGCTACGTGATCATCACCCACGTGCATCCGGATCACATGTTCGGCGCTGGCGCTTTCCGCGTGGAGAATCCCACGTATGTCGGCCATCACAACCTGCCGCGCGCGATGCAGCTGCGCGGCAAGTTCTATGTGAACACGCTCAAGCGCGATCTGGGCGAACTGGCCGAGGGCAGCGACGTGATCCTGCCGACGTTGCTGGTGCAGGACGAAATGAAGCTCGATCTGGGCGGCCGCACTCTGGTCTTGCACGCCTGGCCGGTGGCCCACACCGACAATGACCTGACAGTGTTCGACGCGCAGACCGGGACGTTCTGGGCGTCGGACCTGCTGTTCCTGCAACATACCCCGGTCGTGGATGGCAGCATCATCGGCTTTGCATCCGTGCTGGATCGGCTCCGGGCCGTCCCGGCACAGCACTTCGTCGCCGGCCACGGGCGCACCGACCAGCCCTGGCTGCAAGCGCTGGAGCCGGAGCGGCGGTATCTCGAGCTGATCGTGGATGAGACCCGTCACGCACTGAAGCTGAGGCAGACCATTCAACACGCGGTCGACACGGTCGGCCTGTCGGAGGAGAAGAACTGGGTCAACTTCGAGTCATTTCACCGGCGTAACGTGACCGCCGCTTACACCGAGCTGGAATGGGAAGAGTGAAGGCTAGCATCATCGCATGCCGGCGTGAGATGACGGTGTCGGGCGCTGGGCTATAATCGTCTGGGAATCCGTTTCAGGTAGGGGGGTGCGTAATGGGGTTCAGTTGGAAGCCGATCATCCTGTCCGTGGTCGCGGGCGCGCTGCTGGCCGGGCCCGCGCTGGGCAACGAGAAGGCCGAGCCCGATCCCGCCACTTCGCCTTACTGGGACCCGATCCGCAAGATCACGTTCGGCGATCGCGAGATCCAGGACGGCAAGGACGTCGTTCGCGTCTACCTTTCGCTGCGCGCCGATGATGCCTCCACCGTCCCGGTGACGGTGAAGGCCCAGATCGACCAGAAGCCCGATCTGTACATCAAGACCGTCTACCTCATCGTCGAACGCAACCCCTCGCCGACGGCGGGCGTGTTCCACTTCACGCCCGACAGCGGTCGGGTGCAGGTCGAGACGCGGCTGCGCTTCGAAGATTTCAGCCATGTGCGCGCGGTGGCAGAGACGAGCGACGGCAAACTGTATATGGCCTCGCGCTGGGTCAAGGCGGCCGGCGGCTGCTCCGCACCCAATGCCAAGAACGCGGTTCCCGCGCATCTTCTGGGCAAGATGAAGTTCAAGTTCGAGGAAGAGATGGTCAAGTACAACGAGCCTGCCCTGGTCCAACTCATGATCCGTCATCCCAACGAATCGGCCTTGGCGGGCGACTTCGACCCGAGCAAGGTTGCCCAGTTCGTGCGCAGCGTAGTGGTGACCTATGCGGGCAAACCGGTCATGACGGCGGAAGTCGATTTTTCCATCAGCGACAACCCGAGCTTCCGGTTCTACTTCGTGCCGCACGAGAAGGGCGAGCTGCGCGCCGAGGTGGAGGACACGCACGATCAGCTCTACACGCAGACCTTCACCGTTAGCGACGACATCAAGCTCCCCGGCGGCTGACACCGCGCGGCCGCGGCATTGCCGCCCAGGCGCTTTCCCGTGGCGGATTGACCGCCCCCAGCCTATCCGATAAAGTTCGCGCTGATGGAGATTGATCCGGCCGAGGGCATCCTCGCCAACACCAAGAATCTTGGGCCTCACTACTCAATGATCATCATGAACCTGTACCGTGTGATTGCCACCTGTGCATTGGGGAGCCTCGCCGCCTTGTCTGCGCCGGCCTGGGCGGAGGGGGACCCGGTCGCCGCCGTGCAGAAAAAGCAGATGTGCGAGGGCTGCCACGGCATCCCGGATTTCCGTACCGCTTATCCCGATGTGTATTCGGTGCCGAAACTCGGCAGCCAGGGCGCCGCCTATATCGTCAAGGCGTTGCAGGACTACAAGTCGGGGGCGCGCAAGCACCCGTCCATGCTCGGCATCGCCGCCAGCCTGAGCGACAAGGACATCGCGGACCTCGCGGCCTACTACTCCGGCGGCGACGCGCCAAAGTAACCGAAACCACCTGGACCCAGCGCGCATTATGACGAAGTTGACCCTGACAGCCGCCTGCGTGTTGTTGGCCGCAAGCGGTGCCGCCGCGGCGGCAGACTACGAAGCAGGCAAGAAGAAGGCGGAAGAAATCTGTGCCGCCTGCCACGGCCCCGACGGCAACAAGCCGCTGACGCCCGAAACCCCACGCTTAGGGGGCCAGTACTACGACTATCTGGTGCATTCCCTGAAGGCGTACCGCTCGGGCGCGCGCGAGAATCCAATGATGAGCCCGATGGCCAAACCACTCAGCGACAAGGAGGTCAAGGACGTGGCCTGGTACTTCTCCAGGCAGCCGGGCTTGGTGTCCAAGTACTAGCGGCGCAGCACGTGGGATCCCGGAAAGGGCCGGCAGTGCCGGCCCTTTAGTCTTTTCTCCGCTGCTGCGCGTTCAGGCGCTATTGCCTCACTTGCCGATCGAGGCAGTCGATATAGAGCCGCTCATCCAGCGCCGTTCCCGCGCGCTGGGCCTGCCAGACGACCTCTCCCAGGCACTCCACTACTGCGTGCAGCGCATCGTGCTCCGAACCGGTGTGCCGGACCAGCTTCCGGTAGCGCTCGGCGATCCCGACCGGCTGGTCGATAGACAGTTGTTCGGCCACCGCAAGGTGCAGGGACAAATGCAGAAACGGATTGAGATCGCCCGCTTCGGGCAAGTAGTCGCGATCGGCGTGGCGGTCCGGCTGCTCCAGGATGGCGTGATACTCGGGATGGAGCAGGATCACCTCGAGCACGGTCTGCTCCAGTCCGGACAGGCCTTCACCGCGGAGAGACTTGGCCCAGGTGTCGAAAAACAAGCATCGCGCCTGGTCGCGGCTGGGGGTGAACATCCGGGGGTGAACATCCTTGGCGCGTTGCTGATGTTAGCTCGCAGTAACGCTGAAGCCTAACACGGAACACGAATCGCGCCTCACGGGTCGGGCGTTGCCATGGTTGGCGTCTTGTGCTTGTACTCGCACAGGTCGCGGATGGCGCAAGTCGGACAATCGGGCTTGCGCGCCTTGCAGACGTAGCGGCCGTGGAGGATGAGCCAATGGTGCGCATTCTTGCGATAGGCCTCCGGCACGAGCTTCAGCAGCTTCTTCTCCACCTCCGCCACGTTCTTGCCCGGCGCGATGCCGGTCCGGTTTGACACCCGGAAGATGTGCGTGTCCACGGCGATGGTGGGCTCGCCGAAGGCGGTGTTCAGGATCACGTTGGCGGTCTTGCGCCCTACTCCCGGCAGGCTCTCGAGCGCCGCGCGATCGCGTGGCACCTCGCTGCCATGACGCTCTATGAGAATGCGGCAGGTCGCGAGCAGATTCTTCGCCTTGGTGCGATAGAGTCCGATGGTTTTAATCGTCTGCTCGAGCCCGTCCTGACCGAGCGCGAGCATGGCCTCCGGGCTGCTCGCGGCTGCGAACAACCGTGGTGTCGCCAGGTTCACGCTCCGGTCCGTGGCCTGTGCCGACAGCACCACGGCCACCAGCAGCTCGAACGGCGTGCGGAATTCCAGCTCGGTCTTGGGCTCCGGATTCAAGACTTTGAGGCGGCGGAAGATTTCTTCGCGCTTGGCGGCGTTCATGAGGTCTCCAGGGCGGGCGCCTTAAGTTTGCCTTGCCGGGGCCGTTAACGGATCGCGCCGCCGGAGTCCCGGTTCCGCGGGACCGGCTGCGCCCGAATGAGACAAGAGTGAAGGCATGCCAATGCGTTTTCGCGACCTCCCGATCGCCGTCAAGTTTTCGCTCCTGCTGCTGCCCGCCGTCGCGGTGCTGCTGGGCTCGCTCGCTTTCGTCCAGGCCTGGGTCTCCACCAACTCGCTGGAGAGCAAAGGGCTGGCCGAGCTGAAGCAGAAGAACGAGCTGATCGTGGGCATGATCGATTCGTACAACAAGTCCCTCAAGCATAGCGTGACGCGGCTGGGCGAGGTGTTCGCCTCGTACTATCCCGGCCGCTACGAGCTGGACGAAGCGCACCTCATGCAGGTCGGCGACAACGCTGCTCCGGTGCTGCGCGTGGGCGGGCATATCGTCAATCTGGACTTCAGCGGGGTAGACCGCTTCACCGACGTGACCGGCGGTGTGGCCACCTTGTTTGCTCGCAAGGGCGACGACTTCATCCGCGTGAGCACCTCGCTCAAGAACGAAAAGGGTGCCCGTATGGTGGGCACGCTGCTCACGCCCAACAGCCCGGCCTACTCGAAGGTGATGCGCGGCGAGACCTACTTCGGCAAGGCGCACCTGTTCGGTCGCGACTACATCACCCAATACAGGCCGATCAAATCCTCGGACGGGCAGGTGATCGCCATTTCCTTCGTCGGGCTGGATTTTACCGAAGGACTGAAGATTTTCCAGCAGCACATTCGCGACATCAAGATCGGCGAGACCGGTTACGTGTTCGTGATCGACGGCACCGAGGGGAAGAACAAAGGTCTGGCTGTGGTACATGCCCTGCGCCAGGGCGACAATCTCCTGGACTTGAAAGACGCCAGCGGCGCTCCCTTCGTTCAAGACATGCTGCAAGCCCGTAAAGGCACCCTGCGCTACGTCTATGTGGGTCCGAACGACATAGACCAAACCGCCCGCGAAAAGATTGCCGCATTCGACTATTTCGACGATTGGAACTGGCTGATTGCCTCGGCCGCCTATACCGACGAGTTCACGCAGGAGAGCGTAGCCGTTCGCAATTACACCATCATCACTACTGCGTTGATCATCGGGATGTTGGCCGGGCTCATCTACCTGGCTGCCAGGACCTGGGTCGCCCGGCCGTTGCGTCGAGCCATGGATTTTACCGGGCGGCTGGCCGCCGGAGACCTGACCGCCCGGCTGGAGGCGAAATCCGGGGATGAGATTGGACGCCTGCTGCGTGCCACCAGTGAGATGAACGAAAACCTGGTGGGCATCGTGCGCCAGGTGCATGGCAGCGCCGAGGAGGTATCCCAGGCGGCCTCGGAGCTGTCGGCGTCAGCCGAGCAGGTGGCCCACGGGTCGCACCGGCAGAGCGATGCCGCCATCGCGGCGGCCGAGGCTGTCGAGCAAGGGACCGCGAGCATTGCCGCCACCGCCGAGACCGCCGAGGAGGTGCGCAAGCTGTCCCACGGGAGTCTGGAGAGCACCGCCAAAGGCAACCAAAGCCTGCTCAAGATGGTGGCCGAGCTGGATCGGGCCGGCGTCTCGGTGCAGGAGATCGCCGTCGCCGTCACCGAGTTCGTACGCAGCACCAGCACCATCACGGCGATGACTCGCCAGGTCAAGGAGATCGCCGAGCAGACCAACCTGCTGGCGCTCAACGCCGCGATCGAGGCCGCGCGCGCGGGCGAACAGGGCCGTGGCTTCGCGGTCGTGGCGGACGAAGTGCGCAAGCTGGCCGAAAAATCCGCGCGCTCCGCCAGCGAGATCGATGCGGTAACCGGCACGCTGGGCGCCAAGTCGTCGGCGGTCGCAAATGCGATCGGCAATGGCCAGGGATCGTTGGCGTCCTGCCAGCTGCTGGTCAAGGACGTAGTCGACGTGCTCGCGGAAGCCAACCGGACTGTCATGCAGGCGGCAGAAGGCGCGGAGCGCATCGCCACCTCGGTGAAGGAGCAAGCGACCGCCAGCGGCGAAATCTCGCGCAACGTGCACGGCATCGCTCAGATGGCGGAAGCCAATAGCGCCGCGATCCAGCAGACCTCCGCCGCGGCCCGCCACTTGGAGCAGCTGGCTCACACGCTGCAGGATAGCGTCAGCCGCTTCCGCGTCGGCTAGCAGGTCACCCTTTACTCCCCGCGCGGCGTACGCGTGCGCGTTCCAGCGCCGCTCGAACCGCTGCCTGTTTGCGCTCCAGACCGGGCGAGGTTGCCACGCGGTCCGGGCGTCTGACTTTCCTGTCGGCCTTCGCGGGGAGACGCGCTTCCTGCTCTTCGCGCTCGCGTGCGATGCGAGCCAGATGAAACTGGTAGCGCGCCCGCGCTTCGGCTGCGCGTGCTTCTGGCCCGGGATCGGCAATGACCGCCCCGCGCCGAACCAGTGCGGGTATCTCCACCATTTCGATGCAGTCCACTGGACAAGGCGGGATGCACAGCTCGCAGCCGGTGCAATGCTGCAGTAGCACTGTATGCATCAGCTTGGCGGCGCCGACGATGGCATCGACCGGGCAGGCCTGGATGCACAGGGTGCAGCCGATGCACCGGGTTTCGTCGATCAGTGCCGCAGCGCGCGTCTGCTCCACACCGCAAGCCGGATTCAGCGGCCTCACCTCCCGGCCCAGCAGCGCCGCGAGCTGCGCGATCCCGTCAGCGCCACCGGGCGGGCATCGATCGATCTCCGCCTCGCCTTGCGCCATCGCTTCGGCGTACGGCCGGCAGCCCTGGTAGCCGCACTTCGTGCACTGCGTCTGCGGCAAAAGAGCGTCGATTCGATCGGCTAAGTCAGCCGTCATTGTGCTCGGTGTCTCGGCGGTGAGCGGAGCTCTTACGCGGCAGCGGCACGGCGCTGCAAGTGGACCAGGCAGCGGTCGATCCACTGGGCCGTGAGCTTCTCCTGCACCGAGTTCTGCAGCAGCCGCGCGGCCAGGCCGGGGAAGTCGACGCGGTCGAGTGGCTGGTCCTGGTTGAAGCAGGAGAACACGTAGCGGCGCTCCCCGCTGTCCGGATCCAGATGCGGTTGCAGACATTGGGCGCAGATCTCCTTCATCATGCACTGCATCGGCGAGTTGATCGAGCCGATGGCGAAGTGGTGCGGCTTCACGTGTGCTGCCAGTACGCCATGGCGGGCGGCGGCCACCGCCGCCATCATGCGATCGGAGCCGATGGCGACGATGCGGTCGGCGGCGCTGAACGGGATCGTCTGCCCACCCAACTGGCCGGTCGCATAGGCGAGCATGGCTTGCACGATATTGCCGACGAACGCGCGGTCCTGGCGCCGAGTCGGCTGAAATCCCGGCGCCTCGTCGCAGCACCACACGACGACGTCAGCGGCCGCCTCGATCTCGGCGACTTTGTAGCGGTCGATGATCTTCTTGTAACCGGCGAAGTAGAGCACCTCGGAGCCGGCTGCGCGCAGCGCGGAGCCGATGGAGAACAGCACCGCGTTGCCGAGACCGCCGCCGGCAAGGATCACCGTCTCATCGGCGGGGATCTCGGTGGGCGAGCCGGTCGGGCCCATCAGCACCACCGGCTCTCCCGGCTCCAGGAGTGCGCACAGGTCCGAGGATCCCCCCATCTCCAGCACGATGGTCGAGACCAGGCCTTGCTCCGGGTCGACCCAGGCCCCGGTGAGCGCCAGACCCTCCATGGCCAGGCGCGTCCCGTCCACCGCCAGCGCGTGGCGCTCGAAGTTCTGCAGGCGGTAGAACTGCCCGGGCTGGAAGCGACGCGCGGCGGCGGGCGCCTTCACGATCACCTCCACGATCGTGGGCGTAAGCCTGATCACTTCGTGTACCGTGGCACGCAACTCGCCGTTGAGGCGAGCCTCGAATTGCCCGTCGCTGTCGGGCGAAGCCGGCGTCACGGCGTCGAGGATGCGGCTGATCGCCGGATAGCCCTGCTTGGCGCCCCCCATGGCTTTGACCACGTTGCCGAAGAAGGAGGGGTGCAGGTCGCCGAAGAAGCTGGCGAAGCGGCCGTCCGCGCGCTTCGACAGGAGCACGCGCACTTCTCCCGGCTTGGCGCTCGCCCGTTCGGGCTGCACCGGATCGCCGTTCTCGTCGCAGGCCTGGAAGTATTTCCCGTCCAGATGAAAGTTGTGTGGATCTTCGCGTGCCAGGACGGTATTGGGTTGCGTGCCCGCCGCGACCAGGATCGAGCGTGCCGGCAGCAGCGTCTCGCCCGCTGCGTCCAGCGCGTTGTCCGCGCTCGCGCGTTGTACCGAGACGCGCAGGCGGCTGGCATGGCCGAACTCGTCGGTCTCCACCGCTACCGGGCTCAAGCCCTCGGCAAAGCGGATGCCCTCTTCCAGGGCCTTCTCGATCTCCTCGTGATTGAGCGTGTAGGAAGGGCTGTCGATGAGCCGCTTGCGGTAGGCGATGGTAACGCCGCCCCAGGTTTGGAGCAGCTCGACGATGCGGGCTTCGCGGCCCTCCCTGCGCGCCGCCTCGCGCTCCGCCCGAATCGCCCGTCCGTGCGCGATGAACTCGTCGCCGATGCGGCTTTCCTCCGCACTCCAGCCTGCGCGCACTGCGCCCTTGCCGCGCTCTGCCACCAGCGTCTCGTAGCGCTCGAGGAACTTCTCGACTTGTACCGGGTAGTAGGCCAGCGACTCGGTCGCGGTATCGATGGCGGTCAGCCCGCCGCCCACCACCACCACCGGCAAGCGGATCTGGAGGTTGGCAACCGAGTCGTGTTTGGCTGCACCTGTGAGCTGCAGCGCCATCAGGAAATCCGAAGCGGTGCGCACCCCGCGGGCGAGACCGTTGGGGAGGTCGAGCACGGTCGGCCTGCCAGCCCCGGCACACAGCGCGACGTGGTCGAAACCGAAATCAAACGCGTCATCCAGCGTCAGCGTGCCGCCGAAGCGCACGCCACCGAACAGCTGGAATTCGCACCGGCGCTCGAGCAGCAGCCGGATCAGCTTGAGGAAGTTCTTGTCCCAGCGCACCGTGATGCCGTATTCGGCCACGCCGCCGAAGCCCGCCATCACGCGGTCGTCCAGGGACTCGTACAGGGTGCGCATGTCGAGGATCGGCTGGAAGGCGACGCGTTCTCCGGTCGAGTCGACCCCCGACAGTTCCGCCGGAAGCGGCTCGATCTTGAGCCCGTCGATGCCGACGACCCGATGACCGTCGTTCATCAGGTGGTGGGCGAGGGTGAAGCCGGCCGGCCCCATTCCCACCACCAGCACGCGTTTGCCGCTGGCCGGCTGCGGGCAGGGGCGGCGCAGGTCGAGCGGATTCCAGCGCGTGAGCAGCGAGTAGATCTCGAAGCCCCAGGGCAGCTCGAGCACGTCTTTCAAGGTGCGCGTCTCGGCTTGCGGGATGTTCACCGGCTCTTGCTTCTGGAAGATGCAGGACTTCATGCAGTCGTTGCAGATGCGGTGCCCGGTCCCCGCCACCATCGGGTTGTCCACGCAGATGATCGCCAGCGCGCCGATCGACTGGCCCTCGGTCTTCACCTTGTGGAACTCCGAGATCTTTTCTTCCAGCGGGCAGCCGGCGAGTTGAACGCCGAACACGCTCTTTTTGAACGGTGCGCGCGTCCCGTCGGGTGGCGCCTTGTCCTTCAGGCCATGGGAGCAGGAATCGCGGCCCTGCTCGTGGCACCAGATGCAGTAGTTAGCCTGGTCCAGCGCGCCCACCAGGTCGGTACCCCGGTCGGTGAGGGCGAAACCCTGACGGCGGCGCAAGTGATCGAGGCGGAAGCTGCGGAAGCCCGCGCGATCGTCGGCGATGACCGGGACGAGGCGCTGGTAGTCGAGTTTTGCGGGCGTCTTGAACAGAACGCCTTGGCGGTGGCGCGCGCGGCCCTCGGGCGTGTGCGCGGCCCAGGCGGCGTAGTGCAGCGCCAGTTCCAGCTCCTCCGCGTGCGCGGCCTCGTTCTGTTGCCACTTCGACACAAGCCGTGCGAATCCCAACTCCGTGAAGATTCCCCCCATGTGCACCGCGAGCTGGGCCTCTAGCGCAGGACCATCGATGACGGCCGCCGCTTCGGGTTTGATGCGGTTCATCGCCTTGCGCTGCACGAACGCGCGCTTGCAGGAGAACAGCGGCGCCCGCTCATGATGGCGTGCTGCGAGCGCCGTAACGGCTTGCTCGATGCCGAACAACTCGGCGATGAAGTCCTCCAGATGCGGGGCCAGGGCGATCAGCAGCTCGGACTCCGGTTTGCCGGCCAGCGCGTCGGGGTTGGCGCGGGCCTCGACCAGGCGATGGGCCAGTTCGGGTTCGGCCTGCGCCAGGTGTTGCAGAAAGTGCTGGTCCAAGTGGGTCAGCCCGTCGCGCCGGTGCAGATCTTCGAACGAAATTCCGAAGCGCAGATTGAGGACGGCTGGAACGGGCGCACTGCGAGAGGCGGTAGCGGGGCTGGTCATCAAAGAACTGCGCGGAATATGGATATGTCCCGAACCGGTAGATCGGTGCAGCGTGGCGATCCGAAACGAGCGTCAAAAAAGGGCGTCAAGTATACCAGCCGCAGCCGGCCCATCGGCCCAACGCGGATCAATGCTTCGCCAGTGCCTGCACACAGTCGCGCACCAGGCGCGGTCCCGCATACACCAGTCCGCTATAGAGTTGGACCAGCTTTGCGCCGGCGGCAATCTTCTCGAGCGCGTCTTCGGCACGCAGGATGCCGCCCACGCCGATGATGGGAATCCGGTCGGCCAGCGTGGCGTAGAGCCGGCGCACCACAGCGGTCGAGCGCTCTCGCAGCGGGGCACCGCTCAAGCCACCGCTCTCCTCGCCGTACGGTAAGCCCTCGACCCCGGTCCGCGACACGGTCGTGTTGGTCGCGATTACGCCGTCCACGCGATGCTCGAGCACCAACTGTGCGACGGCCTCGATCTGCTCATCGGTCAAGTCGGGCGCGATCTTCAGCGCCAGCGGCACGTAGCGTGCGTGCGTCACGGATAGCACCTGCTGCTCTGCCTTCAGCGTCCCCAGCAAACGGCCCAGCTCGTCCGTCTGCTGGAGTTGCCTGAGGTTCTTGGTGTTGGGCGAGGAGATGTTCACCGCCAGGTAGCTCGCCAGCGGATAGGCCTTGCGCATGCAAGCCACATAGTCTCCCGCCGCGCGTTCGATCGGCGTGTCGAAGCTCTTGCCGATGTTGACGCCGAGGATGCCGCGGTAGCGCGCGCGGCTTACATTGTGTACCAACCGATCGATCCCGAGGTTGTTGAACCCCATGCGGTTGATCAGAGCCTTGGCCTGCGGCACGCGGAACAGCCGCGGACGTGGATTGCCTGGCTGCGGCCGCGGCGTAACGGTGCCGACCTCGATGAATCCGAACCCGAGTGTGGCGAGCGGATCGATGTGCTCGCCGTTCTTGTCCAGGCCCGCGGCGAGGCCGACTGGATTGGGGAAGGTGAGACCCATCGCCTGCACTGGCGCGGGTGGCAGGCGCGACGTTACGAGCCGGGTGAGCCTCAGCGCGTGCGCCGCGTCGAGCAGCGCCAGCGTCAAACCGTGCGCGCGCTCGGCTTCGAGCCGGAACAACAGCGGCCGCAGCGGCGCGTACAGCACGGATCAGAAGCGCGGCTCGCGCCGTTCCAGGAAGGCCTTCAGGCCTTCGATAGCGTCATCGCTCGCCAGCGCTTGTTGCAGGTCGGGCAGCATGCGGGCGAATGCAGCGCGCTCGCCCTCGGCCCGCGCTAGCCGCGCCGAGGCCAGCGACGCCTGCACGCCGACTGGCGACTGGCGCGCGATGGTTTCCGCTACCGCCAGGGCGCGCTCCAGCTGACTTCCGGCCGGCACGACCTGCTGGACGAAGCCGATGCGGTGCGCCTCCTGCGCGGTGAACTCGTCGCCGGTCAGCAGAATGCGCATGGCATTGCCCCAGCCCACCTCCTGCACCAGCCGCACCGTCGCACCGCCGATGGGATAGATGCCGCGCTTGACCTCGATCTGCGCGAAGCGCGCGTTGTCCGCGGCCACCCGCACGTCGGCGGCGAGCATCAGCTCGATGCCGATGGTCAGGCACCATCCCTGCACGGCGACCACCAGCGGCTTGGACAGCGCGCGCTCGGGCTCGCGCCCGAGGGGATCCGGCACGCCCTCGGGCAGCGGGGGCATGCGCCCGTCGCGGAAGAAGGGCAGCCACTGCGGCAGCTCGATGCCACCGGTGAAGTGCTCACCATGAGCGAACAACAGGCCGCAACGCAGCCCGCCATCGCGCTGCAGATCGCCCAGCGCCTGGCCCAGCTCGGCGTACATCTGCAGGTCGAAAGCGTTGCGCTTCTCCCGGCGGTTGAGCCCGACGAGAAGGACGTGCCCCCGCGTTTCCACCGTGACGCGCTGCAGGCTCATGCAAGCCTCCGCTCGACCGGCTCCGGCCGCCGGCGGCTGCCAGAGGGCAGACCGCTCAAGCGCGAAAGGAGCCCGACGGACCGGGCTTGATCCGCTGCCACTGGCCGTTGACCAGGCCTTCCATGGCCTGGAAGTTGATCTTGTAGGCCATCTTGCGGCTCTGGGCGATCCAATAGCCCAGATAAAGATATGGCAGTCTCAAACGGCGGCACAGCTCCACCTGCCACAGCACGTTGAAGGTGCCGAGGCTGGCGCCCAGCAGGTCGGGCTCGAAGAACGTATACACCGACGATACACCGTCCTCCAGCCGGTCGACGATGCTGACCATGACCAGCCGTCCATCGTCGCGGAATTCGACCAGGTTGGAGGTCACGTTGCTCTGCAGGAGGAAGTGCCGATACTGCTCGCGGCTGTCGTGGTCCATCCCGCCGCCGGAATGGCGCGTGGATTGATAGCGGAGATACAACGCGTAGTGCTCCGGGTGGTACTTGAGATCGAGCATGCGCGCGTCCAGGCCCTCGTGGCGCTTGCCCGCGCGACGTTGCGACCGCGTGGCGTGGAACTCGGAGGTGATGATGCGCACGGGCACGCAGGCGCGGCAGCTGTCGCAATACGGCCGGTAGGTGAACGCCCCGCTGCGGCGGAAGCCGGCGCGTACCAGCTGGCTGTAGACCTGGGTGTCGATGGCGTGACTCGGGGTCGCGACTTGCGAGCGCGCCAGCTTGTCGGGCAGATAGCTGCACGGATACGGCGCCGTGGCGTAGAACTGCAGGACCGAGAACGGCAGGTCGTTGAGCTGCGTCATGCTGGACTCAGGCTCCAGGGCGCTGGCACATCCGGATAGTTTACCAACTCTGCCATCCGACGCGTGAACTCCGCACGCGGGATCTCCCGAGCCCCGAACGAGGCCAGCAGCGGCGTGTTCATCTGGCAGTCGATCATGCCGAACTGCCAGCCCTGGAGCTGGCGCATCAGGTGCACCAGGGCGATCTTGGACGCATCGGCCGCGCGCGAGAACATGGATTCGCCGTAGAACATGCGCCCCAGCGCCACCCCATACAATCCGCCGACCAGCTCACCGCCGCGCCAGGTCTCGAACGAGTGGGCCACGCCCAGCCGATGGAGTCGCGCGTAGGCGGCCTGCATCGCGCCGGTGATCCAGGTGCCGGGCTGGCGCGGGCGCGGCTCGCTGCAGGCTTGGATGACTTGCTCGAAGGCGCTGTCTGCGCGCACCTCGAAGCCTCCCTTGCGCAGCGTCTTGGCCAGCGAGCGAGCGATCTTGAACTCGTCGGGAAACAGCACCATGCGCGGGTCTGGGCTCCACCAGAGGATGGGCTCGCCGACGCTGAACCAGGGAAAGATGCCGAGACGATAGGCGTGCAGCAGGCGCTCTGGGGACAGATCGCCGCCGGCAGCCAGCAGCCCGTTGGGGCGGCGCAGCGCCCGCTCGACCGGTGGGAAATCGCCGTCTGGCTCGAGCCAGTGGATCAAATAAGGTCTATCCCCCGCACGGGGAGGGTAGAGCGTGCATTGCAATTGCCCTGGGGCTCAAGGCAGCCATGGCGCGACATCGGGCGCGAAGAAGAACTCACGCCGGCGCTCAGAACCACTGATCCTTGCCCTTGCTGATCAAGCCACAGGCCAGGCGCGGCCCAGCGTTGCCGGCCGGCTGGGTGCGCAGGTCGTCGGCGTTTGCATGGACGATCACCGCGCGGCCTACGATGCTGTCCTCGGCGGTGCCTACGCTGATGCCGCCGACCTCGGCGTGGTATACGGCTACGCCGTTGGCGTCGGCGTTCAAGTTGCCCAGGTCGCCCGCGTGGCGTTGCGGGCTATCCGGACCTGCGTGGGGCGCTTTGCGCGGGTTGAAGTGGCCGCCGGCGCTGGTGGCATCGGGCGCGGTGCAATCCCCCTTCTCGTGCACGTGAAAGCCATGCAGTCCCGGGCTCAGGCCAGTGACCCGGGCATCGACCAGCACTTTGTCCCCCTTCTGCACGAACGTCACGTTGCCCGTCACCTGGCTGCCCTTCGTGGGCGCCAGCGCCGCCGTCGCAGTGGGCGATCGCAGGCTCATGTTGGAACAGGCGGCAAGCCAGCCGCAAACGGCGAGCAGTACGAGGAACCTCTTCATGCGCTGTCTCCTAAGCTGGGAATCCGGGCCGTTTGGACGCGGTGCTGCGTCAGCTCCCCCGCGCGCCGCACGACCTGCGTTCGCGTCGGTTGTAGCACTGGTACCCATCAGTGTCAAACCAGCCTTGGCGCGTCGCCTTGCGGCGAGGGCGGCTCGCGGCTCGTCTCACGTCGAAACGCCCGGGGCAGCTTCCTCGGTGGCTTCGAGGTTGGTATGCTGGGCCCTTCTTACCTTCCCCCATGTTTTACGCGGTTGGCCAACTCGCCTAAATCCCCCAGCCCGCAGGAGCTCGAGCAGGCCTTTTCGCTGTTCAACCAGGCCTCCGCCCAGCTTGCCAGTGCCTACCACGAACTGGAGCAGAAGGTGGCGGGGCTGACCGGCGAGCTGGCGGTCGCCAATGGCGAGTTGCGCCGGCAATACGAAGAGAAAGAAGCGCTCTCCCGCCGGCTGTCGCTCCTGCTGGATGCGCTTCCCGGCGGCGTCGTGGCGTTGAATGCATCCGGCGCCGTGGTGGAGGCGAACCCCGCCGCCATCGAGTTGTTCGGCGGGCGTGCGCTCGGCCGTCCCTGGCTCGAGCTGGAGTCGGAGTGCCTGGCGCCGACCGGCACGCCGCAGGAATGGCGCTTGCGGCGCTTCGACGGCGCCAACCTGGCGGATCGCTGGGTGAGCATCTCAGCCAGCCAGGTCGACCTTGCCGGCGGCCGTATCCTCCTGGTCTCCGAAATCACCGACGCCTACCGCATGCGCGAGCAACTCGAGCGGCACAAGAAGCTCTCGGCGATGGGCGAGATGGCGGCCGGACTGGCGCACCAGCTGCGCACGCCGCTCGCCACCGCACTGCTTTACGCCGGCAACCTGGCGCGCAGCCAATTGTCCGAGCCGGATCGCCAGCGCTTCGCCGAAAAAGCCCTGGCGCGTCTCAAGGACCTCGAGCGCATGATCCGGGACATGCTCACTTTCGTTCGCGGCGCGCCCAGCGGCCGCGAGCGGATACAGCTGGGAGAGCTGGTGCAGGAGCTCGCCCAGGTCATGGAGCCGCAGATGGCCGAGCGCAGCGTCAGCTTCCGGGTCGACTTGCGCGCTGCGTCCGCTGCATTGCGCGGCGACCGCAAGGCGCTCGCCGGCGCAGTGCTCAATCTATTGGAGAATGCGCTGCAGGCGAGCGGCGCTGGCGGCCAGGTGCAGCTCGCTGCCGCGCTCGAAGGCGATCGCGTCGTCATCCGGGTGAGCGACACGGGTCGGGGCATGACAGCCGAGGTGCAGGAGCGCCTGTTCCAGCCATTCTTCACCACGCGGTCCGAGGGAACCGGGCTGGGCCTGGCGATCGTGCGCAGCGTGGTAGACGCCCACGGCGGAGAGATCACCGTGGAATCCACACCCGGGCGCGGGTCGATCTTCAGCGTGCGGCTGCCGCAGTACTCGGCCAGCGAGCGGACTGCGGCATGAGCGTCCGGGCCGGACTGAAACCGCTGCCGGTGCTCATCGTCGAGGACGACCCGGCGTTGCGCGAGGCCCTGGAGGACACGCTGCACCTGGCAGGCTACAACGTGATGCAGGCGATCGACGGTGAGTCGGCACTGGCGTTGCTGGAGAAGAACCGGGTCGGCATCGTCGTCACCGACGTGCAGATGCAGCCCATGGACGGAGAGAAGCTGCTGCGCGAGATCAAGCGCCGGCACCCGGCGCTGCCGGTTCTGCTGATGACCGCCTATGGCGAGATCGACCGTGCGGTGGAGGCGATGCGCGCCGGCGCGTGCAACTACCTGGCAAAGCCGTTCGAGCCCGACGAGCTGGTGTCGGAGGTGGCGCGCTGGATGCTGCCCGCCGGGCTGGGGGATGAAGGCGAGCTGATTGCCGAGGACCCCGCCACGCACGAGGTGCTCGATCTCGCGCGCCGCGTTGCCGCTACCGACGCCACTGTGCTCCTGACGGGAGAGAGCGGAGTGGGCAAGGAAGTGTTCGCGCGCTTCATCCATCGCCACTCGGCCCGGGCAGACAAGCCGTTCGTCGCAATCAACTGTGCGGCCATTCCGGACAATCTGCTGGAGGCCACGCTGTTCGGTTACGAGAAGGGCTCGTTCACCGGTGCGCAGCAGGCCCACGCCGGCAAGTTCGAGCAGGCCGAGGGCGGCACCCTGCTGCTGGACGAAGTGTCCGAGATGCCGCTGCAGCTGCAAGCCAAGCTGCTGCGCGTGTTGCAGGAACGCGAGGTGGAGCGGGTAGGCGGCAAGAAGCCGATACCGCTCGACCTGCGCGTTCTCGCGACTTCTAACCGCGACCTGGAGGGGGAGGTGAGGGCCGGCCGCTTCCGCGAGGACCTGTACTATCGCCTCAACGTATTCCCATTGCAGATCCCGCCACTGCGCGGGCGCCGCGCCGATGTCCTCCCGCTCGCCAACCGGCTGCTGCGGAAGGGTTCGGAGGCCGCGCAGGGCAAGGCGTTCAGCCTCTCGAGCGCGGCCGCCGCTGGTTTGACGGCCCATACCTGGCGGGGTAACATCCGGGAGCTGGAGAACGTGCTGCAGCGCGCGATGATTCTGGCGCCAGGTGCGGTGATCGAGTTCGAGCATCTGTGCCTGCCCAAGCTGGCAGCCCCGAGCGACGCGGGGCAGGTAGTAGCGGCAGAGCGCTCGGCGGAGTTGCCGACAGATCTTAGGTCGCGTGAGCGCGCCCACATTCTGGAGACGCTTGCTGCAGTCAACGGGGTGCGTAAGGCGGCGGCGGAACGGCTGGGGATGAGCGAGCGGACGCTCCGCTACAAGCTGCAGCAATACCGGCAGTAGGCGGAGGAGAGCCGTCCGGATTCCGGCACAGAAGGCTTGGACCGGTGAAAAAGGCTTTTTGGCTCCGAGGGTTACAGAACGTCCGATTGGCACGCGAATTGCAGCATACAGGGTCTGACACCGCGAACCGATCAACGGACAACGGAAAGGCGCCATGAACACCCAAGGGATCGACCAACTGCTGCAGGAACTGAACACGCTGGCGGCACGCGCGGGTGGTCAGGAGCCGGCTGCCGCAGCCGGTTCGCCCGGTTTCGGCGAGATGCTGAAGTCCACGCTCGAGCAGGTGAACAACGCCCAACAGCAGGCCGGGCAACTCACCGAGAAGTTCGACCTCAACGCCCCCGACGTAAACTTGCACGACGTGATGATGTCGCTGCAGAAGGCGAGCCTGTCCTTCCAGACCATGGTTCAGGTGCGCAACCGCCTCGTGTCTGCCTATCAGGAAATCATGAATATGCAGGTCTAGGAGGGCTTAACCAGCCGTATTGATGGCACAGGCTCCCGGTCAAAGCGTCAGCGCCCTCGCAAGGGGTTTCACCCAACTCAGCAACGCACAGAAAGTCGGGCTACTGGCCGGCATCGCCGCCGTCGTTGCCGTCCTCGCCGTAGTCCTGCTCTGGGCCCGCACTCCCGAATACCGCGTGCTCTACTCGAACCTGTCCGACCGTGACGGGGGCGAGGTGCTCGCCGCGCTCGGTACCATGAACATCCCCTACCAAGTGGCCGACGGCGGCACCGCCATTCTGGTGCCGGCGGGGCAGGTCTATGACACGCGCTTGAAGCTGGCCAGCCAGGGACTGCCCAAAGGCGGCTCCGTCGGTTTCGAGTTGATGGAAACGCAGAAGTTTGGCGTCAGCCAGTTCGCCGAGCAGGTCAACTATCAGCGCGCGCTGGCCGGCGAGCTTTCGCGCACCATCCAGTCCCTGTCTCCGGTCGCGTCCGCGCGGGTGCACCTCGCGATCCCCCGGCCGAGCGTGTTTGTGCGCGAGCAGCCAAGGCCCAGCGCTTCGGTACTGGTCGGCATCTACCCTGGGCGCAGCCTGGACGAAGCTCAGGTAAGCGCTGTCCAGCACTTGGTGGCCTCGGCTGTGCCCGAGTTGTCGGCGCGCAGCGTCACGGTAGTGGACCAGGCCGGCAACCTGCTCTCGGGCGGTGGCGAGGGGACACAGGCGGGCGGCCTGGACGCCTCCCAGCTCAAGTATCTGCGTGCCCTCGAGAGCACCTACGCCGCGCGCATCGAGAGCATCGTGCAGCCCATTGTCGGCCGCGAGAACGTGCGCGCCCAGGTCGCCGCGAACCTCGATTTCTCCCAGGTCGAGCAAACCTCGGAAACGTTCAGGCCGAACGCCTCCGCGCAGGACCAGGCGCTGCGCAGTCAGCAGACGGTGGAGACTACCAGCACCAACCCGACCGGACCCAGCGGGGTTCCCGGCGCGCTGTCCAACCAGCCGCCGGGCGCAGCCAGCGCGCCGTTGACAGCACCTAGTGCGGCTCAGCCGGCCACGGCCTCCACGTCGGCGTCTACCAGCTCGCACCGCGAGAACACGGTCAACTACGAGGTGGACAAGACCATCCGACACGTCAAAAACGAGGTGGGGGCCATCAAACGCTTGTCGGTGGCGGTCGTGGTCAATCACCGGCGCACGGTCGACAGGAACGATAAGGCCAGCTTCACACCGCGCACCGACGCGGAGATGGCCCAGATAGCCGAACTGGTGCGCCAGGCCATGGGTTTCAGCAAAGAGCGAGGCGATACGGTCAACGTGGTCAACACGCCCTTCAACCTGCCGGAAGCCGACGCCGCCGGGGTCGCCGCACCTTCCGTGTGGAGCGATTGGCTGGAACGCCAACTTACCCCTCAGGGCTTGTCCCGGTGGGGCGGCTACGCGTTGATAGCGGCGGTGCTGTTGTACGCCTGGTTCGGGCTGCTGACCCCGACGTTCCGCGACCTGATGCGAGCGGGAAGCCGCGTCGAGCCGACGTATGCGCCAGGCGGCGGGGAGGCTGCGATCGCGGCCGCAGCGCGCTCCCAGGCCCAGGCGGGTTACGACTCCGATCTGCGGGCGGTCAAGGATATCGCCCGCTCGGACCCGCGCATCGTCGCCAACGTGGTGAAGGATTGGGTTGGCCGCAATGAGTGAAGACGGGGTCCAGCGCAGCGCCATTCTGCTCATGTCCATCGGCGAGGAGGAGGCGGTGGAGGTGTTCAAGTTCCTCGGGCCGCGCGAGGTGCAGAAGCTGGGGCTCGCGATGTCCAAGCTCAGCAACGTGACGCGCGAGCAAGCGGCCGAGGTGCTGCGCAAGTTCCGCGCTGAGGCCGATCAGCAGACCACTATCGGCGCGGCCTCCGACGAATATCTGCGCACCGTCCTGACCCGCGCACTGGGAAACGACAAGGCCGCGGGCTTGATCGACCGCATACTGCTCGGCAGCGACACCGCCGGTATCGAGAGCTTGAAGTGGATGGACTCGGCCTCGGTGGCCGAATTGATCAAGGGGGAGCATCCGCAGATCATCGCCACCATTCTCGTGCATCTCGATCCGGACCAGTCGAGCGAGATCTTGACCCTCTTGCCGGAGCGGCTGCGCAACGATGTGGTACTGCGCATTGCGACGCTCGAAGGCATCCAGCCCTCGGCCATGCGCGATCTGAACGAGGTGCTGACCCAGATCTTGAGCGGTACCGACAAGCTCAAGAAGACTGCGCGCGGTGGCATCGAGGCGGCGGCCGAGATCCTCAATAACATGGGCGGCACCCTGGAGGCGACGGTCAGCTCGCACATCCGCGAGGTCGATCCGGAATTGGCGCAGAAGATCCAGGACAAGATGTTCGTGTTCGAGAACCTGATGGACCTGGACGACCGCGGCATCCAGCTCCTGCTGCGCGAAGTGCAGTCGGAGACGCTGGTGGTGGCACTCAAGGGTACCACTGAGGCGCTGCAGGAGAAGGTGTTCAAGAACATGTCGCAGCGCGCCGCGGAAATGCTGCGCGATGACTTGGAAGCCAAGGGCCCGGTGCGGCTGTCGGAAGTCGAGGCGGAGCAGCGCGAGATCCTGCGCATCGTGCGCAGGCTGGCGGAGGAAGGCCAGATCGTGATGGGCGGGAAGGGCGAGGAAGGTCTTGTCGAATAGGATTATCCCCAGGGAATCCCTGACCCACCTGCGCCGGGCCGAGCTGGAGGATCTGGAGGATCTGGGTGGGGCGAAATCGCAGACGCGCTCTGTGCCGGCGCGTCCCGAACCGCCGGGGGTGCCCGACCCGTCGCTCTTGGCGCGAGCACGCGAGGAAGGTCATGGGGCAGGGCTGGAGGCAGGGCGGCGCGAAGCCGAAGGGCTGTTGCAGGCCGAGCGCGACGCGCTGAGAGCGCTCAGCAACGGGCTCGCGCAGCTCGTGAACGACTTCGAGCAGAGCCTCGCCAACGACGTGCTTTCGCTCAGCCTGGAACTCACCAAACTGATCGTGCGTCAGTCGGTGAAGGTCAAGCCAGATCTGGTGCTGAGCGCGGTGCGCGAAGCGGTGGCCAGCCTGCCCGGCGTCGACCTGCAGACCACCATCCACCTGCATCCGAACGACGCGGCCCTGTTGCGCAGGCTCGCCGAAAATGACAAGACACTGCGCGAGCTGCCCTGGAAGATCGTCGAGGACACCCAGCTCGAGCGCGGCGGCTGCCGTCTGGACACCGCCACCACAGAAGTTGACGCGACGCTCGAGACGCGCTGGCGGCGCGTCATCGCGGCGCTCGGCCGCGACGATCCCTGGATCGACATCACGACCTGACCGGGCTCGGTTCCCACGCAACGGCGCGCTGCCCGCGCGCACGCAGCCATGACATCCAACCATGAGCATCCGCCGCTGGCACAGGTATTTCGAGGACTGCAAGACCGCCGCGCGCGAGAGCCAGCCGTTTACCGTCAGCGGCCGCCTCACGCGGGTCGCAGGGCTGGTGATGGAGGCAGTCGGACTGAAGCTGCCGGTGGGAAACAGCTGCTACATCCTTACGCCGAGCGGCCAGCAGGTGGACGCCGAGGTAGTCGGGTTCTCCGGCGAGCGCCTGTTTCTGATGCCTTCCACCGACATTTTCGGGCTGAAGCCCGGGGCGCTGGTGATTCCCATCGACCCGGCGATAACGCGGGTGCCGCAGCTGGGCGAAGATTTCACGCCGCGCCGGCGCGCCGAGGACCGGGCCAAGCAGGTACCGGTCGGTCCGGCATTGCTCGGGCGGGTGGTGGATGGCGCCGGGCGGGCGCTCGACGAGCACGGTGCCCTGCCCCTGGAGCGCTACGTACCCCTGCACAGCCGGCCAACCAATCCGCTGCAGCGCGCGCCGATCCGCGTTGTGCTGGACGTAGGCGTGCGGGCCATCAACACGTTGCTCACGGTCGGCCGCGGCCAGCGGCTAGGCCTGTTTGCCGGAAGCGGCGTGGGCAAGAGCGTGCTGCTCGGCATGATGGCGCGCTACACCAGCGCCGATATCGTGGTGGTGGGGTTGATCGGCGAGCGCGGCCGCGAGGTACGTGAGTTCGTCGAGAACATCCTCGGCCCGAACGGCCTGGCGCGCTCGGTCGTGGTGGCCGCGCCGGCCGATTCGCCGCCGTTGATGAGGCTGCACGGCGCCGCCTACGCCACGGCGGTGGCCGAGTTTTTCCGCGATCAAGGCAAGCACGTGCTGCTGATCATGGATTCGCTCACACGCTTCGCCATGGCGCAACGCGAGGTGAGCCTGGCGATCGGCGAGCCCCCTGCAACCAAGGGCTACACGCCATCGGTTTTCGCCAAGCTGCCGCAGCTGGTCGAGCGGGCCGGTAACGGTGCCGACGAGCGCGGGTCCATCACCGCCTTCTATACCGTGCTGACCGAAGGCGACGACCTGCAGGATCCCATCGCCGATGCGGCGCGAGCGATCCTCGACGGCCATATCGTCCTTACCCGCGACCTCGCTGATCAGGGTCACTATCCCGCCATCGACATCGAGGCCTCCATCAGCCGTGCCATGACCGAGCTGCTCGGGCCGCAGGACCTGGAGGCCGCGCGCCTGTTCAAGCAGCTCTTCTCCGCCTATCGGCGTGCGCGCGATCTGGTCGCGGTGGGCGCCTATGTGCGCGGCAGCGATCCAGTGGTGGATCGCGCCATCGTGCTGTATCCCCAGCTTGTCGCCTTCCTGCAGCAGGACATGCTGTTTCGATCGTCGGTGGAAGAGGGCACGCAGCGCCTGAGCCAGCTGCTCGCCGAGTGAGATGGCACGCCCGTTTCGCCTCCAGCTGGTGCTCGACCTCGCTCTGCAGCGCGTCGATGCGGCGACCAGCGAGCTGCAGCGGCTGCGCGCGCAGTGGAACGAAGCGCAGAGCAAGCTGGAGCAGCTTGAGGCCTACGCGACGGAATACTCGACCGGGCTCAGCGCTCGGTTGGCCCAGGGGATGCCGGTGCATCAGCTCAACGACTATCGCCTGTTCCAGAGCAAGCTCGCGCGGGCTATCCAGGCGCAGAGCGAGGAGGTGGATCGGCGACACCGCGCCTGGGACGACGCGCACGCCCGCTGGCTGGGTCTGAGGCGGCGGCACCAGGCGCTGGGGGTGCTGGCGCAGCGCCACGTCGCAGCCGAGGCTCTGGTCGAGGCACGGCGCGAGCAGAAGGAGCAGGACGAGTTCGCGCTCAAGGCGGTTAAGGAGCCTCCATTTCGCCGCTAGCCCGGCATTTCTTGCCGCGTCTCGGGTTTGACAGTCGGCGGGTTCGCCTTGGCGGCGCGCGGATGGGTTAGTGGCACGGCGATTGCAGAGTATGCCTCGCACCATCCACCAATCCCACCGAACCGACAGGCACGATCAACCATGGCTTCGCTTCCCTCTGTGCCGTCTACACTCGTTCCTGCTGCCGCGAGCCAGGCTCGCAGCGTTGGGCCGAATGACCGCAGCGTCACGTCCAACGATCGCAGCGCAGCGCCGAGTGACCGCAGCGTAGCGCCTAGCGATCGCAGCGTCGCATCGAGCAATCGCAACGTCGCCCCGAATGACGGCAGCACGGCGCCCAATGCCTCCGGCGTAGCGCCGGTCGAGAGCGGGGCTGCACCGCATCAGGCGGACGGATCCGCCTCCTTCGAATCCGTGCTGGAAGCCCAGCTCGGTCTGCCCTCCGGGGCGAAGCTCGCGCCCCTTGTGCAGGGCACGGACGGAGCGTCCCCGACCGGCGGGTCTCGAACGAAGGAACATGAGACGAAGCAGGTCGCCACCGCGGAGCCTGCTGCGGCATTCTGGCTTCTTCCTGCCAATATGCTCGTGCCTCCCGCGTCCAACGCGGTCCCATCTGCCGGGGATGCGGTCCTGGCGGCACACGATGGCCGGCAAGACGGCGGCAGGGCGTTGCCGCCGGTGCCGGGTGCATTTGCCGCTGCGGCCGACCCAGTCGCCTCCCAGGCCGGTGCCGAGGCTGCCAATGATCCGGCCGGGAAACTCGCGGCCCCGGCAAACTTTGCCGCCACTCTGCAAGGCTTGCCGGCGACCGAGGCAGAGGATAAGCATGCCACCGAACCAGCGACCCTCAGCTCGAGCGCGGCGCCCGATCCAGGTTCGCCCGTCCCGCCGCTACCGGTTGGGGAGCGCCGGTTGGAGGGGACGCAGGGGTCGCCGCAGCCGGCCAATACGATTCCGGGTGTGGTTGGAGAGCCGCACTGGGGTGACGCCTTCTCGCAACGCGTGGTTTGGATGGTCGGGCAGCAGGTGCATTCGGCGCAGTTTCGTGTCGAGCCTCCGCAGCTCGGTCCGATCGAGGTGAAACTGTCGATCACCAACGACCAGGCCACGCTGACCTTCGCTGCTCCCCACGCAGCCGCGCGCGAAGCGATCCAGATGTCGCTCCCACGTCTGCAAGAGATGCTGCTGGAGAGCGGCGTTACGCTGGGCAACGTCTTCGTGGGCGCACACACGCCGCAGAACCGACGCGACGCTGGCGCGGATGGCGGCGGCGCGGCGGGTACAAGGGGCGGCGCCGCCGGAGTAGCCGACTCTGAGTCGATCAGCATCGATTCGTCGGTGCAGGTGCGTCGCACGCTCGGGCTCGTCGATCTCTACGCGTAGGCGTCTGTCCGTTCCACCCCATCGGGGTTGAGCTGCCAGTCCCCCTCCGCTGCTGCGCCTGCAGAACAGCGGGCCGTTCGGCATCGGCTTGCTTCCCTTCTAGAAAGCACCTAAACTCCAGTCGAGACGCTATTGTTTTTCCAGTAGTTTATGGAGATTTTCTCCTGGGGCTCTAGGACGCCGGCTCAGAATCGTCCGCGTTACGCCGATATTGGCTTGGAACCGCTTCGGTCGGCCCTCGACGGTATCTCAGAGCTGAAGGAAAACAAATGGCTAAACAAAGCGATACGCAACCTGACGCCCCTCCGCAGAAGCCCGGCGGGAAGAAACGCCTGCTGATCGGGGCCGTGGCAGCAGTGCTGCTGGCTGTCGGTGGTGGTGGGGCCTGGCTTGTCATTGGCCACAAAGGCGACCCGCACGCGGCGAAAGCGAAAGCCAAACCGAGCGCGCCGCCGCTGTTCCTGACACTCGAGCCATTCGTGGTGAATCTAGCCGGCGACGTCCAACACTTCCTGCAGGTAGGCATCGACCTGCGCGTGGCGGACAGTTCGGTGTCGGAGCAGGTCAAGGCGCACTTGCCCGAAATTCGCAACGGCGTGCTCTTGCTCCTGTCGAGCAAAAAGGTGGAAGATCTCGCCAGCGTCGAGCAGAAGAATCGGTTGCGCGAAGAAATCCGGGACGCAGTCAACAGGCCGCTGGGGATTCAACCGCCGGTGCCCAGGCAGCCTGACGCGATGGCGCCCGCGGGCGATCCCGCGCACCCGGTGAGCGAGGCGCAGGCAGCAGAGCCGCCCAGGCCGGCAGAGCCGGAGGCGGCACCGCAGCCGGACAGCGGAGTGCTCGAGGTGCTGCTTACATCGTTCGTGATCCAGTGACAAAGGCAGCGGGGTAGATGGCTGACGACATTCTGTCGCAGGAAGAAGTCGATGCGCTGTTGCGCGGCGTCACCGGCGAGACCGATGAAGCGCCCGCCATCGAGGACGCCGGAGGCGCCCGCCCCTACGACATCGGCCGGCAAGAGCGGATCGTCCGCGGCCGTATGCCCACGCTCGAACTGGTCAACGAGCGTTTTGCACGGCTGCTGCGCGCCGGGCTGTTCAATTTCATGCGCAAGAACGCAGAGATTTCCGTGGGGCCGGTGCGCGTGCTCAAGTTCAGTGAGTTCGTCCGCAACCTGGTGGTTCCCACCAATCTGAACCTGGTGCAGGTGAAGCCCCTGCGTGGCACGGCGCTGATGGTGATCGAGCCGACGCTGGTATTTCAGGTGGTGGACAGCCTGTTCGGGGGCCACGGCCGTTTCCACACGCGGGTCGAAGGGCGCGATTTCACGCCCACCGAGATGCGCATCGTCCAGCGCCTGCTGCAAGTGGTGTTCGAGGAATATGAAAAGGCCTGGAAGCCGATCTTCTCGCTCAAGTTCGAGTACGTGCGCTCGGAGATGAACACCCAGTTCGCCAACATCGCCACGCCCACCGAGGTCGTGGTGGCGACCAGCTTCAGCATCGATCTGGGCACGGGCGGCGGCGATTTTCACCTGTGTATGCCCTATGCTATGCTGGAACCGATCCGCGCCCTGATCTACAGCAGCATCCAGGCGGATCGTTCGGATGCGGACGACCGTTGGGTCGCGATGCTGTCAACCCAGGTGTACGGGGCCGAGGTGGAACTGGTGGCCAATCTGGCTTACGCCGAAGTGACCGTCGGGCAGCTGATGGCCTTGCAGACCGGCGACGTAGTCTCCGTCGATCTTCCCGACGTGCTGATCGGCGAGGTCGATGGCGTTCCCATCCTGGAGTGCAAATACGGGGTTATGAACGGTCAGTATGCGCTGAAGGTCGAGAAGGTCGTTGGCGGGACGCAGCCCGGCGGCGGAGGCAACGATGGCGGAAGACCTAAAGAGTGACCTGAGCGCCGACGACTGGTCCGCCGCCATGGCGGAGCAGGAGAGCGCCTCGCGCAAGGGCTCCGTCACCTCCGGCGCGGCCGCGCAGGCGCGCGCGTTCCCCGAGCTGGCCGCCGGAGCCGGTGCCGCCGCCGCGGGGCGCATGGACATGATCCTGGATATCCCGGTGCAGCTGACGGTCGAACTGGGCCGGACCAAGATCGCCATCCGCAATCTGCTGCAATTGGCTCAAGGTTCGGTCATCGAGTTGGACCGTCTGGCCGGCGAGCCCATGGACGTGCTGGTCAATGGATGCCTGATCGCGCAGGGCGAGGTCGTGGTGGTCAACGAAAAGTTCGGCATCCGCTTGACCGACGTCATCGCCCCCGACGAGCGTCTGCGCCGCCTGCATCGATGAACCGGCTCGATCGAGCCCTGGTCGCTGGTCTAGTCTTTCTCCCCGCACTACCCCCGATTGCCCAATCGGCCGACGGTGCCCCCGCCGGTGCCGTCTCGGTGGTGAGTCTGCTGCAGGTGATCCTCGCGCTGGGAGTGGTCCTGGCCGCCATCGCGCTGTTCGCCTGGCTGCTGCGACGCTGGATGCCCGGACCAGCCGGCGCGGGTGGGTTCTTGCGCATCGTCGGCGGCGTGATGGTGGGGCCGAAGGAACGGCTGCTGCTGGTCGAGGTCGGCGAGACGTGGCTGCTGGTAGGCGTGGCCACCAACAGCGTCAACCTGCTGCATACCATGCCCAAGCCTGCAGGTGCCGTGGTGGCCGCGGCGCCGGTTGCGCAGGGGTTCGCGCGCCTGCTCAAACAGGCGATTTCCGGCAAGCGCGAGGGCGGCTGAATGCGCTGGCTTTTGCTGCTCCTGTTGGTGCTGCCGGGCAGCGTGCTGGCGCAGTCGGCGCTCCCGGCGGTGACCGTGCAGCCCGCTGCAGGCGGGGGGCAGACCTACTCGCTCACCATCCAGACCCTGCTGTTTCTCACCTCGCTTACCTTCCTGCCGGCGGTGCTGCTGATGATGACTTCGTTCACGCGCATCATGATCGTGCTGTCGCTGGTGCGCCAAGCGCTGGGCACCGTTCAGGCACCGCCTAACCAGGTGCTGGTGGGCCTGTCGTTGTTTCTCACCTTCTTCGTCATGTCCCCGGTGCTCGACCGCATCTACACCGACGCCTATCTGCCGTTCTCGGAACGGCGTATCGGCGTCAACGAGGCGTTGGAGCGCGGCTCGGTGCCGCTCAAGACGTTCATGCTGCGCCAGACGCGCGAATCCGACCTCGCGCTGTTCGCCAGGCTCGCCAACCAGCCCGAGTTGAAGGGACCGGAGCAGGTGCCCATGAAGATCCTGGTACCGGCCTATGTGATCTCCGAGCTGAAGACCGCCTTCCAGATCGGGTTCGTGGTGTTCATCCCGTTCCTCATCATCGACCTCGTCGTGTCGAGCGTGCTCATGTCCATGGGCATGATGATGCTCTCGCCAGTGATCATCTCGCTGCCGTTCAAGCTCATGCTGTTCGTGCTGGTGGACGGGTGGAACCTGCTGGTGGGCTCGCTGGTGCGAAGCTTCTATACCTGACCGATCCATGACTCCGGAACTGGTAACCAGCCTGGTGCAGCAGGCCCTCGAAGTCACTATCCTGCTGTCGGCACCGCTGCTGCTCACCGCACTGGTGACGGGCTTGGTTGTGAGCATATTTCAGGCGGCGACTCAGATCAACGAGATGACGCTGTCCTTCATCCCCAAGCTCCTGGCCATCTTCGCTGCGCTGGTGCTGGCCGGGCCGTGGATGCTGAACGTCATCGTCGACTTCACCCGCCGCCTGATTGAAGGCATTCCCGGGATGATCGGGTAGAACCGCCGCAGGATCGCAGCGCGGGCGTCCCGCCCGGCTTGACCGGCGAACCGGCCGTTCAGTTCGCGTTGCCTCCAAGACGGCGAGGCCGGCAGTGGCGACTGGGGATCGTTTTTTGAACCTCTACTATCGGGCTGGACCATGATTACGGTCACGAGCGGCCAGTGGTACGCCTGGATCGCCATGTTCCTTTGGCCTTTTCTGCGCGTCTTTGGACTAGTGCTGGCCGAGCCGATACTCGGTCACGCCAGCGTTCCACAGCGCGCCAAGATCGGCCTCGCGATTTTCATCACGCTGGTACTCGCACCGGTCCTGCCGCCCCTGCCGGCGGTGGAGCCGAGCTCCGCCGCCGGGATCCTGATCGGCGTGCAGCAACTATTGATCGGGCTGGCTATGGGCTTCACGCTGCGCATCGCGCTGACCGGCATCGAGGCTGCCGGCCATCTCATCGGCCTGCAGATGGGGCTCGGTTTCGCGGTATTCTTCGATCCGCAAAGCAGTGCCCAGACCGCGGTCGTGGGCCAGTTCCTGGGATTGTTCGCCATCCTGATCTTCCTTTCCATCGACGGACATGTCCTGCTCATCACAGCGCTAGCGCACACATTCACCACGTTGCCGATCAGCGCCGAGCCGGTGACCCCGATGGGCTGGCGGCTGCTGGTAGGGTGGGGCGGCGAGATCTTCCGTACCGGGCTGATCATCTCCTTGCCGGTGGTAGCGGCGCTGCTCGTCGCCAACATTGCCATAGGGATCATGACGCGCGCCGCGCCGCAACTGAACATCTTTGCCGTGGGGTTTCCGCTCACGCTGGCGGTGGGTTTCTTCGCTCTATGGCTGGCCGTACCCTTCATGGGCCCGCAAATCGCGAGCCTGTTCGAGCAGGCGGTTCTGGTCGGCCTGAGCATTGTCGAGCACCTCGCCCCCGCGCGCTGATCTGCATGAGCCCGAGCACGCACTCTTCCATCTCCGCGCCGTCCGATTGGGTCCGTCGCTTTGCTCCGTTGATCCCGGCGGCGGGTCACGTGCTCGATCTCGCCTGCGGCGAGGGCCGGCATGCGCGGTTCCTGGCCGAGCTTGGGTATCGGGTCTCAGCCGTGGACCGTGATGAACAGGCGTTGGCCTGCCTTGCGGGCGTCCCCGGCATCGAGGTCAAGGCTGCTGACGTGGAGCACGGCCCCTGGCCCTATCCCGGCCAGCGCTTCGCCGGCATCGTCGTCGTAAACTACCTGTGCCGGTCGCTGTTTCCAGTGCTGCTGGAAAGCCTGGAGACGAGCGGAATTCTGGTGTACGAGACCTTCGCGCGCGGGAACGAACGCTACGGGCACCCGTCCAATCCGCAGTTCCTGTTGCAGCCGGGCGAACTGCTGGGCGTGCTGTCGGGGCGGCTGCGTGTCATCGCCTACGAGGACCTGTTCGTTACGCAACCGAAGCAGGCTCTGGTGCAGCGCATCTGCGCAGTGAACGCGGATGAGGTTCCGAGATCCCGACAGCCGCCGCCTGCGGAGGGATTGGGTTAGAATCCCGGCTGCGTCGGCGCCGCCTGCAGCACGATGGCGCGGCAACTCACTGACCGGGGAGTTTAAAATATGTTGAAGGGCAGCCTGGTAGCCATCGTCTCGCCGATGTCGGAGGACGGCAACCTCGACCTCGAGGCCCTGCGTCGCCTCATCGACTGGCACATCGCCGAAGGCACGGACGGCATCGTTGTAGTCGGCACTACTGGCGAATCGCCGACTGTCGACTTCGAGGAGCACTGCCAGCTCATCAAAACCAGCGTCGAGCATGTGGCCGGCAGGATCCCGGTTATCGCCGGCACCGGTGCCAACTCGACCAGCGAGGCGATCGAGCTGCAGGGCTTCGCCAAGAAAGCGGGCGCCGATCTGTGCCTGTCGGTGGTGCCTTACTACAACAAACCGACTCAGGAGGGGCTGTATCGCCACTTCAAGGCCATCGCCGAAACGGTCGACATCCCGATGATCGTGTACAACGTGCCGGGGCGCACGGTGTGCGACATGCAGAACGACACCGCGCTGCGCCTGGCGCAGGTGCCCAACGTCGTGGGCATCAAGGATGCCACGGCCAACCTCGAGCGCGGCTCCGACTTGATTCGCCGTGCTCCGAAGGATTTCGCCATCTACAGCGGGGATGATGCGACGACGCTCGCGTTGTTGCTCCTGGGCGGCGACGGAGTCATCTCGGTCACCGCCAATGCAGCGCCGGCTCTGATGCACGAACTGTGCGCCGCGGCTTTCGCCGGTGACCTCGCCAAGGCGCGTTCTGTCAACAACAAGCTGCTCGGGCTGCACCGGCACCTGTTCGTGGAGGCCAATCCGATTCCCGTCAAATGGGTGCTGCAGGAGATGGGGCTGATCGGGGGCGGCATCCGGCTGCCACTGACGCCGCTGTCCTCGTCTTTTCACGACCTGTTGCGCGGTGCCATGGAGCAGGCCGGAATCGCCGCGCGCGTGCCGGTGGCCTGAGCCGAAGCCCGAACCAGTCAGATGAACCAGCCTTCAGTCGGCATCGCTGTTCTGCTTTTGACGCTGCTTTGCGGTTGCTCGACCTTGGAGACCAAGAAGATCGACTACAAGTCCGAGAGCAAGCAAGTGCGTCCCCTGGAGATCCCGCCGGATCTCAGCTCGCCCAACCCCAGCGACCGCTACGTGGTGCCTGACACGAACTCCGCGACCTTTTCCGATCTGAATCCGGGTCAGCCAGGGCGCAGTGTCAATACCGGGATGCTGCCGCAACCCGACAAGGCCCATATCGAGCGTGCCGGCAGCCAGCGCTGGCTGGTGGTGGACGGAGCTTCGGAGAAGGTGTGGCCGGTGGTCAAGGAGTTCTGGCAGGAGAACGGCTTCATCGTCATCTCGGAGAACGCCGAAACCGGAATCATGGAAACCGACTGGGCCGAGAATCGCGCCAAGATCCCGCAGGGTTGGGTCCGTAACGTGGTAGGCAAGGTGCTCGACCAGGCGTATTCGTCTCCCGAGCGTGACAAGTTCCGCGCGCGTCTGGAGCGCGGGCAGAAGGCCGGCACGACCGAGATATACGTGTCTCACCGCGGCATGTACGAGATGTACGTCAACGACGCGAACTTCCGCCAGACCGGCCGCACGGTGTGGCAGGCACGCGCTCCCGATCCGGAACTGGAGGCGGAAATGCTGCGCCGGCTGCAGGGCAAGTTCACGGGCGAGCAGGTGGTCGATACCGCCCAAGGCAAAGGGACCAAGCCGGCGGCGGCCCCACCACGGGCGGTGGTAAGCAAAGAAGCCAACGGCACCCCGGTGCTGGCCCTTACCGACGACTACGACCGTGCCTGGCGCCGCGTAGGCCTGTCCCTGGACCGCCTCGGCTTTACCGTGCAGGACCGCGACCGTGCGGGCGGGCTGTACTATGTCCGCTACCTGAACCCCGAGAGCGAAGCCAAGAAGCCAGGGCTCCTGTCACGGCTCGCGTTCTGGGAGAGCGACGCGCCCAAGGGCAAGGCGGAGGATTATCGCATCGCTGTGGCCGAGGCGAAGCCCGGCTCCCAGGTCCACGTGCTGAGTGCAGACGGCAAGCCCGACAATTCGGAGGCAGCCGCGCGCATTCTCACCGTGCTTCAGGAAGACCTCAAATAGCGACAGCCTCGACCGCGCTCTCGGGCTTCGGGGTCACCGAATGAGGCTCCCTGCCGCATGAGGTTTGCCTCGCTGGGAAGCGGCAGCAAGGGCAACGCGCTCCTGGTCGAGGTTAAAACCACCCGCATCCTGCTCGACTGCGGATTCGGCCTGGCCGATGCCACACGCCGGCTCGGACGCCTGGGTGTAGCACCGCAAGATCTGGGCGCCATCGTCGTTACTCACGAGCACGAAGATCACATCGGCGGCGTCGCCCGCTTCGCCCGGAAGCATGGTGTGCCCATATGGCTCACGCCTGGCACGTTGCGCGGGTTGGAGGGGCTGTTCGATACCGATGTCGACGTGTGCCTGATCCGGGGCTACGCCGGCTTTGCTGTCCGCGATATCTGTATCCAGCCGTTTCCGGTTCCCCATGACGCACGCGAACCGGCCCAATACATCTTCAGTGACGGCGATCGCCGCCTGGGTGTGCTGACGGATGCGGGTCACGTGACTGCACACATGCAGCGTTGTCTCAGCGGCTGCGATGCGCTGTTCCTGGAATGCAATCACGACCCTGAACTGCTGCGCACCTGTGACTACCCCGAGCGGCTCAAGGCGCGCATCGCCAGCCGCTTCGGCCATCTCGACAACGAGTCGGCGGCGGCTCTGCTGGGGGGGCTGGACCGGACCCGGCTGCAGCATGTCGTTGCGGCGCATCTGAGCGAAAGCAACAACCGGCCCGAGCTCGCGCGCAACGCGCTTGCCGGGGCGCTGGGGTGTGCACCCGAGTGGGTCGCGGTCGCCGACCAGCAGGCCGGGCTCGACTGGCGACACCTGACCTGACGCCGCTCGGTGACCACCGAGGGGATCGGAGGGATCGCAAAAAAACAGCGGACCCGGAAAGCCGAGCCCGTTGTTTCCTCCAGGCCGCGCCCGGTGGGCGCGCCATCTCCTGTCGCCGGTACGACTGCGAATTACTTCTTTTGCTCCGCCGGTGCAGCAGCGGGGGCAGGCGAAGCGGCAGTGCCGGAAGCTGCCTCCGGAGCGGGCGCGGGAGCCGGTGCTGCCGCGGGAGCGGGCGGGGGAGCGGGAGCAGGTTCTTCTTTCTTGCTGCAAGCGGTCAGACCGATTGCCAGGATGGCGGCAATGACCAGGGCGTGTCTCATCTACTTTCCTTAACGGTGTCCAGACTGTTGGGGAATGATCGAATTGTTCGAAACTTGAATCTTCTGAAATGTAATCTTCCGAAACTTGAATCTTCCAGAGGACGGCCCCCGGAAGAAGCCGAAATATTAGCAGATTTGTCAAACAAATCCAGTGGCGCTCTCACCGCCAATCCCTGTGGCATAGGGACTGTGCGATCAGCTGTACTTGACTTCCAGCTTACAAGCCCAGCGTGGTTCCCGACAACGCCGGCGAGGAAGCTTCCCAGATCTCCTCGAAGCGCTGGACGAATCCGTGCGCGTCGTGCGGATCGTCCAGCGCGAGCAGGCCGCGTGAGTCGTCGTAGTGGAAGCGATGCAGGTAGTCGCGGTCGTCCATCACGACGAAGGGATCATACACCCGCTTTGCCTGCGGCTCGGTTTCGTTAATGCTGACAGCGTGACTGAACTGGCGCAGGAGCAGGACCAGGCGTGCGCAGTCGCGCTGCAGATTGGCGGTGTCGTGCAGCACGATCTGGATGCGGTTGGTGCGGCTCACGAGAAGAAAGTGGCGCAGCAGCTCGTACCGATGGACGCCGACGAATCCACTCCCGAGCTGCCGGTCGAAGATCCGAAGCCTGCGCCCCGGGCGCCCGAACAGCGTATCGAGCGCATCCTCGTATTCGGCGTTACCTTCGATCTTGCGATGCTGGGGTTGGATCTCTTCGCTCACGGCTCCTCTCTCCTTGTGCCTGCTGCCGCACGCGGGCTCAGATAGCCCGCACCATACCATTCATGCAACACGGCGGCCAGTCCGCGCTGTGTAGTGTCGACTTCGGGCAGCCAGCGCATGTCGGCGAGGCGGCTCAGCGTGGCGCATGCCCTCCCTTTGACCTCGACCGACTCGCCGTTGATGAAGAACTGATGGCCGGCGTACAGCATCTGGCTCTGCAGGTCGAGGGCGACGCCTCGGCGCCGAACGCGTGCAGCGAAGGCTGCCGGTGCGAGTCGCGGGTGCGGCGGCGTGAAGAACACGTGCACCTTCGGCTCGGTCAGATATTGGCCGAGGAAGCGGGCGACGTCTCGCGTGCGCCAGCCGATGCCGTCGAGGCGCTGGGCGACCTCTTCCACCATCGTCCGCGCGATTCGAGCTGGACTGTCCTGGGGCTTGAGCCCGGGATCCTGGTACAACCCGGCCAGGTCGAGCCGGTCTTCGAGATAGCGCAAGAAGTGGATCCCGAGCTCCTGCCAGGCCGGCGCACGAAATCCGATTGAATAAGTCATGCACGGATCGAGTGCGACGCCGTCATGCGCCCAGCCTGGAGGCAGGTACAGCATGTCACCCGGCTCCAACGTCCATTCCTGCTGCGGGCGGAAATCGCGCAGCAGTTTGAGCGGGGCGCGATCCAGCAGCGTCAGGTCGCGCTGATGGCTTATCCGCCAGCGGCGCCGCCCCGCACCCTGGAGCAGGAACACGTCATAGGAGTCGAAGTGCGGGCCAACCCCGCCACCAGCTGGCGCGTAGCTGACCATCAAGTCGTCCAGCCGCGCGTAGGGCACGAAGTTGAAGCGGTCCAGCAGCGCCCGTGCCTCGGGAAGGAAGTGATTGACGTCGTGTACCAGCAGCGACCACGCGCGCGCGGGAAGCTGCCGCAAGAAGCTGCGCTCGAACGGGCCTTGATACGCCTGCCAGCGCCGCCCGCGCCGGATGACGAGCCGTGACTGCGCGTCGTCGCGGCAGGCGAGCTCCGCCAACTCGGCGGGCGAGAGCAGGCCGGCGAAGCCGGGCAGCGCCGCGCGGACCAACAGCGGGTTCTTCTGCCAGTGCTCGCGCAGAAACCGGCGCGGCGGGTAGCCGCCGAGCAGCCTAATCGCAGCGTCGGGAGAATGCATGCAGCGGATTATATTTCGCCACGCGCCGGCACGTTCGGCGCGATGCGGCGCTAGGCGTCACCCCCAACCAAAATCGGTTAGAATCGCCGCAGTACTGTCGCTGGAGCAAGGAGCTATGTTGAAGGAAGGCGAAGCCGCACCGGGCTTTGACTTGCCGGATTCGGACATGGAGATGGTCAGTCTCTCCAGCTTCGCGGGCGGCAAAAACGTCGTCCTCTACTTCTATCCAAAGGACGACACGCCCGGCTGCACGCTCGAGGCGATCGACTTCAGCGAGCTCGAAGACGCTTTCTCCTCGTTGCAAACCGTGGTCCTGGGCGTGAGCATGGACGACTGCATGAGTCATGGCTCGTTCCGCGACAAGCACGGCCTGACGGTGCAACTGCTGGCCGATCCCGACGGCGACGTCTGCCGCAATTACGGCGTGCTGCAGGAGAAGGACGTCGACGGGAGGAAGAAGACCGGCGTGCTCCGGTCCACCTTCATCATCGATCGCAACGGGGTGCTGCGCCACGCGCAATACGGCGTCAGTCCGCGCGGCCACGCGCAGGAAGTGCTCAAACTGGTCAAGGGAATCGGCTAGTGCAGATCGCTAAGAACACGGTCGTGTCGTTGACCTATGAGTTGTCGAACACCGATGGGGGGGTCGTCGAAAAGACCGACAAGCCGATCAGCTACCTGCACGGCGGCTACGAAGGCATTTTCCCGCGCGTCGAACAGGCGCTCGCTGGCAAGGATGCCGGCTTCGCCTGCGAGGTGCGACTGGAGCCCGACGATGCCTTCGGCCAATACGAGGAAGCGCTGGTACGGGTGGAGCCGCGCAACCTGTTCCCTGCCAGCGTCAAGGTCGGCATGCAGTTCGAAGGCAGTGCGGAGGAATCGGGCGAGAGCCGCATCTATACCGTCACCGGCATCAGCGACGGCAAGGTAACGGTGGACGGCAACCACCCGCTAGCCGGCCAGACACTCGTGTTCTCCTGCGTCATCACCGACGTGCGCGTCGCAAGCGGGGAAGAACTGACCCACGGCCACGTTCACGGCGCCGGCGGCCATCATCACTGATCCGGCAAAGCCCGCTAACCTCCCCGCTTGCCCGTCAGGATATGGATCAGAGGCTCGTACGCCTCCTCGCGCGAGAAGCGCCAGCTCGCCAGCGCCACCGCGACCAGTGTGAACCCGGCGGTCACCAGGAAATCCAGACCTACCTGCAACTCGGATGCTGAGACTGCTGCCAATGATCCGAGCAGGGCGTGCTTGAGCAGGTCAACGGCGTAGGTGAAGGGGTTGAGCATGGCGGCGACTTTCAGTGCCACCGGCAGGTTCTCGATCGGGTACAGCGCGCCACTGAGAAAGAATACCGGGAATATCACGAAGTTCATGATGGCGGCGAAGTTGTCCAGCGTGCGGGTGAACGCGGCCACCAGGATGCCGATCCCCGCGCAGGCCAGCGACGTCATCAGGATGCCGGCGAGCAGCAGCGGGTAGTTCATCTGTAAGTTGAGAAAGTCGAGCACCGCGAGTAGCACGACGAGCAGCGCCGCCTGCACGATGCCGGCCAGCGTCGCGGCGACGGTCTTGGCCACGATGATCCAGTGGTGGGCGAAGGGCGCGATGATCAGCATGCGCATCACGCCCGACTCTTTGTCGTAGACCATCGTCAGCGCCGCCAGCATGGCACCGAACAGGATGGTCATGCCGACCACGCCGGGGACGAGGAACTGCTGGTAGTCCACACCGCGCGCGCGCCCGACTACCGTGCCGAACCCGGCGCCGATCACGAACAGCCAGATGAGCGGGCGCACCATGGCGGAGACGAGGCGCGTGCGCTGGCGGAACATTTTCACCAGTTCGCGTTCGAGGACTGCATAGATGGGTCGGACGATCACGATGGTGAGGCGTTGACCCAGAGAAAAACGTCGTTGAGATTGGGCCGCCGGATGCGCAGCGCGGACACGCGGCTGCCCAGTTCGCCTTGCAGCGTGGCCATAGCGCTGATGTCCTCCTCGACGTGGCGAAACATGGCCGTGTCACCATCTCTTAGCGCGGGCCCGAGCCGCGGCTCGAGTGCGGGGACCAGGGTATCCAGGTCGGGTGCCTCCAGCTCGATGATATGCCGTCCGAGCGCATCGACCAGCCCGCGCGGCGTGCCTTGTTGCACGATCTTTCCCGACTTGATGAACGCGACGTGGTCGCAGCCGTCGGCTTCTTCCAGATAGTGGGTGGTGAGCAGCACCGTCATGCCGGTGCTGGCGCGCAGCCGCTCGATGAAGCGCCAAATGCGGCGCCGGTTGGGCAGATCCAGCCCGATGGTGGGCTCGTCCAGAAACAGAATGCGCGGGTGGTGGATGACGCCACGCACGATGTCCAGCGCGCGCCGCATGCCGCCCGACAGCGCGCCGACCGGGCGGTTGCGCATGTCGTTCAGGCCGAACAACTCCAGCAACTCCCGGGCACGCGACTCGATCACGGCAGGCGCAAGATCGTAGAGCAGGCCGGCAAACCGCAGGTTTTCCGCGACCGACAGGGTGCGGTCCAGCGCTGATTCCTGGAACACCAGGCCAATCGCCCCACGCACGGCCACCGACTCTCGCGTGACATCGTGGCCGGCCACCGTGGCAGAGCCCGTGCTGGGCCGCACCAGGGTGGAAAGCATGTGGATGGTGGTGGTCTTGCCCGAGCCATTGGGGCCGAGCAAGCCGAAGAATTGGCCGGAAGCGATCTCGAGCTCGAGGCCGTCCACGGCGAGAACCTCGCCGTAGCGCTTGGTCAAGCCGTGCGTGCGGACCGCTGCTTCGAGTGCGACAGGACGGGTATCGTTCATGCCGCGCCGATTCTAGTGTCCTGAGTCATAAGTTCGCCGCCGAAAACCGCCCAGTTGGCCGCCATGCTGTGTTCCGAAGCCTCGCCGTGGTGCCCGCCACTGCCGAGGCTTCGCGCCTTGCCTGGCGGCCAACTGGACGGTTTTCCAGTCGGCACTGGGGCTGTTGCAGCCGACGCGCCCAATCGCTCCGGCGGTACCAGAGGTCGCCGACGAACTTACCACTCAGGACACTAGCGCACGAGGCTCAACCGACCGGCGTAGTCTCCGGTTGGCTCTTCTCGCTGAGCTTGCGGGAGTTCTTGTCGTCGCGGAAGACGATGGGGTGCACGGTGACTGGCTGGCCTGTAGTCTGGGCCTTGGCGGTCACGTCGGTAATCAGGTGGTGCTTGGGCGACAGATCGCAGACCGGGTCGGTGTTGGTCGCATCGCCGGTGAGCATGTAGGCCTGGCAGCGACAGCCGCCGAAATCCTTGGTTTTTTCCGGGCAGCTGCGGCAGGGCTCCTGCATCCAGTCATCGCCGCGGTAGGCGTTGAAGCCGGGTGACTCGTGCCAGATCCAGCGGACATCGTGATCGCGCACATTCGGGAACGTGAGTGCCGGCAGCATGCGTGCTTCGTGGCAAGGCAGGGCAAGGCCGTCGGCCGCGATGTTGAGAAACACCGAACCCCAGCCGTTCATGCATGCCTTCGGACGCGTAGCGTAGTAGTCCGGCACCACGAAGTAGACCTTGCACTTGTTCCCCATCCGGGTGCGAAACTGGTTGGTGATCGCCTCCGCGCGCACCAGTTGCTCGCGGCTGGGGAGCAGCTGATCGCGGTTGATCAGCGCCCACGCGTAGTACTGAGTGTTGGCCAGCTCCAGGTGCTCCACGCCCATCGCTTCGGCCATGTCCAGGATAGCCTGGATGTGGTCGATATTGAGCCGGTGCAGCACCACGTTGAGCACCATCGGATATTCGTACTGCTTGATCAGCTTCGCCACCTTCTCCTTCAGCTCGAAGGTGCGCGTGCTGCTGAGGAAATCGTTCAACTCGCGGGTGGAGTCCTGGAACGAGAGCTGGATCTGGTCCAGGCCGCCTTCCTTGAACGCGGCGATGCGCTTCTCGGTCAGCCCGACGCCGGAGGTGAGCAGGTTGGTGTAGTACCCGAGCCGATGGGCCTCGGCGACCATCACCTCGACGTCGTCGCGCAGGAGCGGCTCACCGCCCGAGATGCCGAGTTGCACCGCGCCCAGCTCGCGCGCCTCGCGCAGCACGCGCAGCCAGTCCTCAGTAGACAGTTCCGGCCCGGAGCGGGCGTAATCCACCGGGTTATAGCAGTAGATGCAGTGCAGCGGGCAGCGGAATGTGATTTCCGCATTGAGCCAGAGCGGATTGCTTATCTTGCGCTCAGCCGGCTTGTTTGGCACGAATCCAGCCTCGTCCATGGGCCACCTCCAAAAAATCCATCACGTCCTGGCGCAGATCGTTGCCGGGGAATGCCTGCTCGAGCTTCTCGACGATGCCTGCCGCCGTGGTTTTGCCGTCTATGCATTTCATGATTTCGCCCGCGCTGCCCGACAGCTTGATCATGCCTTCGGGATAGAGCAGCACGTGCGACTGCTGCGCGGCCTCCCACTGGAAGCGGTACTGCCGCTCCAGCTCGATGACCGCGTCGGCGGCGATGCGAGGCTCACTCATCGGGCATCGGGGTCCCGGCGCCCGCGCGCTCGGGACCGATTCCGTAGGCGATCTGCATGGCGTCGAGCATGGACCACAGGATGTCCAGCTTGAACTGCAGAATGTCCAGCGCGCGCTGCTGCTGATCGCGCGTCTTGAAATAGTCCAACGTCACGCGCAGCCCGTGTTCCACGTCGCGCCGCGCCTCCGACAGGCGCTTGCGGAAATAGGCGTAACCAGACTGGTCGATCCACGGGTAGTGCTGGGGCCAGTTCGATAGCCGTTCCTTGTGGATTTCCGGCGCGAACAGCTCGGTGAGGCTGGAGCACACCGCTTCCTGCCAGGGGGCGTGGCGGCCGAAGTTTACGTAGGCATCGATGGCGAAGCGCACCCCCGGCAGCACGCGCTGGAGCGAGGTGACCTCGTCGCGCGCGAGGCCCACGGCCTCGCCCAGGCGCAGCCAGGCCTGGATGCCACCCTCGTCGCCTTGCGCCCCGTCGTGGTCGAGGATGCGCTGGATCCACATGCGCCGATGATCGCGGTCCGGCATGTTGGACAAGATGGCCGCGTCCTTGATGGGGATGCTGATCTGGTAGTAGAACCGATTGCAGACCCAGCTCTGGATCTGCTCCCGGGTCAGCTTGCCGCTGTTCATGGCCACCTGGTAGGGGTGGTAGATGTGGTAGCGCTTGCCTTTGCCGCGCAGCCTTTGCTCGAACTCCTCTTTGCTCCAAGGCTGGTCGGCTGACTGCGGCATGTTCTCCGGTGCGCCCATGGCATTCTCCTAGAGAGCGACTTCCAACCCGTCGTAGGCTACCTCGATGCCGGCGCGCGACAGCTCCGCGCGCTCGGGCGAGTCCTCGTCCAGGATCGGGTTGGTGTTGTTGATGTGGATGAGAATCTTGCGCTCAGCTTTGAGTGGCCTCAACACGTTGATCATGCCGCTCTCGCCGGACTGGGGCAGGTGCCCGATGTCGCGCGCGCGCTTGTCCGAGATCCCGAGCCGGATCATCTCGTCGTCGGTCCAGAACGTGCCGTCCACCATCACCGCGTCCGCCTCCTGTAGAAGCGGCTCGAGGTGGGGTTCGATCTCGCCCAGGCCAGGGGCGTAGAACAGTTTCTTGCCGCTGCGCAGGTCGGTGATGCGCATGCCGATGTTGTCGCCCTGGTGCGGGTTGTCGCGGTGCGGCGAGTAGGGTGGCGCCTTGCTCTTGAGTGGGACCGGGGTGAAGCTCAAGTGCTCGATGCCATCGACGGAGAAGCTGCTGCCCGGCGCGGTAGGCACGCGGTGCCAATCGACGCCGCAGTAGTGGCCCAGGATGTTGAACAGAGGGTTGCCGGTGGTGAGATCCTCGCGGACCATGTCGGTGCACCAGATCTCCAGCGGCTTGCCTTCGCGCAGCATGAGCAACCCGGTCGTGTGATCGATCTGGCCGTCGACCAGGACCACGGCGCGGATACCGGTGTCACGAATGGCGCGCGCCGGCTGCAGCGCGGGGAAGGACTTGATCTGCGCCAGTAGATCCGGCGAGGCGTTGAACAGTACCCAGCTCACGCCGTCCGAGCTGACGGCGATCGAAGACTGCGTGCGCGCCTGGGCACGGATCGATCCCTTCCGCACGCCATTGCAGTTGTGGCAGTTGCAATTCCACTGCGGAAAGCCGCCGCCGGCTGCGGCGCCGAGTACTCTTATTCGCATGGGGGTACTTTGATTCGCATTGGGACACTCTCACGTGCCTCCGGGGACCCGGATCCGCACTCGCGCCTGGTTCGACGCTTGCTTCAAAACAACGTACGACCTGTCTCTCAAAAACAACGAAAGCCCCGATCGGGGGCTTTCGTCTAGCCCGCAGATGAAGCTTAGCGGTTGGCGATGTACATCGTTACTTCGAAGCCGAAACGCATTTCGGTGAATTCAGGTTTCGTCCACATAGTCTTCTCCGGAGATGATAAAGTTTAGAGTTCGCGGCCGTCGAGGACCGCCCTTGGTGACCCCTACCAGCCGGAATCCTACGAACCTTGGGGCCTTGGTTGCTCGCGCTGACCACGGCTCCAACCGGCAGGTAAAGTCGAGCACCATTCTCGGCTACTTCAGGGCCGGGGCCCCCCAACAAAATCAGCAAATGCGACTCATGATTTTCATGAGTTTATGAAACGCGTCTACACATGCCCCGGGCTTTCGCCCTAATCTTGCGGCCATGGCCAGCGTAACCGCCGACAGCGATCCGTTTGCATTTTCCATCGAGACGCCCTGGCACCGCGACGGTGTCATGGTGGTGGCGTTCCTGGTTTCGCTCCTGGTGCACGCCGTGGCACTCATCTTGTTGCCCGGATTCCGCACACCCGTGCCCGAAGAGAAGGTGTTGACGGTCGAGATGGCGCCACCCATCGTGGAACCGAAGCGGGCGGTCGAAGAGCCACCCAAAACACAGAAAAAGGCGGCGCGGAAGGCCGAACAGCCGTTTCAGCGCCAGGAGCTACAGCCCCCGCCGGCGACTGCGCCGATGCCCAAGCCCGAACTCACGAAGCCGGAACCTCGCACGGAGGTACGACCCGAGCCCAGGCAGGAGCCGCGCCTCGAGCCGCGTCCGGAGATTGCACCGCCGCCGCAACCGCTGGCTCGCCTCGAGCCGCGGCCTGAGCCGCGAGTGGTTCCAGCCCCGCACGTGCGTTCCGAGCCTCGGCCCGAGGTGAGACCCGAGCCGCGTCCCGAACCAAAAATGGAGCCGCGCCAGGATATTCGGCCTGAGCCGCGCGTCGAACCCCGGTTCGAGCCCCGCCCACAGGTAACGCCCGAGCCCAGGCCCGTGCAACGCGCGGAGCCCAGGCCCGAGCCCCTTGCGCGCGTCGACCCACGGCCGGAACCGAAGCGGGAGCCGGTGACCGTGGCGCGTCCCGAAGCGCGGCCCGAGCCGGTCCCTCTACCGCAGGTACAACCGCCGAAGGTGGAACCACGCGCCGAGTCGCGCCCGACGGTCAAAGCGGAGCCTCGCGCCGAGCCCACCATCGCCGCGCGTCCCGCGCCCCAGGTAGAGGCCCCGCGTCCCGAGGCGCGGCCTGAGCCGGTCCCCTTACCCAAGGTGGAAGCGCCGAAGGTGGAACCACGCGCCGAGTCGCGCCCAGCGGTCAAAGCGGAACCTCGCGCCGAGCCCACCATCGCCGCGCGTCCTGCGCCCCAGGTTGAGGCCACGCGTCCCGAGGCGCGGCCGGTCGCGCCGCCGCCCGAGGCGACCCCTCTGGTGCGTTCGCAGTCCCGTCCCGAGCCGCAGCCTGCGGTTCGCGCGCAGCCGCAGCCCGAGGTTCGCCCCCAGCCCAAGCCAGAGGTCAAGTACGAGGCGCGCGCAGACTCGCGACCGCCTGCCCCGCTGGCGGCACCCGTGCCCGCCGGGCCTGTGCGTCCCTCCGCAGCGCCGCCCGGCCAGCCAGGCGCCATCGCCTCGCTGCCCGTGGCGCCGAAGCAGGCCAGCGTGGACGAAAATGCTCTGCTCCGGCGCTTCGCCGATGAGATCTCGCGCGTGCTGGGCAAGTCGGTGTCCGAGCGGGACTATCCACGGCTCGCGCGGCAGAAGGGGTGGCAAGGGACGGCCGAGGTTCGCCTGCAGATCGGCACGGACGGCAAAGTCAAAAATGTTCTGGTCGGTCGCAGCAGCGGGTACGAGTTGCTCGATCAGCGCGCGCTCGAGCTCGTCAAACAGATTCGCCTGCCCAAGGTGCCCTCTGCGTTTCGCGCGCGGGAGTTTTCCGTCACCGTTCCCATCACCTTCGCGCTCAGGAATTCCTGAGCGCGATATTCCCGCGCGGGTGCCCCCGCCCCATGTCCGACGCGCTGTACCCACCGCTGGAACCCTATGCTTCGGGCTGGTTCGACGCCGGTGACGGCCACCGCATCTGGCACGAGCAGTGCGGGAACGCTGAGGGCAAACCGGTCGTCTTTCTGCACGGGGGGCCAGGTAGCAGCATCAATCCTGGTCACCGCCGCTTCTTCGACCCGTCCTTCTATCGGATCGTGCTGCTGGACCAGCGTGGCTGCGGGCGCTCCACGCCGCGCGGCGAAGTCCACGCCAATACCACACCGCATCTGGTCGAAGACCTCGAGCGGCTGCGGCGTCTGCTCGGTATCGAACGCTGGTTGTTGTTCGGCGGCAGTTGGGGCAGCACGTTGGCGCTGGCGTATTCCCAGGAGCACCCGGGCGCAGTGACCGGGTTGGTGCTGCGAGGGCTCTTCCTCGCCTCCGACGAAGAGGTTGCCTGGTTTCTCACCGGCCTGCGTCATTTTCTGCCCGAAGCCTGGGACGCGTTTGCCGCCGGCGCCGAGGATTCCTCGGCAGCGGGCTTGCTGCGTCACTACTCCGCGCGGATGGAGCTGGACGACGAAGCGGCGGCGGCGCGCTGGACCGCGTGGGAATCCGCGGTCATGTCGGTAGGCGAGCTGTCGTCCGCCGCGGCGTCGGCGGACGCCTCCGCACTGGCGCGCGTGCGCATCCAGCTGCACTATCTGGTCAATCGCTGCTTCCTCATGCCGGGAGAGCTGCTGCGCGGGATGGAACGTTTGCGCCCGTTGCCCGCCATTCTGGTGCAGGGCCGCCGCGATCTGGTCTGCCCCCCGGGCACCGCGTACACTTTGCGTGGTCGGTGGCCTGGAGCCGAGCTGCGCATCGTGGAGGAGGGCGGCCACTCGGCTATGCATCCCGCGATGGCGCGGGCGTTGGTCCAGGCTACGCAAGATATGAAGGAGCGTTCGACGGCGACATGAGCCTGCGTTTCCGCATCAACCTCATCATCACGGTGCTGATCGTGCTGTTTTCGCTCGTCACCGCGAAGATCGTGGTGGACGATGCGCGCCGTTCCATCCGCGAAGAGATGGAGGCCGGCACCAAGGTCACGCTGCAGCTGCTCACCACGGTGCTGTATAGCAGCCAGTTCGTCCCGCCGACCGAGGAGCCCAACGAAGTGCTCCGCTCGTTCCTGCACAGCCTCGGCCGCGTGCGTGCCAACGAGATCCGCCTGTACAACGACGACGGCAAGCTTCTCTATACGTCTCCGCCCCCGGTGTACAAGGCCGGCCGCGCTGCGCCGCACTGGTTTTCGCTCCTGGTCACCCCCGAGCTGCCCGAGGTGGAGCTGACGGTCAGGAGCGGGCGCATCGTCGTCACGCCCGACGCCTCACGTTCGATCCTGGACGCCTGGGACGACATGAAGAATCTGATCTGGCTGGCGTTGGGATTCCTGGTGCTGGTCAACGTCGTGGTGTTCTGGCTGCTGGGCCGCGCGCTGCAGCCGGTGAAGCCCATCCTGCGCGGGCTGTCGGAGATGGAGCGAGGGCGGCTGGATACGCGTCTGCCGGGCTTCTCGCTGCCCGAGTTCGATTCCATCAGCCACACGTTCAACCGGATGGCAGGCGCGCTGGAAGAAAGCCACGCCGAGAACATGCGCCTCGCGCTCGTGACGAAGCAATCGTCCGACGCGATCATGATCCACGACTTGACCGGCAACATCTCCTTCTGGAACCCCGCCGCCGAGCAATTGTTCGGTTACAAGCCGGATCAGATCGTGGGTCGGTCGGCCACTTTGCTCACCCCGCCCGGCCTGGAGGCGGAGGTGGCGGAAAACCTCCAGACCATCGGCAGCCGACGTGTAGTCGACAACGTCGACACGACTCGGCTTACTCACGATGGCCGGCTGGTGAACGTGGCGCTGTCGGCCGCACCGCTGGTGGACCCCGCCACCGGAGAGGTGATCGGCGAGATCTGCAGCATGCGCGACATCACCGAGCGCAAACATGCCCAGGAGACCGAACGAGAGCTGGAGCAGAACCGCCGGCTGACCCAGTTGATCCAGACGCGACTGGAAGAGGAGCGACGCTCGATCGCCCGCGAGCTGCACGACGAGTTGGGGCAGTGCGTGACCGCGATCAAGACCATCGGCGTGGCCATCGCCAACCGGACTGCGGAGGCAGCACCCGAGATCCACCGCAGCGCCCAGACCATCGTCCAGGTGGCAGGCCACATATACGACGTGGTGCACGGGATCATCCGCCAGCTTCGGCCCAGCGCGCTGGACCACCTTGGCTTGCAGGAGGCCATCGAGGATGTTGTCAAGAGCTGGAGCGGCCGCCATCCCGAGATCGCCTGCGACCTGAAGCTCTCGCGCGACCTCGGGGACCTGGGCGAGGCGGTCAATATCACCATATATCGCCTGATCCAGGAGTGCCTGACCAATCTGATTCGCCACGCGGAGGCTACCGCTGCGGCGGTCGAGGTGAGCCGCAGCGGCGCCGTGGTCCGGGTCAGCGTGTCGGACAACGGCAAGGGCCTCGGAGAGCGCACGGAGAGCGAGAGCGCGCGCTTCGGCTTGATGGGGATGCGCGAGCGGGTTCAGGCCTTGAACGGCGAGTTCCACCTCGAGTCGAAACCCGGACAAGGGTTGAGAGTAACGGCGCTGATTCCCATTCCTGGGATGGCGCTCGATCCGAGCTCGGCGGGGGGCGATACGAAGGCAGCCGACGTGAAGGTAGCCGCGAGATGACGCAAAACCCGATCCGCGTGATGCTGGTGGACGACCACGCGGTGGTCCGTATGGGCTTTCGGCTTCTGCTCGAGGGGGCGGCGGACATCCGTGTGGCGGCGGAGGCGGAAAGCGGAGAGGAGGCGGTGCGCGCTTTCCCGGAGGTCAAGCCGGACGTCGTGGTGATGGACATCTCGATGCCGGGGATCGGAGGCCTCGAGGCCATCGCTCGCATCCTCGCGCGGGAGCCTCAGGCGCGCATCCTCGTGTTGTCCGCGCACGAGGACGCGATGCATGCGAGGCGCGTGCTCAAAGCTGGCGCGGTGGGCTATCTCACGAAGCGCAGTGCCGCGGAGGAGCTCATGCAGGCGATCCGCCAGGTGGCGCAGGGCAAGACTTTTCTCGAACCCTCCATCGCCCAGCAGCTCGCGCTGCAACAACTGAACGGTGAAAAGAGCCCGCTGGAGATGCTGAGCGAGAAGGAATTCAAGGTGTTTCTGGCGCTGGCCAAGGGGACATCGGTGGCCGAGATCGCTGAGATCATGTCTCTCAGCCCGCGCACAGTGGGAACGCATCTATATAATATAAAACAGAAATTGGGTGCTTCGAACTCGGCCGAGCTAGCCATCATTGCGATCCGGGCCGGCCTGCTCGAGCCATGACCGGGGCGCGGTGCCACGGGAATCTAATGAAAATCATGAGGCCGATTTCAGTGATTTTCGCTGGCTTCCCGGGCGGGGCCTGGACACAATAGGGTCCGTATTGAAGCGACCCCCCCGACCTGAGTTGGCCGAACCGAACCTGAAGAGGAGAATAACTATGTGGACCAAACCTGAATTCACGGAAATGCGTTTCGGCTTCGAAGTCACGATGTACATCTACAATCGCTGATAACGAAGACACAAGATTTAGAGAATGAGGGCTGCCGCAAGGCAGCCCTTTTCTTTTGCCGAAGGTTTCGCATAAGCGGTGCCGCAAAGCAGCCCTTTGTCATTGAAACGGCCTCAACCTCGCGCTGAGTCCGAGCAACAGCAACCACTGCGAAGGCGGCAGGGGTTGTCATCCGGCGACGCGGGTGTAACATACGCCGCTTCCAGGAGGGGGGGCAGCATGGTTGATAACATCGGCGTGCAGCGCTACGACAAAGTTGCCATCGCGCTGCATTGGCTCGTGGCCATCGGCGTTTTCGTGATGATCGGGCTCGGCTGGTACATGACCGACATCCCCAAAGGCGCGCCAGCGCGGACCTTCTACTTCAACCTGCACAAATCCATCGGCCTGACCGTCGGCATCATCGTGCTGATCCGGGTGGCGTGGCGCTGGAACCACCAGCCGCCGCCGCTACCGCCCGGGACTCCGAGCTGGGTGTTCAATGCCTCCAAGCTCAGCCACAGCCTGCTGTACGCATTGCTGGTGCTGATGCCGGTGGCGGGCTTCCTCGCCTCGAACTTCACCAAGTATGGCGTAACTTATTTCGGGCTGTTCAAGATCGGACCCTTCTTTCCGGAGAACAAAGCCCTGTGGGAGTTGTTCCAGGGCATTCACCACGCTGCCTCGGTGGTGCTCGTGATCGTGATCGGGATACACATCGCCGCCGCGTTCAAGCATCTTCTGATCAACAAGGATGGCGTGTTCTACCGCATGCTGCCCGGGCGGTCCTCCTGAGGCGGGCCGACGCGGCTGCCTGCAAGTGGATCTCAGGTGCGGCGGCTGCCGCTGCGCAGGTACAAGAACCCGATGAGGATGACGGCGACCAGCACCAGTTGCAGTGCGAGGCCCTGCAGGTTCGGATAGATTCCAAGCAGGGGTATCGCAGGGAAGTCGATCCGGCTTGACGCCAGCTTGCCCGCTTCCTGCAGTGCGGCTATGCCCTGGCCCGCGAACACCACCGCCATCACCGCCAGCAGCACCGAGCTGACGCCGAAAAAGAGCCCGAGCGGCAGCCGCACGCTGAAGCGCGCGATCAGCCAAGCGACTACGACCAACGCGGCCATGCCGATCGCGAAGCCCGCGATCACCGCATGCTGACCGCTACCCTCGGACTGCATCCACAGGGCCTGGTAGAACAGCACCGTCTCGAATACCTCGCGATAGACGGCGAGGAACGACACCAACGCGATGCTCCAGAGCGCGCCCTTCCCCAATGCGGAGCTCATCTGACCCCGGATGAACTCGCTCCAGCGCGCCGCATTCGCCTTGTTGTGCAGCCAGAACCCTACGTATAACAGCAGCGCGGCCGAGACCAGTGCCGTGACGCCTTCGGTGACTTCGCGGTGGGCGCCGCTGATGGCGATCAACTTGCTGGATACCACCCAGGTCAACCCTCCCAACAGCAGCGCCACGATCCAGCCGGCATGCAGCCACGCCAAGCTGCTGCGCCGGCCGGTGCGTACGAGGAACGCGGCCATGGCCGCCAACACCAGGATCGCTTCCAGGCCTTCGCGCAGGATGATGACGAGCGAGCTGACGAAGTTGGCGGCGGGCGAGGCACTCGGACCAGACAGCCGCTCCTGCGACTCCTCCAGCAACTTGACCGCCGTCTGGAAATCGGCCTCCACCTGCCCAACAGCCCTGCCGGCCTTGACCGCGTTCCGATAGCCCATCAGCGCGGCTTCTGTGCGGTTGCGCAGCTCGCGGTCGCGGTTGTCGAGGCTGGCCTCGGTGAGCTCGAAACCCTCCAAGTAGGCGGTCACGGCGAGCTGGTAGGCTTCTGCCGACTTCCCGTCTCGATAGGCCGCCAGGCTGCTCTCGAGGGTGGCGATACTGAAAGCGATGGGCGATTGCGCCACCGGATTCACCTGCCACGGATTGGCCCGCAGGTAGGCCAGCATTGCCTCGGCGTCCGCCCCCTGTTGGCGCGCCTCGGCTGGCGTCGTGGTTGCCACCGACGACAGCTTCCCGAACAGTGCGCGTCCTTCCCCGCTTTCCCAGACCGACGCTCCCCGCGCTCGCTGAGCGTCCGTAGCCCCGAACTGACTCACATAGAACGCGAGCTTCCAGCGCTCGTCCGGGCTCAAGGCTGAGAAGGCGACCATCGAAGTTCCTTCCACGCCCAGGCTGATCGTGTTGTATAGGCCGTACACACTACGCGTGGATTGGCGTTCCGGATCCTGGAAGTTGCTCGGGTGCGGATTGAGCCCAGCCGCCCGAGGCCCTGCGCCGTCGCCGTTCAGGCCGTGGCAAACGGCGCAGTTGGCCGCGTACAGTGCCGGGGCGGCGGCCACATCGGGTGCCTGCTTGGGGGCCACGGGGATGTCGTAGGTCGCGATCAACTCGCGTTGCAGGTCGCGCGCGCGGCTGCTGACCTGAGCACCGTCCTGCTTGCCGCGGATCATCCCGAGGAGTTCGCTCGCCTGCTTGGCAAAGCCGTCGCGCTTCTCGTTGGCTGGCAACGCGCGAATCATTTCCTCGATCTGTCCCGCGAACTCCACCTGCTCCGCATATTCGTCTTGATTCACGACCTTGCCTGCCCGCACGAACTGCGGGTACTCGACCGACACGTAGTCGAGCAGGTGAAGGATGATCTGCTGGCCCCGCTCCGCATCGCCGGCCTGCTGGGCGAGTGCCGCATCGAGGGACGGGGCCAGAACTAGGAGGAGTGTCAGCAGGTGGCGGCGCATCGGTGCCAGAGCAAAGAGTTTGGAACAGCGAATAAGATTGATTTGACTAAATGCGAATTATAAGCATTTGGCCTGGTGTTGTCCGCACAAACTTTCTCTAGACTCGCCCGTCAGCGCCTGGACACTTGATGCCGCACCTCGCGCTTGCAACCCTCCTCGATCCTCATTCCTCTTCCCGCTTTCTTACCTGCTCATGTATCGAAACTGGGATGCGAGTCAAGGTATTACAAATGAGAATGATATGCAATACTATATCCTTAGTCGATTAGAACCCAGCACCCCGGGGCAATGCGTTGGTACCGTCGCCCGCGCCGAGCCGGAAGAAGCATTGGGCTGCAAACGGATCAAGGAGTCGGAATGAACGCTACTCTGGTGGGAGCCGACAGGCTGGGAAATATCCCGGCGTTGCTCGAAGCGCAGGGAATCAGGGTGTTGTGCCACATCAGCGGGCGCGCGGCCTCTGCCCAACGCAAAAGCGGTGCGCTGCCCAAGGGTACGCAACTGCTGATCCTGTTCACCGATTTCCTGGGCCATAACGTCATGCGGACCTTCCGTCAGGCGGCGCAGGAGGAGGGTGTTCCGGTTCTGGCCTGCCGCCGCTCCGCCAGTTGCTTGATGCAATCGCTGGAGCGGCGCGGGACGGCTATGCCTTCGGAGTGTTCGGAATGTCCCGCACGTCCCGACCGGTGAGTCGGATCAGCCTGCTAGGTCTGCGTGAGAGGGTAAGCCAGTGGGAACAAATCTTGCGATATCCCGTTGACCGCTGTTGACAATCATTCTCATTGTGATTTAACCTAGACACCTAGCCTGGAGACATCTATCGTGTACGTATGCCTCTGTAACGGGGTGACCGAACAACAGATCCGCGACGAGGTCTGCAACGGCGCCTCGAGCGTGTGTGAGCTTGGCGTCCGCCTAGGCGTCGGGTCGGGCTGCGGCTGCTGCCGCACGTTCGCCGCGCAGGTTCTCGACGAAACACTGCAGGTGCGCGACTTGCCGGAAAACCGCTCCGCCGCCTGACGTCGGCACCGGTAGTGATGCTGTCCGTCGGC
>JBGPMS010000002.1:0-52455 GCA_041487115.1 Gammaproteobacteria bacterium
CAGCGTATCTCGATGGCCCCGTCCCGGGCCGTTGTCCACGACGTATACCGACGCCGAAGTCAGTCGACCGGCCGACGCCGCTTTCTCGATCGCAGCGCGCAAAGAGCGCAACACCTCACCCACCACCCTGGCGTCCGGCGAGTAGGTGACTATGGATACGGACAGGGATCTGCCCAGCGCGCTCATGAGCGAGAAATGATGGCTCGGAGCCTATCCACTAGCCGCCGAGCAGGTCCCGGTGCCGGAACAGGAACCGGGCGCAGACGCGAGATGCCGCCCCGTAGCAAAAGTGCTCCTGCCGGATGAGCGCGAAGAACTTCTCTTGCCGCACCCGGTCGTCATCCGTTTCGACGTGAGCCCGGTCCAGCCGCTCGAACATCTCGAGCACGAGCTCCTGCAGTTCCTCTTGCGTATTCTCGTCCACTCTCAACCGCTCGTCCGCAAAAGCTTTCGCGAACCGGTAGTTGGCTACCGGACGGCTGAAAATCTCGGGGAAAGTGAGATATCGGCCCAGTGGCTCCGACCAGATCAACTTCAGGACGGAAATATCCGCGGGGGCAAACGCGATGTGTGACGAGGGAACCACGTTTGCCAGCGCGGCCGGCGTGCCGAACGCGGTCGCCACCAGGTATAGCCCCGACGTGTTACCGACGAAGAAACGGGCTTCGGCACACAGGAACACATCCATCCAATCGCTGCGCGCGGGATGCAGCGCATAGTCCACAACCCGGCCCGCGGGCGTAAACGGCTGCATGCTCGGATCGCCCATCCGCACTACCCAGCCGCCGCGGCGGCGTATTTCCTCGACCGCGATGGCAAGGCGATGGATATCGCTGTTCCGGTGTGCGTGGGCCGACTCGTCCTGCGCCGAGAACCCGGGTTCACGGGCGTGAATGGCGACAAACCACGCGTCGGCGGGGACGCCCATCCGCGCCAGAACGGCCCGGCCTCTCGCTCTGTGTTCGGGGTCGAGCGCAAGCAGCGGAGGCCTATCCCCCCAGGCGGCGAGCACTGGATAGTACGTCGCGGCGCCTTTGAGGATCGGCGTGTAATGGCTGATATCGAGCTCCATCAACCCATGACGCCCCATTGCGCTAAGGACCCAGCAGAGCCAGGGACGCTGGAGAATGGCCACGTGAGCTTTCCAGTACCGGAGCAAGGATGCATTGGCGACTTTGCGCTCCGGCGCGACGACGAACCACCTGCGCTCGGGCAACCGGCCCAACGCGCGTTCCTTGAGAAAGCAGTCGAATTCCGAGGCCAGATGCCCGATCCGTTCGACGTTGATGGGTACGCGCCGGTAGCCGGCCAGGTGGGCAATCGCCGTGACGGGCAGCAGGGCAACCCAGGTCAACTCGATCGCCAGCCTCCGGGCGATCCACCGAAGCGTCCAACCGATGCCGACGACGCGGATCTTGCTGGCGTAGTAGTCGACCCGAACGCGGAGCTCGCGCAGCCGTGCCGACAAGCTCACGCGGTTGAGACGTCCGGGATTGCTGACGGTCGCTTCTCGACGATCGAACCCAATGGTTCCGGTGCCCCGCAGATTTCGGACTTTTTTCGACAGGCGGGATTATATCCGCATCCCGGCGTCGATTCGGGGCTCGGGAACATCCTTCATGCTTCTGCCGACGCGAGGCTCACACCGGCCGCCTCCCGCGTCGGCAGAACGGCAGCCTGCGCAGCGTGACGCGTCATGTAAAATCCCCCACCCAGGAGCATGAATGGCACCACGCTATCTCATTATCGGCGCCTCGGGGTTTCTCGGGGGACGTCTGCATGCCGTCCTTGGCCGCGATAACGCCATCGGGACGTACCGCAGCACGCCAGTCGTCGGTGGCATCCGGTTCGATGCAGCGACCATGCGCCTCGCTGACACTGTGCTGAAGGAGCATCCAGGTCTGACCCACGCCTTCATTGTCCACGGCATCACCGGCATCGACGACTGCGCACGCGATCCTGCGGGCACCGCCCGGGTCAATGTCGGCGGGACGCAACGCGTGATCGACGATCTGGTCGACCACGGCATCGTGCCGGTATTTGCATCGAGCGACGCCGTGTTCGACGGCTCGCGCGGGCTGTGGAGCGAGGAAGACCCGGTCGGCCCGATCGGGACCTACGGCCGCCAGAAAGTGGAAGTGGAGCGCTACCTTCTCGACCAGGCGGCACCCGCGCTGGTGCTGCGGCTGGCAAAGGTAGTCTCCGCAACCGCAGGGGCGAACGACCTGCTGGAGGACTGGCTGAACCAGCTCGAAAGCCGAGAAGCCATTATTCGCTGTGCGAAGGATCAGGTGCTCTCCCCCGTCACCGTATCCGACGCCGCGGAGGCTTTCGTCCGCTTGGCGAATGACGGCAAGACTGGAATCTTTCACGTCTGCGGACCGCGTCCGGTGAGCCGTCTGCAGCTGCTGGAGATGCTGCGTCAAGAGGCCAGCCGCTACGGCGACCTGCCAGCGCAGATCATTCCTTGCAGCATCCACGATCTCAAGCTCGCCGAGGTCAGGCCGTTGGATAACTCGATGTCGCCGAGCAAGCTTTACGCGGCGTTGGGATGCAGCTTCGACGATCCGCGCGAGACCTGCCGCAAGGCCGCAGCGTCGCGCTACGCGGTCTAGGTCCCGGCGCAAACCGCACGCCCGCCACGGCCGGTCAGAAGAAGCTTGTCACGCCTTCGATCACACGCTCGATAAACTCGGGCTTCATGTTCGAGTGCAGCGGCAGCGTCAGTACCTCGCGCGAGACTTTCTGCGTGACACTCAGATCGCCGCGGCGGCAAGCGCGGAAGGCGGTGTGCTCGTGCACGGGCAAGAAATGGATGCCCACGTCGATAGCGCGCGCCTGCATGTGGCCGATCATGGCTTCGCGCCGACCGTTGAGCACGCGCAAGCTGTAGATGAAAGGCGACACGTCCGTGAAATCGGTCGCTGGCACGCGCAAGCCGTCGATGCTGCGGAAAGCGTTGCTATAGGCGCGACACACGCGCTGCCGGCTGGCGATGAACTCATCGACGCGCTTCAGCTGAGACACGCCGACGCTCGCCATGATGTTGGTCAGGTGGTAGCGGTAGCCCTCGCTCACTACGTCGTACTCCCATGCACGGCGGTTCTTGTAGCGCTCGGTGGTGTCCTTGTCCACACCCAGCAGGCGCATGCGCTGGATGCGATGCAGCTCCTCTTCGTTAGCGGTGACCACACAGCCGCCGTCGATGGAAGTCACGATCTTGACCGGGTCGAAACTGAACCACGTGAGGTCACCGAAGCTGCCGAGCTTGCGGCCCTTGTGACGCGTGCCGAACGCATGAGTCGCGTCTTCGAGCACGCGCAGGCCGTGCTTGCTGGCCAAGCGGTACACGCCGTCCATGTCGCAGGGGATGCCGGCAAAGTGCAGGGGGTCGATGGCCTTGGTGCGCGGGCCGATCAACGCCTCGGCCTTGTCCACGTCGATCCCCAGGTTGTCGTCGCGCACATCGCACAGCACCGGCTCGGCGCCGCACATGCGGATCGCCTGATGATCCGCAACGTAGTTGAACGAGGGCGTGATGACCTCGTCGCCCGGCCCGACGCCGACCGCGCGCAGACACAGGTGGAAGGCCGAGGTGCCGGTATTGGTTGCCACGACGTAGCGGCCCTGCAATCCGAGATAGGCAGCGATCAGGTCTTCGAACTCCTTGGTGACCGCGCCCATGCCCAGCCAGCCTACGTGCAACGCATCGGTCACGTGCTTGAGTGTGTCTACGCCGATTGCCGGCGCGAAGACGGGAATCTTCTCCATTTGCCTTCAGTCCTTCACACAGTGCAGGTAGCCGTCGGGCCCTACCGTGATCAGCAGCTTGTGCTGGATGTCGCGGTCGATCTCAAAGCGGTCGTTGCCCTGCAGAAATTGGTGCACGGCGGTCTTCGGGCCATTGCCCGGTCCCCAGGGACGGTTGCCTTGCAGGTCGGCAGGCATGTCCTCGAGAAGCGTGTCGAACACCACCAGGTAACAACCCTTGGCTACCAGCGGTGAGTACTGCTCCAGCTCGCGCCGCACATGCTCCAGCGTGTGGTTCGAGTCGAGAATCACCATGGCACGCCTGCCCCCGACTTCCCGGGTCACGCGCTCCACCACGGCGGGGTCGACCGAGGAGCCCTCGATCAACGTGATGCGCCTCGCCATCGGGTGGCGCTCGATCTCCAAACGGTTGTGCGACCGGATTTCGATGTCCACGCCGATGACGCGCCCGTCGCCGCCGAGCAGCTCGAGCAGCGAGGCGTGATACACCAGAGAACCGCCATGCGCGATACCGGTTTCCACCACCACCTCGGGCCGCGTGCGCCAGATGATTTCCTGCAGCGCTACCATGTCCTGCGGCGTCTGGATGATGGGCCGTCCCATCCAGGTGAAATTGTAGGAGTAGCGGTAACGCGTCACTTCGCGCACCCAGATACGCGACAGCGCCTGCACGTCGCCATCGGCCGCCAGTCCTCGGATGTTGGCCGCCACCTCCGCGGCAAAGCGTTCGGGCTCGGTCATTTGAACCGCCTCCAGTGAAGCGTCCCGGAATGGATGCAGCGCGCTCCGTCGCGTCCGAGGTTCGAGATCAGATCGAGGATCGAGACGTAGGGTGTGAACTCACCGTGCAGCTGCGGATAGGGAGTCTTGCGATAGTCCATGTACTCGACGCCGATTCCGGCGCGGTCAAACGCTTCGTGCTGGAGGTAGTTGCGCGCGCCGTGGCCGGTGACATAGGTTCTGCCGTCCAGCGCTTGCACGATGGCGAGCACGCGTTCGCTGCCCGAGCCGTCGATGCCCAACTCCTCCACGCGCAGGACTTTGCAGCCCTGATCCAAGCCGAAGAACGTCATCACCGCCTCCAGGCCGGCCACCACGATGTCCACCAGGCGCTCGGCTCTGCGCGCATAGGTGTGTTCCGCGAGATCCAGCGCCTCGCGCCGAAACGGGGCGCGGGCGAACGCCTGCGCCAGGAGGTCCAGATGGCTGCGACGCCAGTCCTTGCGGTCATCCACCAACACCTCGGCGATGGTCTGTCCAAGCGCGAGCCCGCGCAGTGGCACGGTCAGCCAATGCGCGCCCTTCGCCGTCTTGATCTGCACCCGGTTCACGAAGCTACCCTTGGAGAACTGCACGTCCGTGTAGTGGACGTAGACGTCCGCCAAGCGGATTTGCTCGAACAGCCCAACCCAGGGGAACAGCATCGGCTGCGAGATGACCACGACCGGCCGCGGCAGCTGTGACGCCGGCTCCGGCAGGACCGCCACTTCTCACCCTCGCCGGCGCGCCGGGCTACCGGCCAGCGAGACCGCATCGCCCCAAGACCCGAATACCACGGAATTGGGCGCGACGATGCAACGCTCGCCCAACACAGTCCCAGGCATGATCACCGCACCCGCGCCGATCCAGCAGCCCCTGCCCATCCTGACCGGCGCGTACTTGAGCACTGCTTCCTCCTGGCACATATCCGACTCTGCATCACCGTATTGAGTGGTCACCACGACGCGCGGGCCGAAGTGGGTGTAGTCGCCGATGCTGATTCCGCCCTCTCCGAGCAGCATCCCGCCCGCGCCGATGGCCACGAAGTCGCCGATCCGCACTGGGTTGCCACGGCGCGAACCATATACGTACACCCCCGACTGTAGTGTGCACTTCCTGCCAAAGGAAATGGTTTCCACGTATTTCACCGTGACGGCCTTCTCCACCAGCACGTCGTAGCGCCAGGTCAGCAACCACAGCTGGCGAAACAGCCGCAGGCGATGACGGACGTTCTTGAGGATCATTCCTTGGCGCCGAGCTCCTTGAGGGTAAGCACGATCAGCCGCAGGCTGAGCAGCTCGTCGATCTGTTGATCGGTGAAGCGCACACGGAACTCCTCTTCCAGGGCTACCACCAGGTTCATGTGGCGCAGCGAGTCCCACTGCTCCACCGTCTGCGCGGAGGCATCGGCACCGATCCGGGCCACGTCGACCCCGAACACACTCGCCATGACTCGCTTAGCCCTGTCTTCCATCGCTCTCCATGACCTCGATGTAGTCGATTCCAGCAGGAGCGTAGCCTGCCAGGTTCAGCTGGTACCGCTTGCGCTCATCCGAAGCCTCCGTTACGCGCAGTCCGAAGCGATCGAACAGATCCTCCACCTGGGCGTTCTTCGTCGTGCGCACGTATTCAGCCTCCAGCACACGCGCACCCCTCGCCGTCAAATCGGCAACCAGCCGATCGAACAGCGCCCGCTCCACATTGCGGCCCAGCACACGACAACTCATGAGCAGGGTATCGATGCGTGCCCGCTGGGCACCGGGCGCGTGCTCGACAATAGCCAGTCCGGTAATGCCGTAGTCGCCGAAGCGGTCGGCCACCCTGAACGCGAGCACAAGGTGAGCGCCGCCCGCCAAGAAGCGTTGGACGTCGGCTTCGGTGTAGCGTCGCGTCGTGAGGTTGAATTGATTGGTCTTCTGCGTGAGCTGCGCCATGCGCGGCACCAGTCCGGCGTCGTTGACGTGCAGGGTGAGGCTCAGCCCGAGCGAGCGCAGGTAATCCTCGATGCTCGCGAAGCTGCTCGCGGCCTGCTGGCGCTGCGCCTCCTCTCGGTACATGCGCGTCTTCGCGGCGTCCTCGCTGCTGCGCGACAGCGTAAAGAAGAGGACGCGCAAGCGCCGCATCAGAGCGGGGTAGTCGTAGCGAGTGGCCGGTACATGCAACGTGACGACCTCGGGCAACCTCTCCCGCACCAAGCCGATCTCGAAGTTCGAGTCGTCCACGAACACCAGACTGTCCAGCCCGATGTTCAGGGTGTCAGCGATATCCTGCAGGTTGGTGACCTTGTCCGCCCAGTTGACGCGCTTGACCACGAGATCTTCGTCGCGGAGCGTCATGTCCCCGTGGGTGGTCAGGACCCGGTCCACGTCCTGGGGATTGTTCTTGCTGCACAACCCCAGGACCACGCCGTCGCGCCCCAGCGCCTTGGCGATTCCCTGCACTTCGGCGAACGGGCGTCCTTGGCGCGTCTGCGCGGACATCGCGATGCCCTCTTCCCCATCCTCGCCGAGGACGCCCTCCCACAGGGTGTTGTCGCAGTCGAAGATCAGCGCTTTCCTGGCGCGACCGGCCAGCGACAATAGCGCAGGGGAAACGTGTTCGGCGTACGCGCGCAGGAATTCCACGCGGTACGGGGCGCGTACCGAATGGAAGCTGCGCCACTCCACGCTGCCCGCCACCGACACTTGCGCGATGACCCGGTCCACGTCCACTGCCAGCAGGTTGGCGCCAGCGCGCTCCTCCAGCCGGTGGTTGAGGTCGCGACACAGACGGTCCAGTGCGGTGTCACGCAGTTCGTGACAGTTGAACAGCAAGGTGGAAAACCGGTTGAACAGCACCAGGGGCGTCAAACGCAGATTGCCCAGGGTCAGGTCCAGCTCGCCGAACAGCCTCTCGCGTAGCGCTGCCAGCTCGTCCGCGCCCATGAGCGCGGCACGGTAATGCAGGCCATCGATGAAGTTGCACGGCTCCCAAAACAGCGCTACCACGTCGTGGCCGGCGAAGCGCGCGCTGTCCTGGACCACGTTGTCGTAGTCCCCGAGCTCGACCTGAGCGTTGACGCCGCACGAACGCAACGAGTATTCGAGGATCTCCTTCAGCTGTGCTACGACCACGTTGGACAACAGGGCGATCTTCAGGCGTTTCCCCTCGAGCGTCGCTTCGAGCTCGCGGTTGCGCCGCAACAGCTCGCCGTAGCTGATCTCGCTCAACGCATCACCTGCCCGCCGTTGACGCGGATCGTCTCGCCGGTCAGAAAGTCCGCACGACTGGAAGCGAGGAAGGCGACCGCCCCGGCCACGTCTTCCGGCCGCGCCAAGCGCTGCAGCGGCGTGCGGGCGGCAACCAGCAACCGTGTCTTTTCAGGGATGTCCGCCACCAGGTCCGTGTCGGTCATCCCGGGCGAAACCAGGTTCACGCGGATACCCTTCGGCGCCAGTTCCAGTGCGAGTGCGCGCGCGAACCCGCTCAGCGCGGACTTCGCGGTCACGTAGGGCAGCCAGTCGCCGTTGGGCGTATCTACCGCCTGCGAGGTGATGAAGATGATGCGGCCGCCGCCCTGCCGCTCCATGACCGGGACGACGCGACACGCGAGGTTGAAGCTGCCATGGACGCTCACCGCCAGGTGGACTTCCAGATCTGTCCAGTCGAGCACGCCGAAGGGCTGACTTGCGATGCGCGCAGAAGCGCAGTTGACGAGCACACCGACGCCGCCCAGCTGGCGGTCGACGGCGTCGACCATGTCGCGGACCTGCGATTCGCTGACCACGTCCGCCTGAACCACCACAATCTTGCGGCCAGTAGCCGCGAGCTGTTGCTGCAGCACCTCGGCCGCGGCGCGATCGCGATGGCAATGCAGCGCAAGATCGAAGCCGTCAGCAGCCAGCTGCGCGCAGACCGCACGCCCGATGCCACCGGTCGCGCCGACCACGAGGGCCACCGCGGGAGGGATGCGCTCTACGGGCACGGAGGGCAGTTCTTCCTCCATCACTTTGACCTTGGCACGGCCAGTCGTAACCTTCTGCTTGTGCTGGTTGTAGATGTCAGTCGCCAGTTCGATGATGCTCTGCCGCTCATCCTTCGCTACGACCTCCACCCGCACCGTCAGCGCATCGCCCACGCGCACCGGCAGCAGGAACTCCAGGCTCTGGGCGAACCACAATGCCCCGTCGCCAGGAAGGCGGTTGCCAATCACTGCCGATATGAAGGACGCTCCCAGCATGCCGTGCACCACGGGCGCCTTCAGCGGCGTGCGCGCTGCGTATGCAGCATCCAAATGCAGGCGATTTCGGTCCCCGGACAGTTCGGCGAAGCGCTGCAAGTCCTCCGCGCTCACGCGATGGGTCAACTCGGCGGTGTCACCGACGCGAATGCGCTCAAACCGGCTCATGGCGTCTCAAGATGGCGCAATAGTTGACCGTGACCTTGCGCGCGAGCGCTTCCTCCACCGGCATGTTCTCGGCGGCCAGCGCCAATTCCCGAACCACGGTCAGGCCGGCCCGATGGAACTGCGCGCGGATCTCCTCCAAGCTGTTGAACTGGACCAGATGGTCCGGCGCAGGGCAGTTGGCGCAGGTGGAGACAAAGGCATGACCGCGCTCGGCGAGCACAGCATGCAGCCAGCGCAGGAGAGCCTGCGGATCGGCCACGTGCTCCAGCACTTCCCCCATGGTGACGAAGTCGAAGCGCCGGTCCATCCGCACCTGCAAGACATCTCCAGCGATGTAGCGGACACCGGACAGCTCGGGGCGGAAGCGTGTCATGACCGCGCGGGTCAGCTCGAGCGAGGTCGGACTGATGTCCACCACCGTCACGTCCACCGGCCGCCCAATCTCTTCCAGCGCGCGATCCAGGAACAGCCCGTGCCCGGGCCCCACCTCGAGATAGATGTGGATGCCAGGCCCAAGCTCGCGCAGCGCAGCAGCAAAGAATCGGAACAGGGTGTAGTGCGCTGGCCACAGAAACTGCGACAGCGCCAGCCCGATCATATAAGGCGCCATGGTCTGCGGGCTTCCGTACACTCGTTCGACCGCCTGGTCCTGGCTCCCCGTTGGATAGCGCCCGGTGCGCAGGAAATCGACCTGGCAGCGGCGGATAGTGCTGCACAGCTGCAGGTACGCATCCACCGCATCGCTAAGCCCCTGGCCGCGGCTGCGGAGAAACTCCGAGTAGCGGCTAGTAAAGCGCTCTGCCTCGCTCAGGTAAGCCTCATCGTGGTGCGTCAGCGCCTGCTCGATGCGATTGCGCTGCAGTGGCGAGCGCGCTCCCACCATGGCGACCAGTTCCTGGAACTCGCTCATGGGCTCCCCGCTAGAAATAGAAGGCACGCAGGTCGCGTCCGCGCCAAGCGTCGATGCGTTCGACGATCTCACGCGCGTTGCGCGGGTTGAGCCCGACCAGCAGCGCGTCCACCCCAGCGGGTAGCGCGGTGGGCGCGAGCACCGGCTTGCCATGCAGCATGCGCCCCTGCAGGTGGCGATTCTGGTCGACGAAGCACTCGATCCGTTCCGGGCGACGCAAGCTGGCGGCGATGAAATTGCCGTAGAAGCCCGCGCCGTAGATGGCAGGATGCGATGTGGGGGGCAGCTCGGCCTCGAATCGGCGCACGCGCAGCGCGGCATCGGTCCAGAAGCGCCCCATCTCACGTGCACGCTCGCCCAACCGAGCGATAGCTCGCTCGTCGCTCGGTTGCGTAGACGCCGCTTCCGTACGGCGCGCAGTGACCACGAAAGCCGCATCGTGCGCTTCGTCGTCGACCTCTACCGTCTCGAACCCGGCGCCGGCCAACATGCGGGCGAGCGAGGACGGGGAGAAATGGTTGATATGATCGGCCACCACGAAGTCGGCGATATTGGCGTAAGCGTTGGGAACGATGAAATAGAACGTTCCTCGGGGCTTCAGCAAAGTCCTCACCCGTGCCAGGGCGCCCTTGAGATCGCCCACGTGCTCCAGGGCGTAGAAGGACAGCACCACATCCACGCTGCCCTGCCAGGCGTGCGGCGCTTCGCCCACGGCCCAGTCGCCGAATGCGACGAAGCGCTCCCAAAAGGCGACGTACTTGTCGCTCACATCGAAGACCATCGGAATCACGCCAGGCACCCGATCCACCACCCGGCGCAGGGTCGGCGCTTTGGCGCAGCCGTAGTCGAGCACCCGCTGGCCGGGCCGCAGGACCAGCTTCCGGAGCAGCGTGTCGGCCTGATGTTCCGCGCGATAGATGGCGCGGCCGTCAACCATCTTGTAGAGCTGATCCTCCTCGTCGCTGGCGATGTTGATCTCATACTCGAGCGCATAGTACCGCGCCAGGTCGGGCAGCTCCGGAGTTTGCAGATGGCCGCAGTCGTTGCAGAAGTACACGCGGGTACGCCCTTCGATCACCTTGTTCATGGTCGTGATGGACGCGTTGTCGGCCGACTCGTAGATCGGCTCGCGCAATCGTGCTCCGCAGACGTTACACGCGGCGGACATCGTCCTCACCAACGAAGCTGCCCGGGAACAGCGCTTCGATGTCGGTCCCGGCCGTCACCGAGGCGGGCCACCCGAGCTCGATCCCGTTCGGCTCTCGGAAGTTGAAATAGCGCAGCTGCATGGACCAGCGCGAGCGCTGCGCCTGGTTGTTGCCGGACTGGTGGAGCGTCAGGTAGTCCATGATGAGAAGGTCGCCCGGTCTCGACACCGGCGACGCGAACGGATAGCGCCGGACGGTCTCCTCCTCTTCGGCCAGGCCGATCTGATACGCGCCGGGCTTATCGGCATAACGCGCGCCGCGCCGGTAGCGGGACAGGCCGTCGCGATGCGATCCCACGCAGATCTGCACCGGACCCATGGCCGGCGTCACCTCGGCAAGCGGGCTCCAGAACACGAGCCCGTCCAGGCTCTGCGGCTGGAACAGAAACTCCTGGTGCCAGTGCGAGCGGTACTGTTCCTCGCCCGGGTTGTCGATGCGGATGCCGAAGCTCGCCGCCCCAATCCCCGCCAAGTCGGTGCCGCGCAGCACCTTGAATAGCGACTCGTTCTTGCTCGAAGCCAGCAGGCGGATGAACGGCGGAAGCAGCTTGGCAGCGTCATAGACGACTCCACCGAGCGTGCGGTCGAAGGCGATGAGCGCCTGGAAGCCGGCGTCGAACGTCTGGGCAGAGAAAGGCGGTCGCCCGATGGCGAGCGCGTGCTTGCGGATCAGCACGCCGATCAGTTCGTACAGCGCATGCTGGATCGGCTCGATCTCGTCCTTGGGGTCATAAAAGCCAGGCAGGAGCAGATAGCCGTCGCGCTGGAACTGTGCGATCTGCGCCGGAGTCGGGATCAATTCCGCGTTCATGCGCGCTCCAGCCAAGGCAGAGCTCGGTCACGCTCCGACATCACCTGGTTGGCGATCGGCCAGGTGATGGCCAAAGACGGGTCATCCCACCGCACCCCGCCAGCGCATTCGGGATGGTAGGCCTCGCTCATCTGGTACAGCACCTCCGTATCCGGCTCCAAGGTCTGGAAGCCGTGGGCGCACCCTTCCGGGATGTAGAGCATGGCGCGATTGTCCTGGCTGAGCTGCGTACCGTACCAGCGCCCGAAGGACGGACATCCGTCTCGCAGGTCGGCGACCACGTCGAAGATCGCCCCGCGCGTGCAACGAACCAGCTTCCCTTCCTGGTGAGGCGCGTGTTGCAGGTGCAGCCCGCGCAAGGTTCCGCGTCCGCGGTTGAAGGACACGCTGCATTGTACCAAGCGAGGATCCAGGCCGCGGGTCTCGAACTCGCGAGCGCACCAAGTACGCGCGAAGAACCCGCGTTCGTCCTCGATCGGCTCGATCTCCACCAGGAAAGCGCCGGAGATCGCGGTAGGCGTGAACTTCACGCCAGCACCTTCACCCGCGGGATGGGCACCACGAAGCGCCCACCCCACTCGAGCACCGCGCGCATCTGCGTGAGGATTTCCTGCTGCAAGTTCCAGGGCAGGATCAGTACATAGTCCGGCCGCGTTTCCAGGATGCGCTCGGGCGGGTAGATCGGGATATGCGTGCCGGGCAGGAACTTACCCTGCTTGTGCGGGCTGCGGTCAACCGTGTAGTCCAGCAGGTCGCCGCGGATTCCGCAATAGTTGAGCAGCGTGTTGCCCTTGGCTGGCGCCCCGTAGCCCACCACGCGCCTGCCCTGCTCCCGAGCCTCGAGCAGGAAGCGTAGCAGCGCGCGCTTGGTCGCACGCACTTGCTCGGCGAAGCGCGAGTAGGCGGTGAGCGTGTGGAGGCCGGCGGCTTCCTCGCGCGCGGCCAGACGATCGGCTGCCGGCGTCATGCGCTTCGCAGCAGCCTCGGCGTGGCAGGCATAGACGCGCAGTGACCCACCGTGGGTCGGCAACTCCTCCACGTCGAACACCTCGAGCCCATGCACCGCCAGCACCCGCCGCGCCGTGCACAGGGAGAAGTAAGAAAAGTGCTCGTGATATATGGTGTCGAACTGGTTCTCCTGGATGAGCCGCAGCAGATGCGGGAATTCCAGCGTCAGCACGCCCTGTGGCGCAAGCAAGGTGCGCAGGCCTTCGGTAAAGTCATTGAGGTTGGGGACGTGAGCGAAGACGTTGTTGCCCACCAACAGGTCGGCGGCCACGCCCCGAGCGGCCAGCGCCCCCGCCGTATCTGCACTCAGAAAGCACACCTCGGTAGGGATGTCCTTATCGCGCGCCGCCTTGGCCACGTTGGCCGCCGGCTCCACACCCAGCACCGGGATGCCGGCGTTGCGAAAGTACTGCAATAGATAACCGTCGTTGCTCGCGACCTCGACCACCTGGCTCGAGCGGCCCAGTCCGAAGCGCTCGATCGCCATGCGCGAGTACACCTCGCAGTGGGCAAGCCAGCTGTCCGAGTAGGACGAGAAGTAGGCGTAGTCGCCGAAGATGTGCTCCGGGCTCTCGAACTCCTCCAGCTGCACCAGGAAGCAGCTGCCGCACACCCAGGCGTGCAGCGGATAGAAGCGCTCCATCGCCCCGAGTTGATCGGCGGTGAGATAAGCATTCGACAACGGAGACATGCCCAGATCGGCGAAGCTCTCGCTGAGCGGGGCCTGGCAGAAGCGGCAGGTGCGCTGCCTCATTGGGTGCACGCCAGACGAGCGTAGCGGTCCAGTTGCGTCAGCGTGACCGCGCGCAGATCGGCGCCGATGCGGGATGCCGCGTACCACTCTTCGATCCAGGCCAGCGTTTCGCCCAGCGAAAGTCGCGGCTGCCAGCCGAGCCGCTGGCGTGCCTGGCTGCTGTCCAGACGCAGCAAATGCGTCTCGTGTGGATGCTCTCCAGGATCCTGCTCCCAGCGGCCCGGCGGTTTCCACCCCGCGAGCAACCTTTCCACGACCTCCTGGACGGTGCGAGCATCGGCGTCGTCCGGGCCAAAGTTCCAGGCTGCAGCAAGCGATGCGCCGCCTTCGGCCATTAGCCGCTGGGCCAGCACGAGATAGCCGGACAACGACTCCAGCACGTGCTGCCATGGGCGCACGGCTTTGGGGTTGCGCAGCCGCACGGGCCGGCCGGCCAGCAGCGCCCGGTACACATCTGGCACAAGCCGATCTTCGCCCCAGTCACCGCCCCCGACGACGTTACCGGCCCGCGCGGTAGCTACCTGCGGCCCGTCCGTCATGAAATACGAATCGCGGAAGGCCTTCGTTACCAGCTCGGCGCAGGCCTTGCTGCTAGCGTAAGGATCGCGCCCGCCGAGATGGTCGCTTTCACGGTAGCCCCGCTGCCCCTCGCGATCGTCGTAGCATTTGTCGCTTGTCACAACGACAGCAGCACGCACCGAAGTGCTGTGCCGGACGGCCTCGAGCAGATTTACCGTGCCGAGCACATTGGTCGAATAGGTCTCCACCGGCTCGCGGTAGCCGCGCCGGACCAGCGACTGTGCAGCCAAGTGCAGCACCACCTCGGCGCCGCTGGCCGCGAGCGCTTCGCGCACGGCTGCCAACTCGCGCACGTCACCCTCCAGATGCTCGATGCCTGCTGCCACACCCGCATCGTGAAACAGATTGGGCTGAGCGCTCGGCGCCAGCGCGTAGCCGGTCACCCGCGCGCCCAGGCGCGCCAGCCAGAGGCTGAGCCATGCGCCCTTAAACCCGGTGTGACCCGTGACGAAGACGCGCCGGCCGCTCCAGAAGGATGCGCTTACCAGACCTTCCACGAGGCCTCGCCTGAGTTCCACAGCTCCTCGAGATAGGCCCTGTCTCGCAGCGTATCCATCGGCTGCCAAAAGCCGGGGTGGGCAAACGCGCTGAGCTGTCCGTCGCGCGCCAACCCTTCCAGGGGCTCTCGCTCCCAATGGGTGAGGTCGCCGTCGATGTAGCTGAGAACGCGCGGCGACAGCACGAAGAAGCCGCCGTTGACCATGCCCCCATCGCCCAGCGGCTTCTCCTCGAAATGCGCGACGCTACTGCCCTCCAAGCTCAATGCCCCGAAGCGGGCCGGCGGCCGAACCGCCGTCAGCGTGGCAAGCTTGCGCTGTTTGCGATGAAAGGCGATGAGATCGCCGATGTTGACGTCGCTCACCCCGTCGCCGTACGTGAAGCAGAACTCCTGGTCTCCCAGCAGATGCGCCACGCGCTTCAGCCGACCCCCGGTCATGGTCTGCTCGCCAGTGTCGACCAGTGTGACGCGCCAGGGCTCGCTGTTGGTTTGCAGCACCTCGACCCGGTTGGCCGCCATGTCGAAGGTCACGTCGGAGGTATGCAGGTAGTAGTTTGCGAAATACTCCTTGATCATATAGCCGCGATAGCCGCAGCAGATGATGAAGTCGGTCAGCCCGTGAGCCGCATATATTTTCATGATGTGCCACAGGATCGGCTTGCCGCCGATCTCGATCATCGGCTTGGGACGCAGGTGCGACTCCTCGCTGATCCGCGTCCCAAGCCCGCCGGCAAGAATGACAACTTTCACGCCAGTCTCTCGATCGTCCAATCCAGGGTCGGTCGCACCGCTCCCGGCACTGTTCCTCCGTAGCCGTATCGGGCCCCATCTGCATCCATCGGGTCTCGCACGTTTAAGCTCAGTGCCGACTGTTCATAGAAGTTGACCACGTGTCCAACCTCCGTATAGGACGTCAGTGCCAAACCGATGAAGTAACCTCCATCATTGAGAAAATGCGCTGGGACGTGACACTTGGCCAAGTAATCCCCGGGGTCGACAACCTCGACGTTCGATACCGCCGCGACAAAGGCACACGTTCCGTCCGCTCGGAAGAAATGAAAGTTCGGTACCGACTTCACGTGGGATTTGTCGAGAATTCGGTACCGCATAGCGACGGCGAAGGCCTCGCCGAGCTCCGGTTCATGGATGACACGCCCGTCGAGGGTCTGCACCGCAGCGGCGATGAGTCGAGCGTGCTCGTCCCCGGGGAGCTTGGGCGATCCCGACAGGTCGAATGACGCAGGCGATGAGGATCCGCTTCCGTTGTAGTACCTGAGGACGACATCTGATGGGGCATCATCCGCGACTAACCGGCCGCGTTCGAGGAGGATGCAGCGACTGCACAGCGATGTGACGGCCGCCATGTTATGGCTAACGAACAAAATGGTTCTACCGCTCTCTGCCACTTCCTCCATCCGCCCCAAACATTTCTTCTGAAACTGGATGTCCCCGACCGCCAAAACCTCGTCGATGATGAGTATCTCCGCTTCGAGGAAGGCGGCGACGGAGAATGCCAACCTGACCTGCATGCCCGACGAGTAGCGTTTGACCGGCGTGTCGAGGAACCGCTCGACCTCCGCAAAGGCGACGATCTCGTCGAACTTTCGGGAGATCTCGGTTTTGGCCATGCCCAGAATGGCGCCATTCAGATAGATATTCTCTCTGCCGGTCAGTTCCGGGTGGAAGCCGGTTCCAACTTCCAGAAGGCTCGCCATCCGCCCCCTTAGTGTCACCCTCCCCGTGGTGGGGTCGGTGATCCTGCTCAGGATCTTGAGGAGCGTGGACTTTCCAGCTCCGTTTCCACCGATTATGCCGACGCGCTCGCCTTGCTCGATCTTGAAGGAGACATCTCTTAGGGCCCAGAATTCCTCGCGCGAGGCAATTTTGGTAGCCGGTCGCCCGATCAAGCCGGCTGCCAGACGGCGCACCCCTTCACTCATCACGTCGCGCAAGGCGACATAGCGCGGCTCGGTTTGGTGCCGAAGTATGTACCGCTTGCCAATGTTCTCGGCGCGGACGACGCTATCCATGTCCAGGACTCATATCACATCGGCAAAGGAGCGCTCGGTTCGGCGAAAGTAGACAATCCCGGAGACGACAAGCAGAACAGTTACTGCACTGCTCAAGCCCAACCCCGGCCAATAGAGAGGAGCCTGGCCTCGCAAAACGGCCCATCTGAAGCCATCTACGACTCCCACCATCGGGTTGACCGAGTACAGGAGCCGCCACTGCTCAGGCACGATCTCACTGCTGAAGCCCACGGGCGAGATGAAGAGCCCGATCTGGATGATAACGGGCACGACATAGCGGAAGTCCCGGTAGCTGACGTTGAGCGCTGCCAGCCACAGGATCAGCCCTACGGATGCCCCCCCTGCCATGACGAGAAACACAGGCAGCGCCAGCACTCTCCAGTCCGGCGCAAATTGATACCAGACCATCAAAATCAGCAGCAGCACAAAGGAGATGAGAAAGTCGACGAAGCTCACAACCACTGTGCTCAGCGGAACGATGATGCGCGGAAAGTATACCTTGGAGATGATGTTTGCGTTGTGAATGAGGCTGTTGCTACCCTCGGAAACTGCGCTCGCGAAGAAGTTCCACGGCAGCATGCCGGCAAACACGAGCAGCGGATAGGGGATTCCACCGGAAGACAGTTTCGCCAGCTTCCCGAATACGATAGTAAAGATGACCATCGTCAGCAAGGGCCTGAGAGCGCTCCATGCCACGCCGATGACCGCTTGCTTGTATCTAACCAGAATGTCGCGCCAGGCGAGAAAGAAGAATAACCCACGGAAACCCCACAGGTCGCGCCAGTAGTGAAGCGAGGGGCGCCCGGCCTCGATCACAATCTGCGATGAGCTACTTGCCATGCCTTGATTGGGTCGAGTCTGTCACTGCATCAGCCTCGCGCTGGAGATCCGCAAGTTCAAGTCTCAAGGCTTCGTACTCGTCCAGCTTGCGCCTCAGGAAACGAACCGTGACCTTGGCTTTCTCTTCGATGCCTTTGGGAGTGAGCAGGTAGAGATAGGCGCCTTTGGCTTCGTTACGCCGAAAGCTATTGGCCTTCACCAAGCCCTTCTCCACCAACGCCCTCAAGCAGTAGTTCACCCTGCCCAGGCTGATCCCCAGCTCACGCGCGATATCCCGCTGGCTTGCGTGAGAGTTGGTTTCGAGTAGTTTGAGAATGCGATATCTGTATTCGTCCGTCAGCATTTGCCGGCTGGCCGAGCAGGCGCCCGCGTGTTCAACGATTGAACGTAGTCCAGCATTGAACACGAAAAGCTATCTGAAATCAAGAGGAAAGATTCAGATTCGAAGGTTGAGTGTTATATCGTTGCCGCCGGGCCCGGGCCCAATCTCGTCTGATCAGGGCGACGCTGGACGCATCTCTGAAGCGCGCGAGATGACGCTTCTATCGAGCCTTGGTCAACTACGACGGTCCCCGGATCGCGCTCCCCTGCCAGCGAGCGCTGAGCGCAGGAATGGTTTGCGTATCTCAACACCAGGGAAAAGACACGCTCGCACCATGCCGGTCAGATATCGGATAGGGGACGCGAGCATGAAATTCGGTCTTGCTGCCGATGCACACACGTCATGTTCTTGCGACGAGCAATGAGCGCGTGAGTGTGAAAGTTTTGTCTGGTAAGATTCACCGCCGCAAAGAAACTGGCTGGCTGCGTTTTGCCTCTCACAAATCACGCAACCCGGGCTATCATCGGACGCGCCTGAGAACATGACAGCCTCACCGCGATTGCGCTATACCTTACTCATTCCGACCTACAATCGGCCCGCATACTTGCGCAGCTTGCTCGGCTATCTTGCCGCGCGCCGGTTCGAATACCCGATCCGCGTCCTCGATTCCAGTTCCGCGGAGGCGCTTGCACAAAACCGGGAGACGGTTGCTGGCGCCGGGCTGGACATAGTCCACCAAGCTTACGACACTACGATCTCCACCACGGTCAAGCTGTGTCGCGCAACTGAGGCGGTCGAGACGCCTTACTGTTCTTTTTGCGCCGACGACGACATCCTGTTCACCAACCATCTCGATCGATATCTCGATCAGCTCGACGCCAATCCACACTTGGTTGCGGCTCACGGATACTACATAAATTTCAAGCCCGACGACGTTTTCGAAATCTCCGATATCTTCTATTGGGCCTCGTCGCTCGAAGCGGACGATCCCCTGAAGCGGATCGTCGCACAAATGAGCAATTACCAGGCTATCTTCTATGCGATTCATCGCACCGGCGTTTTGCAGTCCGTGCTGCAGCAGATGACCCGCATAAAGTCCGCTTTGTCGCAAGAGCTGTTGTCTTCGTCTGTCACTCTGATTGCCGGCGGCGTGCGCCGACTTCCGCTTTTTTTCATGGCGCGCAACACCAGCCCGTCGATCGCGAGCGAAGGGTGGCATCCACACCAGTTCCTTGCGACCAAGCCGGACCTTCTGTTTCGCGAGTATTGGGCGTACCGGGCGGTCGTTGTCGAGCAGTTGCTGGCCGACGCACACTGTCGCGCGACCTATTCGCCGGAACAGCTCGACCGAGTTCTGGACCTCTTGCACCTCAAGTATCTGACGCCGATGATCTCTCCTCCGGTCATCGACTATATCCTTGCCGAATCGATGCGCCCCGGACGCGAGCGGGGCGACATCATGCAGGGGGTCAGGGACAATTTCACCAATCAACACGCGGCGCCCATTCCTGGCTACCTGCAGCGGACGCTGGCGCAGCCGTTTCGCGCGCTGGCGCTCGTCAGGCATGCAGTACGCCTGTTCATCGGGCTGAGAGTGCGGGAGAACCTCAGTGTCTCTGTCAACCGCGGTCTGGACAAGATGTATGTCGACCGCGTAGCGCGGGACAACCGCCGCCGCCGCTACGTGCTGCATCAGCAATTCGTGAGCCGCGATTTGCCGGGCCGCCTGCGCGTGACCGCTTCCGAAATCCACTCCATAGTCCAACAACTAGACGATTATGTCTAAACCTGGGTCTCGCCCGTCCGCTCATGCTTGGCTGCCTTGCGGCGGCTCTGCTTGTACCGCAGGCTCCTCCCGCAACTCATCTGCTCGCGCCATCTGCAGATATGGCAAGGACGTTGATGCTCCCGCCATCGGGGATTTGTTTTCGGAGACTTGCCGGATCCGCGTAAATCGGCCTGAGGGTCGCCATATCTCGAAGCTCGTATCCAGTCTCGCGCAGCAGCGCCACCAATTCCTCCAGCGTGTGCCCATGTTCGGCGTGAACGTACGGCGCGAGCTCGAGTAGGATCGGGGGACGGAATTTCCGGAGCGTTTGGCGACCCCCAGAGAGGACTGGGTATTCAAAGCCGTCGACGTCGAGCTTGATGAAATGCACCGCGGAAAGCTCCAATTCACTCACGATTTGGTCCAATGTGCGCGCCCGTGCACCCTTTGTCTCCATCAACTGGCCCCTGTGTTTTTCATGCAATGCAGGGACTTCCACCAGAGGCCAGCTGGAGAAGACCGCTGAAGGCAGCGCTTCGTCCTCCGTTTCGACGAGCATTACCTGGTGCAGCGAAATGCACGACTGCAAGGAAGGATTGAGCGCGACATTCGCGGCGCACTTTTGATAAGCGAAAGCGGTCGGCTCGAACGCAATCACCCTGCCATTCGCCCCCACCAGCTGAGCCAGCAGCAGCGTGTGAGCGCCAATGTTCGCGCCGATGTCGAGCACGGTCTGACCGGGTTTCACCAAGGCGCGGTACGTCCGCACAGTGGACGGTTCGAAGGCCCCGAGAAGAAAGATGGAGAAGTCGATGCCCTCGCGCAAATCCAGCCGCCAGCGGATTCCATGACGCGTGAACTGCGCTTCGGACGGTTTGCCGAACAGCTTGCGGCACGCGAGAACCGACCGGCTCGCAATCTTCGCCAGACCTATCTTTTGCGCGGTATTGAGCAATGACACTTCGTCAGCGTTCCGTCTTTTGGATAGCCACGAACAGCCGGAAGGCCATGAGCGGACCGAGGACAGGGGCGAGCGCTTGTTCTATAGCGAGAACTTTGTCGACCATCGCGGCTGGGATCAGGGACCAGGAGCGGAAACCGCCGGACAAAGGGTAGGCAATGTAGCTGAGCCGCTGAATTTTTACGATGCTCAGCTGGGGGAACGTAGCGTTGAACCGCTTCACGTATCGCCCGAAGAGCAAGCTCGGAATGGCGCCGTTGGCGTCGAACGGGTGGCGAGCGGGATCGATTTGGCCTTCCGCGAGCGGGTCGGCGTTCATCCGCACGGGCTCCGGATGAAAAAACTTGTAGCCAATCCAGCTGAGCGGGGTAATCGCGGGCTCCAACAACACCAGCCTGCCCCCGGGCTGCAGCACGCGCGCGGCCTCGGCCAGAAAGCGGCGCGGCCACTGGATATGATGCAGCACATCCACGACGACGATGTTTGCGAAGCTCGCGGCGGCGAAGGGAAGCGCCTGGGCATCGGCGGCAGCGTCGAGCCATGGGGATGGAACGATGTCGGTCGACACTACGTCGCTCATGTATGCCTTCAGATTTCCGGAGCCCCCTCCAATTTCCAGGCTGCGGCCAGGCTTGCATTCCGCAAGGATGCGGCGATAGTAGTCGGCATAGATGGCGCGCAGGACCGGCTTCGCATTCCAACGGTCTCTGTAGTGCGCCGGCGCGTGCTCCCGCATGATCCAGGCTGGCGGACGCCGGGCTTAGAACGCCTTCAGCCTGCGCAGCGCAAAGAACGCCATGCGCAGGAGAAGCCATCCGTGCCGAAAGCGTGAAATCTGAGTCTCCCCATACTCACGGGCGGCGTATCGAATGGGGATCTCGACGACCGCGAGATTCAGCTTCGCGGCACCAAAGATCAGATCGAAATCTCCGAAGGGATCAAACTCGCCGAAATAGGCACGGTTGGCGACGATTCGCTCGTAGTGCTTGCGGCGCAGTACTTTGGTCCCGCACAAGGTGTCCGTGAAGCGCTGATTGAGCAGCCAGCTGAAAAGCCAGGAAAATCCCTGGTTGGCGAGCAGATTGAGGAAGCGCATTGCCTCGTCCTGCATCGGGTAGACCAGCCGCGACCCGTTGATGAACTCCCCCTTGCCGGATGCCAAGGCGTCATAGAACTTGGTCAGCGCCTCTGGCGGCATGGTCAGGTCCGCATCCAGGATCATGAGCACTTCGCCGCGTGCGTTGGCAAAGCCTTTGCGCACCGCGTCGCCTTTTCCGATTCCGTCTTGCGCGAACACCTTTATGTCACGATCCGGGTACGCATCGATCACGCGATGAATCTCTTGCAGCGACCCGTCCCGGCTGTGCCCCTCGACGAAGATAAGTTCGATGTCGTCGCAAAAAGCCGGCAGCCTGCGCACCACGGCTTCGATGTTGTCGCGCTCGTTGCGGCAGGGAACCACCACGGTCGCGGAGAGCTTTTCGCGCGTGCGCTCAGGCCGTGGGCGGGCAATCACGTAGTTCCGCAGGCAGGCACGGCGAATCACTGGGAGTATGGCGACATAGCGATTGAGCAAGGGTCCGAGACCGAACGCGTGCCGCGGCAGCAGCTGACACCACTCGCGCTTTACCACCTCGAAATCCGCCAGCCGCAGGACGTTCTCGATATCCTCGGTGGAGAGCCAGTTCTGCTCGACAGCGGGCATCTGCAATCCGAGTATGCGTGCCATGCCGAGAATCGGGTGCCACAGCCCGGAATAGTAGGCGGCGATGATGCGAGTGTCGGGCGTGCAGAGACAGCGCAACCGCTCGAGGGTTGCCTGGCAATCGTCGAGCGCGCCGAGGGTGTCGGAAAGAATGATGACGTCGAAGGGTCCCTCGAGGGTATCGATGAACTCCGGGTCCTCGACGTCCCCTACCCTGAACTCTAACTGTGCATAGTCACGCCTCGCGACCTCGATCATCTGTCGGCTCATATCGGCGCCGACGCCGTAGGAGGGCTTCAACTCCGCCAGTAGCCGGCCCGTGCCGCATCCCAGATCGAGAACGCGCAGGCCTTCCGATACGAGGAACCGCATATACCGGTAGTCCTGCTCGTAGTAGTACGCATTGCGCCGGATCCAGGAATTGCGCTCGGCCGCAAGGCGTTCCGCGAGCTCATGTATGCGTCTCTTGCGCTCGGAAATCGAAGCGTCGGGCACCGCGTGCGAGGTATCCATGGAACCTGACGAAGCCACCAAATTGCTCATTGCACGACAGCGGCGGAGCGCGCCATGCGAAGCCAGCGCCACATGCAGTAGCCGTAGGCCAGCAGGCAGAGATAGAACAACGACCAGGCAATCTTCACCGGATAGGGGTTGAATTTCCACTCGACCGAATGCTCGCCGGCTTTGAGCTGGATCGCTTTGAACGCAAAATTCGCCCGATGAATCGTTGTCCGCTCACCGTCGATGTAAGCCTTCCACCATGGGTCGTAATTGTCGAAGTAGATCATCACGCCGTCCTGCGGCATGGATACGTGGACCCGTACCCGGTTGAACGTGAACTCCTCTATCTGCCAGGTGGCCGGGACGGGTTTGGCGGTACCCGCGGATGATTCCGCCAACTGCATATCGTGCACGTAGACCCATTGGCCTGGACCGTTTGGCGTCTCGATCCCGTCGATCGCCTTTATGGTGTCGTAAGGAACGAAGCGCCCCGCCGTGTAGAAGCGGAAATGCGGATACGCCCGCATGAACTTCGTCTCCCGGTTCCAGTTCTCCAGCAAGCTCGCCATGGCGGGGCGGCCTTCCAGAATGAGCCATTCGCGCAACCCTACCCACGGACCTCCTGCGAGATTGTGCATGATGCCGCGGTAGTCCTGGCCCGCCCAGCTTTGGGCCTCGCTCGTGATCGGGCCTATCTCGTTCGGGCGGGGCTTGGACCACGACGAACCGGGCACGTCGCGGTAGATCATGTTGTTGTGGTTCGGGCGCTTCGCGAAATAGTGCGACCCGGAGAGAATAAGGTCGGTGATGGCGAGAACCAGCAGCATGACAGTCAGCGTCCGCGCGCCGCGATGGCTCTTCGCAAACAGAAGAAGCAGCACGAGCATCGCAAACAGGCCGAGGTAAAGCCCGGTGTAGGTGAACGTGCTGCGCAACTCGGCAGCCGTACCCGAACGAACCCCCGCCACGAAGACAATGGCCGCGAAAATGATGAGACCGGCCAAACCGGCCACTAGGACGTAGTCCAGCCGTCTATCCCGATCGATTTGCGCCGCACCGCCGGCGGTTGCGGAAACTCTAAGGAGCAGCTGATCCAGCCCGAGGGCGGCTATCAAGCTGAGAAACAACGCAGGGCCATCGCGCGGCAGCAGCCCCCCCACCGTGCGGACGTTCTGGAACGCCTGCAGGTGCATCAGGGAGAAGTACGCCAGGTTGTCCACGGTGTAGGGAACGAACACGACGCACACGAAGAAAGCGAGAAACAACGTGCCAAAGTAGCGGCGCTGATAGCCTAGCACGAGCCCTGCGAGGCAAAGCGGAAGCGCCAGCAGCCCGATGTAGCGATGATCGATGCCGGAGACTTTCCAAGGATCGAAAGTAAGGATCAGGTTGTGGATCTCCGAGCGCGGCGCGAAATACATGACGTTGGTCCACAGTTCATACGGCGGCACGCCAAAATAGGGCGGATCCCAATCGCCGAATATGCCGTGCGACCAGTCGAGCGGCCGCATACCGGTCACGCGCATCAGGTGGCCGGCATTCAAGGCCACCGAGGAAAGCGGCGCTGCCAGGCCAAATGCAAACAGGAGAACACCGAGGACCAGGCAAAGTCTGCCCCAGCGGGTTTCCCATCCTTGCCTGAAATGCTTGCGCACGTCGCGCAGCACAGAAGGGTGGAAGGCGACCAAGAACACGGTGAATGCCACCGACCAGTAGAACCCGGATTGCGTGAAGGCGTAGCTCAGGCTGGATACGAGCAAGCCGGTGACGATAACGAATACGAGAAAGCTCTGGAACGTGCGGCGGCGATCATAGTAGAGCAGGCCCCAGATGTAGAACAACGGCCCGGCCAGGGCCATGTATTGATGTGAGTCCCGGAACCCTTGAAATTGAATCACCCCGAGTGTGAATACAATCGCCACGAAGAAGCGCGCCAAGTAAGTCTTCAGCACTTCGCGCGAAATGAGCATTACGGCAATGAAGTTCAGAAGGTAGTAGTAGATGACCTTCTCGTACACCAATGCCTCGTTGATGCCTTGCGGGCTGATCTCGTGGAATCTGCTGAGCAGCCAGAATCCACCCAGGTACGGAAGTGAATAGGGGCTGAAGTAGTTGAAGGTCCAGTTGAGCAGGTTGGAATAGATCGGCCAGCCGCCAACGCCGGTCGGGTCCCACCAGACGAACTCTCCGGTTCGGGCAATCGAATACAGCGCCAGGTACTCGATGGTCCACATGCCGTGCGTATCGCAACAGTGCACGATCTCGCCGCTCGTGTAGTACCGGGCGTACACGAAGTAGTACATCCCGAAGCAGACGACGAAGATAATCCAGGCACGCAGGTCGACGCGGCGCAAAAGGGAGATCACGCTAAGCATGTTACGGTTGTTCTCGCTATACTCTGGTCATGCTGCCTCGAGGGGCGGCCTGAAGAGTAGCATGATACGGGAACAGCGCCCAGCGCAGAACCCGTGGGGTGAGCCCGGAAGATTCTCAAGACAACTTTCGGCAACCCGTGTGTTTTCCGCTGCGACCAGCGTCTGCACTTCCACTTATCGGGTCTTGAATGCTGTCGATGAGAAGCTTGATATACGCAGCTGTCCTCATCTTGACGTTGGCGGCGCCCTCTCCGGGACACAGCGCCGATGAAATCAAATTCGACGTGACCGTCCTGCCGGAATTCCAGAGGTACACAGACCTGTTGAGCCATCCCGGCTACGCGGCGATGGTTCTCGAGAACAATGGATTGAGCCCGATATCCGGCACCAAGATGATCGTCAAGGAAAGGGGCCGCGCCGTCGAGGCGCGTAGCGCGGTATTCAGATTCGAGGGCCGCAAGGGCGAACTCTATTCTTATGAAATGGGCGTGGTGATCGGCGTCGCGAATCTCGATACTCGGCTTAGCTTTCCGGTCGTTCTCGACGTCGGGCCGCTCGCCGCCGGGAAGATATCGGTGACGATGAAACCGCCGCTGGCGACCTTGCTGCCGGCGAGTTTCGACGCTCGATTGCGGCACAAGGTGGAGATGATTGCAGGAATCAGCGCGCAAAAAAAGATCCTCTCCTACCTTGATCAGTCGGCGAAAGCCAATCCGGATGGCCCGCAATCGACCGCACTGGTCGAAGCCATCCTGCTGGACGCCTACAACAACAGCGGCGATCCGGCAGCCGCGGGGCGCGAGAGTGGGCCCGCTCTGCCGACTGGAGATCAGTGGATGCTGATTGTCACCTTCGTGATCTGGCTGCTATTGGTATCCGTGCTTTTTGCGACCTACGTGCGGCGTCAGCGGCGCAGCAAGCCCGTCTGAGCGAGACCAACCCCAACGAGGCAAGACGTTTCTCCGGGGCCGGGGGGCGCCGGCTGCTGCTTGTCGGGCAGATAGGGCTGTCGGCAGGGCTGCTGGCGTACCTGTTCCTGAAAGCGGATCCGGCCCAGTCGGTGGCGACTGTCTTCAACGGCGATCCGCTACTGCTTGCCATTGCCGTGCTTCAGCTGGGCGTGCAGATTCCGCTCGTCGCGTGGCGTTGGTCCCTGATAACTGCGTCGCTCGGCGGCGCAATGCCGTTCAGGGTGGCGCTCAGGTATTCATGGATTGGCGCATTTGCGGGACAGATACTGCCGTCGGTCGGCGGCGATGCGGTACGCATGTGGCTGTTCTGGAGCCGCTACGCGAGCCGCCACATCGCTGTTTACGGCGTGATGCTGGAACGGCTGGTCATCGTGGTCGCGCTCCTCGTGCTGCTCATTGTTTTGCAGTCCGGGCTCGACGCGCGCGGAGTGCCGGTAGCGGTGGCAGGGACCGCTGCGCTCCTGCTGGTAGGCATCGCGGCGGCGACCGGTGCGCTGGTTTTTCTTGGCAAAGGATTGCGCAAACTCAAGGAAAGCGGGTTTCTGCCGGTCCGCGCTGTGCACTACGCAGCCGCAGACACTCGTCGCCTGCTTACCGATGTTCCGCGCACATCGTTGGTCTTTGCTCTGTCATTCGCCTCATATCTCAACATGGGGATCGTCATGTGGATGATCGGACTGGGACTCAATCTTCGCGTGTCGCTCGCGGATTGCATGGTGTTGACCCCGTTGATCGTTCTTGCCGCGATGCTGCCGATCTCCTTGGGCGGGTGGGGTGTCAGGGAAGGAGCTGCGATCCTGCTATTCGGCCTGGCGGGGCTGGCCCGTCCCGAAGCGCTGGCCCTTTCGGTCGTTTTCGGATTGTGCACCATAGCCGTAACCTTGCCCGGCTCGGTGCTCTGGTTCGTCCAAGACCGCGCCGGCGAAAGGTGGCGCATGCGGCAAGACGCGAGATCAGAAGACTGGGACTAGCGTCCTCTCTTCGAGGTCGCCTCACTTGGTCCGCGCTGCGAGACGATCCGACAGGAACTGAAGCACCATCTTCGTCAACGCCGTCGGGTCCGGCTGGCCCGGAAGCCACACGGCGATGCCGTCCCGGCTGACCCGGTCGGGCTGTACGCCGGAACCGCCGCCGAGCAGGATAGCAGGTCGTCTGGAGATCACTGCGGTACAGCCCAATTCGTCGAAGGCCCCCACGTAAGCGTCCGCCGCCTGGACTAAAGCCATCCGCTCATGCAGGGTAAGGCCCCAGCCGAAGAATGACTGGCTGTTGGCTGCGCCTGCGGATTCCGGCGGCTCGGGAGAGAAGTGACAGAACCTGATATGAGGACACGCTCGTACAACCGCGTCTGCCAGCGCGCGCAGTTCCATCGAGAGGTTGAGGCAGACCACATCAGCCGCTCCCGCGTAGCGCTTGAGCAGTGTCTGCGCGTCGCGTGAGGTCGCTACTGGAAGTACGAGCTCCCCATGATCGGAATGGAGGAACTCTACCAATTGCGTGCTGCCCCGCGCGCCTATCTCCTCGTGCAACGCCGTGAGAGCGCGGCGGCTCCGGTCTCGCTTTGACTGCAATATGTGCAGGTCGTCGTCCAAGCTCGACGAATCCCAGTACAGGCCCACCGATTGAATGCGCGGAAACGTCAGCGCTACGGAAAAGACATCGTGCAGCTCGGCGGCGGCGTTTTCTCGCGACAGGCGCAGACACACATCGAACTGGTGTCCCGGTGGGCCGCTCGAGGCGCTACCGAGCCACACCATGGCGTCGCGCGGCAGGGACGACACGTCGCCCGTTGCCGATCCCACGCGAACGACTCCTAGGCCCAGCCGCAGCACAATCAGCTTGAGCGCGGCATTGAACCACACGTACAAGAGCGTGATCGGGAAGAACTGCAGCCGGTTGAGGACCCTGTACGTAAAGCTTATCAGTCGCCGCCGGAAGAGCACCAGCTTGCTGTTCGCCCTCATAGCGCTGGTCTCTCGCGCAGACGGCCATGAAGCTCTTCGAAAAACGCCAGCAGCACGTCCTGGTTCTCCTTTTCCCAATAGAGAATCTGGTTCTCGGTCCCGAAGGGGTAATGGCGCGCGCCAACGGGGATGTCGATGTAGAAGGAGAAGAGGTCCTGGATGTTGGTGATGAGATAAGGCTTGCCGCAAAACGTAGCCATCGTGGCGAAGCCACTGGAGCTACCCATGAACAAGTCCGCTCGATGCAACAGCGCCAGTTCATGCCCTAGCCCGAAACCCATGGCGCGTGGGATCAGCATGTTGGGTAGCCGTAGCATCTCGCGGTCCCACTCCGTGTAGCCGCCCAGGATGAGAAACAACACGTCGGCATGGCGCGCAGCCGCGCGACGTATGAACGCATGCCACTCCGGCAACGGCGAATCGCGACCCAGGTTCGCTGGCGCCAGGCCGAACGCCCCCTGGCGGATATTTACCGCGACGACGAAGCGGCCGTCGCAATGAGTCCGGCGGAACGCATCAGCCCAGGCCCCATAGCCGCGCGGCGCGGAAAGCAACGGGAGCTGGCCGTGACGGCGGTAGTACGCGTTGATCCGACGATGCGAAATGAAATCGAGCTTTCTCCGAAGATGGCTGAAGAATGACGGCCACATCGGACGGCGGCGCAGCACTTCGCGCAATAGGAACAAGTTGAAGCCCGGAGGATGGCGGATGATCTTTAACGACCGCAGCAACGGACTGCAGAGGAATGCCGGGAAGAGGCTGTCGATGATGGAGACGTAGTTATGCTGGTTGACGAACGGTTGATAGCGGCTCCCTGGCCGCAATGGATCGATGACGAGATACTGGTCGATCGCGCCGCAACCCGCCGCCGACGCGAGGACGTTGAGATTCATCGTCCAAGTGAGTGCATCGCCTAACGCGTACGGCCCGTAAGAAAAATCGTAGATGCCGATCATCGGCTTTTCGGGGTCGCCACCCGCGCCGCGCGGGTCCGCGTTGTCGTTCATATCGGGTCGGTGGAAATCATCCTCGAATCTGGTTGCGACAGACTCGATCGTGCCAGCTGCGGGAAGGACGCTACGATTGCTGCGCCGCCAGCGAGCGCAGCCGCTCGACCGCTGCTGTCTCGTCCGGGTAGTAAAGGGTCTCCAGCGCGGGGCTCATCGGGGTATGGCTGTCGGGCTGACAAATCCGAACCGGGTCCGCGCGCAATGCACGGCCCGATCGTTCCGCTACGCGAGCGATGACTTCCCCCGAGACACCGAACGATTGCCAGGCAGGATCGAAGACGCAAAGGCGTCCGGTTTTCTCGACCGAGGAGCACACCGTGTCGGTATCCAGGGGCGAGACCGTTCTCAGGTCGATCACCTCTGCGCTGATGCCAAGCGCCGCCAGCCGGCCAGCTACCCGCAAGGCGAATGGGACCATGACGCCCACCGCGACGATGGTAAGGTGCTCGCCGGTACTGCGCACGATGGCCCGTCCGAACCGGACCCTGTAGGGTATCTCCGGAACGCCGCCCTTCAGGGAGAAGAGCGAACGGTGCTCGATGATGATCACCGGGTCCTGGCCGAATATGCTCTCGAGCAGGAGCCCTTTGGCATCGAACGCGGTGGCGGGCATCGCTACCTTGATCCCAGGAACGTGCGCGAACCAGGCATGCAGGCTCTTGGAGTGCTGCGGGCCCTGCCCCCATCCCCGGCCGACGATGGCACGGATGACGATGGGGAGCGTCGATTGCGTATTCGATTTGAACCGCCACAACGCCATCCAGTTCACGATCGCGTCGATCGAGTACAGCATGAAGTCCAGACGATGGTGGACCAGGACGGGTCTGAGGCCGACCACGGCCGCCCCGATCGCCACAGCCGTCATCGCACTTTCGGAGACGGGGAAATCGCGCACGCGTGTCGGACCGAAACGCTCGACCAGCCCGGTGGTGGATCCGAAGACGCCCGGCCCATAGTCCACCAGCTGCCCCATCACGAACACGCCCTCATTCAGCTCCATGGCCTGACGCAGCCCTTGATTGAGCGCTTCGCCGTAGCTGATCTCGGGGTGTCCGGTCCCGGCGTTCGACTGCGCCACGGCCAGGCGTGAATCAGTTGGAGGGGAACCTGCCACCTTGCGTCTTCTCCCTGTGCTCAATAGCCTTTGGCCTGCTTGGCTTCCTGATGTGCGTCGAAATTCGCCAGCTCCACTTCGACCAGGTATTCATCCGCCAACGGGGACTCGGGACTGAAGTTGAGTGCCCTCCAATCCGGAGCGCCTGGAAACGGACTCGATTTGGCGAACGCGAAGCAACCCTCGATCGTAGCCTGCACTTCGGCTGCATACTGTTCCCGGTCGCCTGACTTGAGGAGGTCGTTGGCCCGCATCACCTCTTCGATCAGCGTGATCGGGCAATTGCGCTTCCACGCCTCGATTTCCGCAGCATCGCGGTACCCGACGAGGTCGTCGCTCTCGGGCCCATAGTGGCCGCTCCATCGATACGTATAGGCCTCGATGAAAGCGGGCCCCTCGCCGGCCCGCGCGTTTGCGATCTCTTTGCGCAGCACGCGGTAGACCTCCATGACATCGTTGCCGAACAGCGCCGTGCTCCTGACGCCGAACGTTGCGACTCGCGCGCTCAGGTTATCCAGGGCTTGTCGCTTGAGCTGAGGAGAGAACACCGAGTAGTTGTTGTTCTCGCACACGAAGACGATCGGGAGCTTGGCTACGGCGGCATAGTTGATCGCTTCCCAGAAAATGCCCTCGTCGGTCGCCGATTCTCCGAATCCCGCGACGGCAACCTGGGGCGTCCCCTTGAGCTGGAAACCGAGCGCAGCTCCTGCAGAGATCGCGGTCGCACCCGCAAGGATGGCGCCGCTATAGAAGTTGCGTGCCGGAAAGGAGATGTCCTGCGAGCCGGCCAGCCCGGCGTTCGCGCCGGTACTCTTGCCGTACAGCTCCGCGAACAGCGCCTCCATGGGGGCGGACTTTGCCAGGTAATAGCCATGCGACCTGTGGTGACTGAAGAGGTAATCGTCTTCGTTCAGGAGCAGCGACAACGCTGCCGGCACCGCCTCCTGGCCGACACAGAAATGCACCGGGCAGCGCATCTCGTCCGCCGGGTGATACTCCCGCGCGAGCGCCTCTTCGCACATGCGCAGGCGCAGCATAAAGCGATGCAGGGACTGGGCGATCTGCGCTTCGCCGGCGTCGATCCGGACTCCGCGGTAGCGTCCCGCCGCGAGGATGTTGGTGTGTGTAAGCGCGTCCATTTCGTCTATCCCTTCAAGCCCCTTGAAAACGTCCTCTGCTCATGTGCATCCATACCGCGAACGCGTCGTAGGGGGTAACCTTGCGCCGCGTCAGCAGCTCGCGCCCGCCGATCGCCTCGAACGCCGCGCCCTCGTGCAGGACGAAGCGCTGGAATGCCGCGTTGGGGACTTGGATCTCATAGAAGATCCGGTACACCTTCGGTTGCCCGAGCCTCGAGAAATCGAAGTCGAACCGCGTGAACTCGATGGCAGCGCCGGGAGTGTACTCCAGCTCTTCCTCCAGCTCGCGCTCGAGCGCCGCGAGCGGCGCTTCTCCGAGGCCGACGGCTCCACCGAAGCAGCCCCAATGACCCGGATAGAAGATGTGCGGCAGCGCGTCTCGCAGTTGCATCACGTAGCGTCCATCATCGAGAATCAGCAGCGCCGCGACCGCGTCGGCCGGGCGCAGCGGTTCTCTCGCCGCCACCAGGCACTCCTCTGCCCAGGCGGCATCGGTGTCGGCGACCGGCGTTGGATGATCAGCCACGCAGCACGTAATCCATCGGCCAGTCGCGCAATTGGTCGAGGTACTTCCTGCCCCACGACACCATTTCCCCCAGGCCTTCACCCCAGCCGATCTGGGGTTTCCAACCGACGTCCTTGTAGATCGCGCTGGAGTCCAGCCAATACCTGGAGTCCTGTCCCAGTCGGTCGGGCGCCATCTCGCACAGCTGCTCGAAGGGCATGCCGAGCGCTTCGGCGCACAGTTCGACGACGCGACGAATGCTGGTGGGCTCCGCCGGGCCGGCGTTGTAGATCGTGCCGAACGGTGCCTTTTCCGCGACCAGATGGACGGCTCGAGCGAGATCCCGCGCGTGGATGTAGGACTTCTCGGCGCGCCCGCCGCCCTGGAGCGGCAGCTTCCGGCCCGTGAGACCGCAGACTATCGCCTTCGGGATAACGCGGTGAAGCAACTGCCCCGAGCAATAGGCGTTGGACGGCCGAATCACGTTCATCGGAAACTTGAGGAAGCGGTGCACGGACTGCAGGTACATGTCGAACGCGACTTTGGACGCGGCGTACGGGCTGCTGGGTTTGATCGGCTCGTCTTCCTTGGACGCGTGCTCCACCGAACCATACATCTCGGAGGTGCCGATCTGGATGAACCGTTCGAGCCAAGCGCGCTTCATCAGCTCCTCGCACAGGCGGGAGAGCGCCATCGAGTTGGTCTCGAAGAAGCGCCAGGAATGCTTCCAGGACACCGCGCCCTCGCCTTGGGCGGCGTAGTTGACGATGACAGCGGGCTTCTCCCGGTCGAGCATTTCGAGCAGCAGGTCCAGCTCGTAGGTCAGGTGACAGGCGTAGTAGCGGTAGTTCTTGCGCTTGTCGACATTGAGCGAGAACGGCTCGGGCCGCAGCGGGTTGCGGCCGATGCCGATGACCATGGACGGATCGGCATGGTCCAGAAGATAGAGCGCCGTGTGAATCCCGAAGGATCCGCCGCCGCCGAGAATCGCGTATTTCTTCATGTTCGCCTCTAGATTCCAGAAAGTGCGGGTTAGGCTTCGACAACGGTCCAGTACCAGTCGCCCGTGTACCCTGCTCGCTGGAACAGGTCGAGCCAGCCTTGCGGATAATCGTGGTAGATGGCGGTCAGAACCCATTCCAGGAACAACTGGCGCTGCTCTTCGGTGTGATACGAGTCCACCTGGACGAAGGCGCGTCCCGGCGCCAGGCGCTCGATCTCGCGCAGCGCTGTGACCACGCCAGTGGCGTCGAGATTGTGGATCGTATTGATCGAGATTACCGCGTCGAAGGAGCCATCCGGGAACGGCAATCGCGTCGCGGTTCCCAGATGCAGACGCCCGACCACGTCGGTCTCGCAATGCATCAGCGCGTACTCCGAGATGTCCAGGCCGAACGCCTGCAAGCCGGGGCAGACTCCCATCAGGTCTTTTACCAGGAACCCCTTGGCGCAACCCACGTCCAGCACCCGGTCGCCCGGCTTCAAGCCGAAGTGGTCGACGATATCCTTGGCCACCGGTATCCAGCGCCCGTCGTACCGGTACCCGCCGTAGCCGAACTCGCGCGGGCCGTCGAAATACAACTCGCCGAACTCGCGCGAGGCGGCAACCCGCTCCGGGCTCTTCGCCATGGCGCGCGCATGGACGTTGCGTTTCGTCTTCGGCAACGCCCGGAGCAAATCAACTTCAGCCACGTGCGCCCTTTGACGGCGTTGCGCGCTGTGCGCGTGCAAGCCCCTCTGCGATGGGCGTGTAGCGGAAATCGGGAAATGCTTCCCTGCACGCCTTGATGTCGAACGGCCTGTAGCCATTGTGCGGCATCGGTCCACTACGCGGGCTGCCCTTGATCGCGACCTTCTTCCCCGAGAGCTGGACGAGCGTCTCGGCAATCTCACGAAAGGAATGCACCTCGCCGGTCGCGATGTTGAGCTCCCCTTTGCTTCGGCGCAAAAGCACCTGAACCACGAGCTCCGCCACGTCATCGATGAAAACATGATCGCGCCGCTCCTCGCCCTCGCCAAACAGCACGATGTCCTCGCCGCGTTGCGCCAGGCGGCGAAAGCGGTTGGGCCCGTAGCCGTTATGGGGATCGCTGGCGCCGTAGAGCAGGCTCGGCCGCAGGGTCGCGAGCGGCGCGGGCACCTCGGCGCGGAACATGACTTCCCGCGCGAGATGCATGGCGCCGTGCAGCGTGCCGAGCGCCGCACACTAGGATTCGCTGAGGGGATCTGGACTGTCGGCGTACACGGCGTCGGAGCTGATGTTGATCACGTGGGTCACAGGGGATGCCGCGAGCGCCCGTACCATGGCTCGCGCCATCACCATGTTCTGCACCAGCATCTCGGAATTCTTGCAAGGCGCCAGCGCAGAGACGGCAACGAAAGCATCATCCGCGCGCAGCATTGCCGCAAGGCGCTCCGCCGCGCCGGCGGCCAGCAGGTCGATTTCGCCGCGGCCAAGCGCAAGGACCGGGACGCCATCGCGCGCGAGGCGCGCGGCCAGTGAACCGCCTACAAAGCCACCGACTCCCATTACGACAACGCGCGCCGGGTATTGCGAGGATGGGTTCAGATGTTCGAGCATAACTAGTGATTCCCCGCACGCAGCGGCGGTTTTCCGAGCGTAAAAATCTCCAATCCCGCCGCCAGCGCAGCCCGGTGATCCAGCACAGCGTAGGGATCGAGGACGATGCGTCCCCGCAGCGCTTTAGCGATGTCCGCAGCGGGAATGCTACGGTACTGCGGCCATGGCGTCAGAATCATGAGCGCATCTGCACCCGAAGCGGCCGCGAGCGGGTCAGAAACGCCCTCGGCCTTCGTGTGGCGCACCGCGGAGGCAGGCACCATCGGATCATGCAGAACCAGGCGCGTATCGGGGAGCTGGGCGATGGTCGCCAGTGAGGGGGAGTTCTTAACCGAGTGCGTGTTTTCCTTGTAGGCCAGACCCCACACAGCCACCGTAGCGCCGGGTTGGCCCTCGAGGAGCGCTGAACGGATGGTACGCGCCGCCCAATCGCGTCGGTGTCTGCTGTTGGCGATCCATGCGCGTACTACCCCGGCGTCGGTGCCGTAGCGGTCGGCGAAGCTGCATACCGTGGCCAGATCACGCTCGAGGTTGCCGCCCGCGATTCCCAGCCCCGGGGCAAGGTAAGCATGCTGGCCGATGCGCTTGTCGAGCTTGAGTGCGGGAACGATCTCCGACCAGTCGGCGCCGATCTTCTCGCACAGTTCGGCAAGGGTGTTGGCTGTACTGACCGAGGCTACCAGGCACATGTTGATCGAGATCTTCGCCAGCTCCGCGCTTTCGTAGCGCATCGGCAGCACGGGACAACCGTGCACGGCGAGAAACGCCGCATAGGACGCTGGCAACGACTGCGCCGGATCGACGCAACCCACGATGTAACGCTCCGGAAACAGGGCTCGTTCGACCGCGCGGCCGAAGATCAGCGTTTCCACTTGATAGTAGAGAACGCGTCCAGGGCGCTGCCGGCTGCGCGTAAAACCGGGCGGCACTTGAGAGAGAACTACAATTACAGCGTCGTCGCGCGCGACCTCGAACACCGCATCGAGGAGGTTGTTGATCGAACCCAGGTCGCTCTTGCCCTGATCGTCGGTCGGCACGTCCGGTGCCACGTAGACCACGCCGCACGCGGCCAGATCGGCTGCCTTCGCCGTAAAGGACAGGCGCACTGCATTTTTTGCCACGAGAACGTCGAGCTGCGGCTCGGAAACCGGGAGCTCGCGCCTGGTCAATGCTGCGATGTGCTCAGCATCAAAATCGAAACAGACGGCGCTGAAGCCCTTTTCGGACGCCGCCACGGCGGAAACGAGACCCAGATGCGTCATGCCGGCGAACCCAATGCGGGGTTGCGTCATGGCTTGCCTCTCAGCGCCTGGCGCGAGAGGTCCGCGAGCACGCCATTGATCCAGATGTCGTTGGCGATGTTGCTTTCGCCGCCTTCGCACAAGCGCTTGAAATGGCGATACTCGGCTTCCCAGGTCGGATCCGGCTGAACCAGGGTGACCGACTCCTCGTCCGGGCGCCCGCTCGGCAGCTTCCTGTCCCGCACGGTGAAGCTGCTCGGTCCCCATTTGCACAAAGACTGGATGTGAGCGCTGCCACGCTCGGCAAACACATCGGCATAGAAATGGTTGCGCCAGGAGAGCAGCGTGATCTCCATCTGCAGCACCGGGTCAGCCTCGGCGCCGAATGATACGTAATCGAAGGCGCGGTTCTCGAAGCAACTGCTGGTGAACACTCTGAAGTCAGCCGCGGGGCGCCCGAACCAGAACAAGGCGGTGTCGAGCAGATGCGAGCCCAGGTCGGGCAGTACCCCGGCGCCTTGATCGCGCCAAGCCGAATCGCGCACCAGGCGCGCGGTACCATTGCCATAGAACATGCGGACGCAATAGACCTTGCCGAGGCGCCCCGACTCCAGGACCTCCTTCATGCGCACGAAGTGCGGTTCGAAGCGGTGGTTGTACGCCGTGTAGCAGACCGTCCGCTGCTCTCGCGCGAGCTGCTGAAGGCCGAGGAGAGCGGCTGGATCATCGGCGAACAGGGGTTTCTCGACCAGCAGATGCTTGCGGTTGGAGAGCAGGTAACTCAGCAGATCGATCTTCGCTTCGTCGGGGGTGCAGACAAGCGCTGCGTCGTATGCGCTGAGCGGCACGTCCTCGATCCGCTTGTGCTGCGCTTCGGGGTTGAAGGGGTCTACGGTTGCGACCACCTCGCCGCCTGCGGTTGCGCGCCGCTTGTGCCCCTGTACACCGAGCCCGACGACAATTACGCGCATCGCGTCGACTATTCGTACTTGACCAGCTTCTCGACGGCGTCGATCTTCTTGAGCACCTGTTCCGGGGTGACCGGCCAGTTGCCGTCGTGCTCGCATTCGATACCCGCGGCCATATTCCCCAGGATGGAAGCAACGACATTGCTCTTGGAAGCCACCATCGCGAGCGTGGCATACGCGAGCAGCGCGTCACCTGCGCCGACCGCGTCCACCACCCGGTCGGCGAAGGTGTCGATCGTATAGAAGGCGCGATAGTCCATGGGCGAGTCGGAGCGGTAGGTGATCATGCCGCGATCGCCGAGCTTGAGCATCAACGTCTTGCACTTGGCGCGCTTGTGCAGCTCGAGCGCGAGCGGGCGCACCACCGAATCCTGATCGCCGAGGGCAAATCTCGCTTCGCGCTCGTTCGGAGTGATCAGATCGAAGCCTTCGAACTCGAGGATGTTGCCCCAGCGGCTCGCGACCTGACTGTCGGCGACGCGGAACACGCCGGTGGGAATAGCCGAGGTCAACTGGGGGATGGTGCTCCGGTTGAAGATGCCATGACGGAAGTCGCTGAACACGACTGCACTGGACTTGGTTGCGCCGATCTGGTGCTTCAATTGCTCGACGATCTTGTCCGAGATGGAGCGATTGTCGAGCGTGTCCACCTTCAGCAGGCGGTACCCCCCCGCGACGATCGCATTCTTGTTGGTTGTCGGCCTCGTCTCGTCGATGATCGGCAGACAGTGCACCCCGAATTTCTTCAAGTCCTCGAGCACGAAGTCCTTATAGGCGTCGCTGCCCAGCACGGTGGAAAAAGTCACCTCCGCCCCGGCGGCTCGCAAGTGTTTCGCCACGACCGCCGCCCCGCCGGCGAAATCCATCTTCCGCTCGTAGCGCACGCTCATCGTTGGCGTCTTGGTCATGCCTCCGATCATGCTGCAATAGGTGTAGCTGTCCACGATGGTGTCGCCGATCACGTGCGCCCGCAAACCTGTGAGCTTGCCGAGTGTATCGCGCAAGTCCTTGAAGGTGACGCCCTCCGCGGCCATCAGCACCATCAGCTTCTCGACCGAGATCGAGGGCGGCGCCAGCTCGATCAGCGCCGAGGACGAGTAGACGATGTCCCCGGGCGTAAAGATCATCTCGCCGCCGTAGGATTCGAGGACGTCGATCTCTTCCTGCGTCTTGGGGTGAACAGAGCCGGCGGTGTATTCGTAGCCCTTGGCAAAGAAATCCGGCTGGATCAGCGCCAGGTTGTGCAGCGGCGTAGGGTCGTGATCGATAATCACGTAGTCGACCATCTCCAGCGCAGCCAGGTTGACCGCACGCAGGTCGGCTGGAACGTAGGGCCTGAATTCTCCTTTCCGGATGTGCTCGTCCGCGGTGAGGCTTGCGATCAGAATATCGGCCTTGGTCTTTGCGTACAGCAGGTGCCTGATATGACCCGGGTGCACTACGTCGAAGGTGCCGTGGCACATGATCACTTTTCGCTTCCGCGGCCGCGGACCGATCGCCTCCCGCACCTGCTCTGGACTTTTGATCTTGCGGGAGTAGAGCTGCTTGCTGGCGGGGTCCATCACGCGTTTCCTTGGGGCGTCAGATAGTCGAACCAGGTTTTCGTGGCTTTGGCGATCGAGTCCGGATCCCACAGCGGCGCATTGCGCCAATAGTCGATATTGGCGAGTATCTTGGCCACGCCCTCTTCGAAGGTCACCGCGGGGCGCCAGTCCAGCTCGGAGGTGATGAGCGCAATGTCGGCCCACGTGCAATCGGGTTCGCCGGGGCGTTTCGGGATGTAGATCCTGTCTCCGCCCATCAGCTCGATGAGCCGGTTGACCGACTGGGGATTGCCCGCGCCCAGATTGTAGATTCGCCCCGTGCGTGGCGTCTGTGCCGCGGCGAGGAATGCGCGCGCGACATCCGTCACGTACAGGAAGTCTCTTCTCTGCGTGCCGTCGCCCACCACGGTATACGGCTTGCCCGCCAGCTTCTGGCGCAGGAATACGCCGAATACGGCGCCATAGGCGCCGGAGGTCCGGGATCGGGTGCCATAGGCATTGAAGATCCTTATCGAGTTCACCGGCAGCTTGTAGACCTGGTGCCAGTGAAAGGCGGCCTGCTCGCCCTGGTACTTGGAAAGAGCGTAAGGGTAGCGCGGATCGATGGGATGGTCTTCGCGCGTCGGAACCTGCGCCAGCCCATAACAGGACGAAGAGGCGGCGTAGACGAACTTCTGCACCCGCGCATGGCGCGCGCACTCCAGCATCTGGGCGGTACCCAGCGCGTTCGCCGACATGTACTCCAGCGGCCGCTCGATCGACGGCACGACGTCGCCTATGCCGGCGAAGTGGAATACGTAGCGCGCGTCGCGAAAGAGCAGATCCTCGGGAGCGTAACTTCGAATGTCACGCCACTCCGTCATCAACTCGGGATTGCTCTTGAGATGCGCGAGGTTCTCTTCCCGTCCACCGACCAGATTATCGATCACGCGGACTGAGAAGCCACGCTCCACCAGCAAGTCCACCATGTGGCTGCCGATGAAGCCGGCGCCACCGGTAACAACGGCGACGGGGCGCGCCGTCATGCCGCTTTCAGTTCCTTGAGGCGGCGGACATTGAAGTAGAAGGTGTCGGCAAGGCTGTCGGGAAGCTTGCCGGACTTGAAGGCGACGCACAGATCGCGCACGGCGTCTTCCACCGTGCGCTTCGGCCGAAATCCGAGCACCCGCTGGATCTTGTCCGAGTTGACGTGATAGGAGCGAATGTCGTCGGTCGGCGTGGTGACGATGGAGATATCGCCCTTCTCCGGAAACTGCTCCTGCACGACACGCTTCACCACCAGCGCGATATCCATGATCGACATGTTCTGGAAGCCGGCATTGAAGATCTCTCCCGCGATCTTGTCGTCCGGCACGGTGAGGAGCAACTCGTACAGATCGACCATGTCCTGCATGTGCAGGTTCGGGCGCTTCTGGGAGCCGCCGAACACGGTGATCTTGTTGTTGTTGATCGCGTGATTGGTCAGGATGTTGACCGACAGGTCGAGGCGCTGCCGAGGAGCGAAGCCGCACAAGGTGGCAGGCCGGATCGTGACGCAGACGAAATCCTTGGCTTGATGCTTGAACAGCAGCGGTTCACACATCCCTTTGTACTTGTTGTACAGGGTCAAGGGCACCAGGGGATGATCCTCGGTCACGTTCGGCGATTCCGAAACCCCGTACACGGAGCTCGACGATGCGTAGATGAATCGCTTTACGCCCGCGTTCTTGGCCGCGACAACCATCGGCTCAAAGGCGTCCAGGTTGATCGAGGTGGACAGCGTCTCGTCGAGCTCGAAGCTCGCGTCGTTGGAAATACACGCCAGCGAGATGACGGCGTCGATGCCCTTGAAGGCCTCCGCGAGTTTGCGCGTGTCGCGAATGTCGCCGCTGATGACTTTCAGATTGGGATTGTTCTTCGGCAGGAAATGATCGCCGAAGTACATGATGTCGTAGACCGTGACCTTGTAACCGAGGTCGAGCAGCTGCGGTGTCAGGAGGCTGCCAACGTAGCCGGCACCGCCTGTGATGAGAACGTTGTTGAACTTCATGATGTCGTCGCCAGAGTTGGTTCTGGAATCGGGGAATCGCGCTCGAATCAGGCGGCGGCTCGAGTGGCTATGCTGTAGCCGGCCGCTTTGGCATCCTTGTAGAACATCTCGACGGTCTCGAGCGAGTAGCGGTCCAGGTCTTTGCCGACCAGCGACAGCTTCTTGAGAATGTCGTTGGTGGCGGTAATGATGTGGCAACCGACTTCGTCGGCCTGGAAGATGTTGAGCAGCTCACGCGGGCTCGCCCAGATCAGCTCGGCTGCGGGCCTGGACTTCAGGATCGTCACGGACTCCGCCATGATCGGCAGGGGATCCCGACCGGTGTCGGCGATGCGGCCCGCGAACACCGAGACGATGGCGGGCGTATCGGCCGCGAGCTTCTCGGTGATCCGCTTGACCTGCTCGATGGTCATGACCGCAGTCACGTTCAACTGAACCCCGGCCCGCGACAACCGCTCGACCAGGGGTCCGCAGAACTCGCCTTTAGTGTTGGTCACGGGGATCTTGACGTTGACGTTCTTTCCCCAGGAGGCAATTTCCAGCGCCTGCTTTTCCATCTGGGCGAAATCGTCGTCGAAGACTTCGAACGATATCGGCCTGTCCTTGACGATCCCCAGGACCTGCAAAGCGAACGACTTGTAGTCCGCCACACCGGCTTTTCGCATCAATGTCGGGTTGGTGGTGAAGCCCTTGATCATCGGGTTCGCCGCCATCTCCTGGATCCCCGCTAGATCGGCACCGTCAGCGAACAACTTAACCTTCAGGAACTTGAGGTCGGCCATCGATTGTCACCTCGCGGAATGGTCGGAAAGAATAAGGACCGCTGCTTCGGAGCAGGATTTTACCGCAACATAGGGCAGGTCTGGTCGCTTCTCATCGTAGCCATAGTCGATGAAAAAGCAGCGGCAACCCGCCGCCTGTCCTGCCGCTATGTCTCGCCAGCGATCGCCGACCAGGAAGCTGCGGGGAAGATCTATCCCATACTCCTTGGCCGCCTCCAGGAGCATGCCCGGCTTCGGCTTGCGACAGTCGCACTTCTGGTCATCCGTGTGGTAGCACACCTTGACGCCATCGAGCGGCAACTTCCGCAGCAGTTGATCGTGCATCGCTTCCACGACACCGATCTGCTGCTTGCCCGTGGCAACGTCCGGTTGATTCGTAACGACGATGTTCAGGTATCCGGCCCGGCGCAGATTCTGGAGGGCCTCACACACGCCCGACAGCACCTCCAGCTCGGCAAGCGAGTCCGGCGGGTACGGCTTGCCTTCCCTGATCACCGCCGCATTCAGCACCCCGTCGCGGTCCAGAAAGACGGCTCTACGCACGACGCCGGCACTTCACCACTTGGTGGAAATCTGCTGGAGGTCCGGATGGGACACGAGGCAATGCCACACGACTGCCTGGAAGGCTTCCGTGTGCGGCGTCACCCGCGATGCGTCGACGGTAGGAATGACCACTACACAGTCGCCTACCTGCTTCGTATAGCCGCCGTCACGGCCCACCACCCCGAACACCTTCAGGCCGCGCTGCTTTGCCTCTTTGAGCCCCGCCACGATGTTGGCGCTGACGTTCTTTTCCGCGTTTCCGCCGCCCACGGAGAAAACCAGAATGGCATCACTGGACTTCGCCTTGCTGGTCCTGAGCCACGCCGCGAAAACGGTGTCCCAGCCCTCGTCGTTGGTCCTGGCGGTCAGCTCGGCAACGTTGTCGGTCGGTGCGTAGGCCTCGATGCCGCACAGCTTCCGGAAGTCGTTCACAGCGTGGCTGCAGTTCGCCGCGCTCCCGCCTACACCGAGAAGAAACAATCGGCCGCCACGCTCCCGAAGTGCCACGAGCTCCTTGGCCAGCGCCTCGACGGCGTTGAGATCCAGGCCTTGGGCAACCTGGCAAACTTCCTCGAAGAACTGTTTTGCGTGCATGGATATATCGAAGAGAGGTTAGGAAAGCTCAGCGCCGAACGGTGCCGTGGCGGGGATGCGAAGCCTCGCACGCGGATATTGTGCGCTACTCGTGATAGTCATACGCCGAATACCCATGCTTCTTCACCAACTCGTCGCGCTCGGCCGCCTTCAGGTCTTCGCGCACCATCTCGGCAACCAGCTCCCGGAAGTTGATGCGTGGCCGCCAGCCCAGCTTGGTGCGGGCCTTGGTAGGGTCGCCGAGCAGCGACTCGACCTCCGTAGGCCGGAAGTAGCGCGGGTCGATCGCGACGATGCAATTGCCCCGCTCGTCGTAGCCCTCTTCCTCCACGCCTTGGCCTTTCCACGTGACGGAGATGCCGAGTTCGGTCGCCGCAGCGCTGACAAAATCGCGTACCGAGTGTTGCTCGCCAGAAGCGATGACGAAGTCTTCGGCTTTCGCTTGCTGCAGGATCAGCCACTGGGCTTCCACGTAGTCGCGCGCGTGGCCCCAATCCCGCTTTGCATCCAGGTTTCCTAGATACAGCCGGTCCTGCAGACCCAGCTTCATCCGCGCCAGTGCCCGGGTGATCTTGCGCGTCACGAAGGTCTCTCCCCGCGTCGGGCCCTCGTGATTGAAGAGAATCCCGTTGCAGGCAAAAAAGCCATAGGCCTCGCGGTAATTGACCGTGATCCAATAGGCGTAAAGCTTGGCGACACCGTAGGGCGAGCGCGGATAGAACGGCGTGGTCTCGTTCTGCGGAGTCTCCCGCACCAGGCCGTAGAGCTCGGAGGTGGACGCCTGATAGAAGCGTGTCTTGTCCCCGAGACCGAGGATGCGTATTGCTTCGAGCACGCGCAACGTGCCCAGTGCATCGGAGTTTGCGGTGTACTCCGGCTCCTCGAAGGACACCGCCACATGGCTCTGCGCGGCCAGGTTGTAGATCTCGGTGGGCTGGACCAGTTGGATGACGCGCACGAGGCTGCTGGAATCGGTCATGTCCCCGTAGTGCAGAATCAGGCGCCGATGCTGCTCTTGCGGACCTTCGTACAAATGGTCGATGCGGTCGGTATTGAACAGCGAGGTGCGGCGCTTGATGCCGTGCACTTCGTAGCCCTTGCCGAGCAGAAACTCGGCAAGATAGGCGCCGTCCTGGCCGGTAATACCTGTGATCAGGGCGACCTTTTGCATGTGATCAAGGCGGCTTTTTGCATGAGAAAACCTAAGGCAGGGCTTTGAAATAGATCGATAATCATAGCATAGTGGCAGGCGAAGCTCGGTGAACCGGACCCGCTTTGATGCCATAATTAGGCGGGCAATACCTCGCCCTACCGGTTCAGCGCCCGCAACCAGCCGATGCCATCCCCGCACCAGGCGATTCAACGCGATCCATGTTGATACCTCTCATTCTTTCCGGCGGAAGCGGTACGCGGCTGTGGCCCGTATCCCGCGAGGCCCATCCCAAGCCGTTCATCAAGCTGGCGGACGGACGCAGCCTGCTCCAGAAAACTATCGACCGCCTGGCGCCGCTGGACGATGTTGCCGAAGTCATCACGGTTACCAACCGCGACCACTACTTCGCCACCCGCGACGAGTACGCAGCCGGGGGCGCACCCTATCCGCAGTTCTTCGTGCTCGAACCCTGCGCCCGCAACACAGCGCCGGCTGTGGCGGCCGGCGCGCTCGTCGCGCTCGCCCGACACGGACTGGAGGCTACTCTGCTGGTGTTGCCGGCAGACCATCTGGTGGAAGACGAAGAGGCCTTCGCGGCGACGGTCCGCGACGCTCTCCAACTGGCCATGCGCGAGGCGCTCGTCACCTTCGGTATCCGGCCGACCTACCCCGAAACCGGCTTCGGCTACATCGAGCGCGGCGAGGCGGTCGCCGGCAGCGGCGGCTTCCACGTCGCCCGTTTCACCGAGAAACCGTCGGCCGAAGTCGCGGCGACAATGGTCGAGTCGGGGCGCTTTCTGTGGAACTCGGGCATGTTCTGCTTCCGCGCAGCGACGTTCCTGAATGAGCTGGGCCAACACGCCCCCGACATCCTGGAGGGCGCGAAGCGCTGCTGGGAAGCGACTCGGATCAAGGACGACCATGCGGATTTGCCGCAGGAATTGTTCGCTGCCCTGCCCGACATTTCCATCGACTACGCCGTGATGGAGAAGTCCGCGCGCGTGGTTGTGGTTCCCGCCAACTACGCCTGGAGCGACATCGGCTCCTGGAGAGCGGTAAGCGACCTGGTCGCGCCCGACCAGGCGGGCAACCGCGCCCAGGGCGAATGTTTGTTCGTCGATAGCAAGAACTGCTACGTGCAAAGCAGCGGGCGCATGGTCGCCGCCGTTGGCGTCAGCGGCTTGGTCATTGTCGATACGCCGGACGCCCTGCTCGTAACCGACCGGGACCACGTGCAGGATGTAAAAAAGGTCGCGCAGCAGTTGAAGCTGGCCAACCATGACACCTACAAGCTGCACAAGACCGTGCTCCGGCCATGGGGCAGCTACACCGTCCTGGAGGAGGGTCCGGGGTTCAAGATCAAGCGCATCGTGGTCAAGCCCGGTGCCAGCTTGAGCCTGCAGATGCACTATCACCGCAGCGAGCACTGGGTCGTGGTGTCGGGCACCGCCAAGGTCTTAAATGGCGAGCAGGAACTGCTGGTCCGCACCAATGAGTCCACCTACATCCCCGCGGGACATAAACATCGGCTCGAGAACCCGGGCAAGCTGGACCTGGTGATGATCGAGGTCCAGAGCGGCGGTTATTTGGGCGAGGACGACATCGTGCGACTCGAAGATCGCTACGGACGGCAGTGAGGCGGACAACCCGGCATCACGAGCGTTGCGTTTGAGATGCGACGCTGCGCTGGTCAGGTGGCGACCCCGTAGTACTCCCGGTACCACGCAACATAGCGCGCGATGCCCTCCTCGAGCGGGGTGCTGGGCACAAAGCCGACGGCGCGGCGGAGGTCCTCGATGTCCGCGTAAGTGGCCGGCACATCGCCGGGCTGCATCGGCAGCAGGCTCTTCACCGCCTTGCGTCCGAGAGCCCGCTCCAGCATCTCGATGAAGGCCGTGAGCTTGACCGGACGATTGTTGCCGATGTTGTACAGTCGATAAGGCGCATAGCTCGTCGCAGGATCCGGCTGCGTCATGTCCACGCTGGAGTCGGGGGCCGGCACCGCATCGAGAATGCGCACCACCCCTTCAACGATATCGTCCACGTAAGTGAAGTCGCGCTCCATCTCGCCGTGATTGAAGACCTCGATGGATCGGCCCTCCAGAATCGCGCGGGTAAAGAGCGCGAGCGACATGTCAGGCCGACCCCAGGGCCCATAAACGGTGAAAAAGCGCAGCCCCGTGACGGGAAGGCCGAACAGATGGCTGTAGGTGTGGGCCATCAGCTCGTTGGCCTTCTTGGTGGCGGCGTACAGGCTGACCGGATGATCGGTGTTGTCGTGCTCGCTGAACGGCAGTTTTCGATTGGCGCCGTATACACTGGAGCTGCTGGCGAAGACCAGGTGCTCGCAGCCGTGGTGGCGGCACGCCTCCAGGATGTTGAGGAACCCGGTAATGTTGCTGTTGACGTAGGCCTGCGGGTTCTTCAGCGAGTAACGGACGCCGGCTTGAGCGGCGAGGTGCACCACGCGCGCAAAACGCTCGGCGGCGAACAAGTCGGCGACGGGCCGGCTTTCCGCGATGTCCAGCCGCTGGAAGGAGAACTGAGGATGCGGCTGGAGCTGGCCCAGGCGCGCGATCTTGAGTGAAGGATCGTAGTAGTCGTTGATGCTGTCGATCCCGACTACGTCGTCTCCACGCTCGAGCAGTCGCTGCGCGACGTGCATGCCTATAAAGCCGGCACAGCCGGTGACCAGCACCCTCATCGACTGTCCCACCCGCGCGACAAGTTGAAGCGGCGTATTGTAGTCAGATTCCCGCCCGGCGGTTCAACTCGTGGCGCTCTAAAGTCCCGGCAGTCTGAAGTCGGCGCCGCGGCGCGCTCCCGCTACAATGCCGCGATGCGCAGGATCCTGCTGGTCAAGACCTCATCGCTCGGAGACGTGGTGCACAACCTGCCGGTGGCCACGGATCTTCGCAACCGTTACCCGGATCTCGAGATCGACTGGGCAGTGGAGGAGAGCTTCGCAGAGATCCCGGCGCTGCACCCCGCCGTGTCCGAGGTCATCCCGGTTGCGCCCCGGCGCTGGCGCCGGAACCTGGCGAGCGCGACAACCTGGCGGGAGATCCGTGATCTGCGGCAGAGATTCCGCTCCCGCGGCTACGATGCTGTGATCGACACACAGGGGCTGCTCAAGAGCGCATTGATCGCCCGTCTGGCGCCGGGCGTACGCTTCGGCCTGGACTGGAGCAGCGCGCGCGAGCCGCTTCGCCCGCTCTACCATCATACTTTTCACGTGAGCTGGTCACTCCACGCGGTCGAGCGCAACCGCCAGCTCGCGGGGAAGGCGCTGGCATACACGCCGCCAACCGGGTTGGACTATGGGATCGTCGCCCCCGCGACGCTGTCCACCACGCCTGGGGCTGAAGCGGGCGACTACGCTGTGCTGCTCCATGCCACCAGCGCGCAAGAAAAGCTCTGGCCCGCGCACCAGTGGGTCAAGCTCGGGGATCACCTGCAACACCGCGGGTTGCATGCGGTGCTGCCCTGGGGCAGCGAGCTGGAGCGCAGTCGCAGCGAGCACATCGCCGCGCTGCTCAAGCACGCCACAGTGCCGCCGCGGCTTTCTCTGAGTGAGGCGGCGGCGTTGCTCGGCCGCGCACGCGTCGTATTCGGGGTGGATACGGGACTGACTCATCTGTCAGGCGCGTTGGGCACGCCCACCATCGGGATCTACTGCGCTACGGACCCGGCCGCAACGGGACTGTACGGCTCGGAACGGGCCGTAAACACAGGTGGCAAAGACGGCCCGCCTACGGTCGCCGCGGTGATCTCTGCCTGGCATCGAGCGCAACCCGGCAGCTCTTCAGCGCGGTCCTGACGATGAACTTCTGGCGGGCAGTCTATGGCGTCCTGCTGCACCTGCTCATCCCGTTCGCGCTGCTGCGGCTGCTGTGGCGCGGCCGGCGCCAGCCCGGGTATCTGCGCCACGTCCCGGAGCGCTTCGGCTTCTACGCTTTGCAGATCAAGCAGCCCGCGATCTGGCTGCATACCGTATCGGTCGGTGAGACGCGCGCCGCGGAGCCGCTGGTAAACGCAGTACGCGCCCGCTGGCCCCATCATCACATTCTGCTGACACACATGACGCCGACGGGACGCGAGGCCGGAGAGCAGGTGTTCGGCAATCAGGTGTCGCGCTGTTACCTCCCCTATGATCTTCCGTTCGCGGTGGAACGCTTTCTATCGCACTTCCAGCCGCGCCTTGGCCTGTTGCTGGAAACCGAGATCTGGCCCAACCTGATCCACGCCTGCCGGGCGCGGTCCACTCCGCTGTACCTGGTCAACGCCCGCCTGTCGGAGAGGTCGGCCCAACGCTATGCGCGGTTCGCCGGCTTCACGCGTGCGACTCTGCAAGAGCTCGCCGGCGTAGTGGCACAGACCAAGGCGGACGCGACGCGGCTGGCGGAGCTGGGCGCCCTTCGGGTCCACGTGTGCGGGAATATCAAGTTCGACCGCTCGCCACGGGCGCAAGACCTGGAATTGGGCGAGCGCTTCCGCGCCTGGTTCGGCCAGCGTCCGGTGTTCCTGGCCGCGAGCACCCGCGAAGACGAGGAGCGAATGGTGCTGGAGGCGGTCGCGCTGGCTGCGCATGCGAATATGCTGACCGTCCTGGTCCCGCGCCATCCTCAACGCTTCGATGCGGTGGCAGAGTTGCTGCGCCACCGCGGCGTCAGCTTTCAACGACGCAGCGACGAGCGGCCGGTGGCCGCTACTACGGCCGTGTTTCTGGGCGACAGCCTGGGGGAGTTGTATGCCTACTACGCGGGTTGCGACGTGGCCTTCGTCGGCGGCAGCCTGCTTCCGCTCGGAGGCCAGAATCTGCTGGAAGCCTGCGCGGTGGGAAAACCCGTGCTGGTCGGTCCGCACACCTTCAACTTCGACGAGGCAACGCTTCTCGCAGTGACCGCCGGCGCCGCGCTGCGTGTACGCGATGTGGGTGAACTGGGCACCACGCTGGCCCGATTGCTCGCGGACCCCGAACAGAGGCGGCGCATGGGCGAGGCGGGACTGGACTTAATGCGACAGCATCAGGGCGCGGCGCAGTGCATCGTCGCGCTTCTCGAGCTCTAGCTTTGCGTCAAGAGGACCCGCGGCGGTAAACCTGCTCTGCCGTCACGACTGCGTCGATGGGCCGATCGCCAGGACCGACTGGCACATCGTCGACGACCTGCAATGGAAAGGCAGCGGCGATCAAGGGTGGTTTCGCCGGCCACTCCCCGATCAGCGTATCGTAAAAGCCGCCACCGTAGCCCAGCCGCTCGCAGCGGGGCGTAAAGGCCACGCCCGGAACGAGCACCGCCTCGATCTCCTCCCGGTTTGCCACTGCACAGCGACTCGGGTCGGGCTCTTGAATCCCCCACACGCCGGCGCTGGTCTGTGTCTCCGGAGCGGTCACATAGTGCAGGGTCAGGCGGCGATGCGCGCGATCGATGCGGGGCAAGACCAGCCTGCAGCCGCGCGCCAGGAGCGCGCTCACGAAATCGTGGGTGTCGAGCTCGCTGCCGAAGGAGAGGTACGCGAGTACGCAACCAGCGCGCTCGAATGCGGGGAAGTTCAGCAGGCGAGCGGTGATCGCGAGGCTCAGGCGCGAGTGTTCCGCCGGAGCCAGCGCGGCCCGCGCCGCTAACGTCCGCCGGCGCAGCGCCTGTTTGCGCTCGCGCAGGGCGCCCGAGGGTTCCGGCGCGCACTCGGCCATCGTCGCCGTGGCGTCCCTCTGCCGCAGGACACTACTTGCGTTCCGGATAGTCCTGAGCCGTCAGCAGGCGGTTGACGTTGTCGAGGTCGAGCGGCGTGAGCCGCCCGACGCTGGCCTTGAGTCTCAACTGCGCGAGGATGGTGCTGTAATAGGACCGCGCAAGGTCGCGCTCCGCGCTGTACAGCAACTGCTGTGCGTTGAGCACGTCGACCTGCGTGCGCACGCCCACCTCCTGGCCGAGCTTCGAGGCATCTACCGATAAGCGGTTCGAGGCGACCGCCTGCTTGAGCGCCTGAATCTCGCCCAGTCCCGTGTTGACGGCCAGGAAAGACTGGCGCACGTTCTGGGCGACAGTGCGCCGCGCGTTCTCGTAGTCCTGCTCGGCCTTGCTCTTGTTGGCGATTGCCTCTCGCACGCGCGAACTGAGCGCGCCGCCCTGGTAGAGGGGATAGTTGAGCTGCAGCCCGACTATATATTGCGTCGTCTGCTGCCCGACTCCGAGCGAGCTGTTGCCCTGGTTGTTGTAGGTGGCTGACCCGACCGCGTCCAGCGTCGGGTAGTTGGCGCCGCGATTGCGGTCGATTTCCTTGACCGCAAGCTCGAGGTTCGACTTGGCAACCGACACTTGCAGGCTGTTGCCATAGCCCGCCGTCACCCAGGCTTCCATGTCATTGGGCTCGGGGGAGCTCAGCGTGATACCCGGCTGCGGCTTGGCCAGCGGTCCGGGCAAGCGGCCGATGATCTGCTGCAGGGCCCGGCGCTTGACTTCGATGTCGTTGAAGGCGGTGATTTCCTGGGCTACGACGAGGTCGTAGCGAGCCTGGGCGTCGTAGGTGTCGGTTATGGTGGCCGTGCCAACCTGGAAGTTGCGCTTGGCCTGCGCGAGCTGCTCGGCGGTTGCGACCTTCTGTGCCCGTACTGTCCCCAGGTTGTATTCCGACAGCAACACGTCGAAGTACGCCTGCGACACGCGCAGCATGAGGTCCTGGCCGGCGAGCGCGAGCTGGCTTTCCGCCTGAATCACCTGGATCTGGGCCTGATCGTACAGCGCGTTGTTCTGCGGACGGAACAGCGGCTGTGTGAGGTTCAACGCGGCACCATAGCTGCCGTAGGTCTGTGTGCCCTGAGGCAGGCCGATGTTTCTGTTGTACTGGAAGTCCGCGCGGTTGTAATTCAGGTTGCCGGAAACGTTCACGTTGGGCAAGAACAAGGCGCGCCCCTGGGGCAGCTTCTCCTTGGTGGCTTCGTAGCCCGAGCGCGCGGAGCCGAACACCGGATCCTGCTGCAGCCCGTCGCGGTAGCACGTCATCAGGTCTTCGGCCGCCGCGTATCCGGATGCGAGTCCGAGCACCAGCCCCACAAGAACTTTCAAGCGCATCTTATTCACCTCGATCGTGGCAATCCTGTTTACCGCCGCGGCAGCCGCAGGCCTTCCCGAGTGCCTGGGAAGGGGGCGGCACAAGCCTCAGAAAACGAAGCGCTCCGGCTGGGGCACATTGTGCAGGGGAGCAATGCAGGTCTCGAACAAGCCTACTTCGTTCCAGGCGCCGTCAGCCAACCGCGTCACAAGCCGCGCGGTCATTACCGGCGGCTCGCCGACTACCGCCAGGAGGCGGCCGCCAGCATTGAGCTGGGCCACCAGATCTCTCGGCAGAAGCGGCACCGACCCGGTCAGGACGATGACGTCATAGGGCGCGCGGCGCGACCAGCCGCGGCCGGCATCCCCCACCTCGAGAGTGAGGTTGCGCACGTCATGGCGCGCCAAGTTACTCGCGGCCGATTCGGACAGATCGGCGTGCAACTCGACGCTGCACACGTGCGCGGCAAGCGCGGCGAGCAGCGCAGTCATGTGGCCGCTGCCCGTACCGACCTCGAGCACCCGGTCGGTGCTCTTCAACGTCAGTTCCTGCAGCATCCGCCCTTCCAGCTTGGGCGCCAGCATCGCTTCCCCATGCCCGAGGGGGATTTCCATGTCCGCGAAGGCCAACGGCCGGTACCTCTCCGGCACATAGTCCTCCCGCTTGACGGCAAACAGGGTGTCGAGAACCGTCTGGTCCAGCACCTCCCAGGTGCGGATCTGGCTCTCGATCATGTTGTAGCGGGCTTGTTCCAGGTTCATGCGGCCGAACGCGTATCAACGTTGAGGCAACACCAAGTGACCCATGAGGCAAGAAGAATGCCGGATTGTAGCAAATTCACCGGGTTGCGCGCCAAACTTCAGGATCTTTCCTAATCCAGCATTTCCCGGTAGCGCAACCGAGCGAGAGCGGTTGCAACCAGCAGGAACAAGCCGATGCGGCATAGCTGCGACCAGCGGCGGGCCGCGGCGTTCCTTTTCAGCATGACGCCCACCAGCACGCCCAGGGGTCACGCCTTTGGGATTGTAACGTCGCTGCACACGGAGCTCGAACAGCGCTGCACCCGCGCGCGGGAAAGCAGGGAAAAGTGCAAATGGCACAGTGCCTTATTTTCATGTGCCGCAAGGAACAGGTTGCGCCGTGACGCCGTTCGGCGTAGTTTTGCAATCACGTTAGGGGTCCGGCCCCGCGCCGGTGAGACACACCCTTTGAACCTGATGCGGGTCATGCCGCCGTAGGGAAGCGTCGCGAAGGTTCGAGGCTTCGCTTTTCGCTCCCTGCACTCGCCTTGCCAAGGAGCGAACCATGGTCGCCAATCCCAAGTTTCTGGCCGCTACCGCGCACGTCGACGACGCCGCGGTTCGGCCTCTACCGCGCTCCAGTAAGGCGTACGTGGAGGGCTCGCGCCCCGACATCCGCGTGCCGATGCGCGAGATCACTCAGAGCGAGACGCCGGCATCGTTCGGCGCGGAAGGCAACCCACCGATCTTCGTCTACGACACCTCTGGGCCCTACACCGATCCGCAAGCGAAGATCGACATCCGGAACGGCTTGGCCTCGCTCCGCGCGAAATGGATCGAGGAGCGTGCCGACACCGAGATCCTCGCCGGGCCGACCTCGCGCTTCGGCACCGAGCGGCTCAGCGACCCGCATGTGGCGGAGATGCGCTTCAACCTGAAGCGCCAGCCACGACGCGCGAAGTCGGGTACTAACGTCACGCAGATGCATTACGCGCGGCGGGGGATCGTGACGCCGGAGATGGAGTTCATCGCCATCCGCGAGAACCAGCGGCGCGACGGGCTCTCGGATCTGCTCACCCGGCAGCACTCAGGAGAAGCCTTTGGCGCATCGCTTCCTCGAGTCATCACCCCGGAGTTCGTGCGTGACGAGGTCGCCCGCGGCCGCGCCATCATTCCGGCCAACATCAACCATCCGGAAAGCGAGCCGATGATCATCGGCCGCAACTTCCTGGTGAAGATCAACGCCAACATCGGCAACTCCGCCGTCACCTCCGGCATCGCCGAGGAAGTGGAGAAGCTGGTGTGGGCCACCCGCTGGGGCGCTGACACGCTCATGG
>JBGPMS010000003.1:0-38970 GCA_041487115.1 Gammaproteobacteria bacterium
GGCCCCGCCCTTCTTATCGACGCCATCGCCTTCGCGGCCGAGAAGCATCGCAACCAGCGGCGCAAGGATGCAGAGGCGAGTCCGTACATCAATCATCCGATTGCGCTGGCCAGGGTACTCACAATCGAAGGGGGGGTGATGGACGATGTCGTGCTCGCGGCTGCCTGTGAATGATCACGACGATTTGAGCAGTTTTTGCCGGTCGTGATCACCGCTGGCAGATCAGGTCCGGTTACGTGAAACCGGCGCCAGCAGCTGATTTCAAGGCTTCGTACCTGGTCTCCACTGCGTGATAAAGTCTGGTCAAGTTTGCGTGATCGTTTACATCGGCATGGCCAGGATCTGATCTTTTGGTCGAGTTCGACGGAGCGCCGACCTTCGATTTGTTCATGGACCTCAAGTTTTTTTTGGAAGATCCGCTCTCGCGAAGAGTCGACCTGGTCACGCGCGCGGCGCTCAGGCCCAAGATGCGGCCCATTATCGAGCGCGAGGCCGTTCGTGTCGCGTGACTGGAGGCTGTATTGGGACGACATCTTGATGGCGTGCCGCAAGATCCTGCGGTTTACTGCCTAACGGAGAAGGTCCCTGAGCTGCTGGCCGCGATGGAAGCGGCGGGCCCGCCCGTGTAGAGCGGGAACCGAAATGTCAGGTCGGTCGCCGAAGATTGAGATGAACAAGCACCCAGCCTATTAAAGGTTCGTGAGCCTGCTTCAGCGCCTGCCGCTCGCGGCTCGTCGGCGCGCCGCTTGGCGGCAGCGCCGCGACCGGGATGGTCGAGGGTGATCGCAACACTCGACAGTCGCTTCTTGGTGGGTTCGACTCCCGCTGTCCCCTGCCATGGTAGGATTCTCGCCATGAACGACCACGCGCGCTTCAGCGCGACCCACAACGAGTACCAGGTGCAACGCTGGCAGGACGGCCAGTTGACGACCTCCGCCGACAGGGTAGCCGAGGAGGTTCCCGTCTCCCTCGTCTACAACGGCATACCGCACGTGGTGATGATGGCCTCACCCGCCGACCTGGAAGACTTCGCGCTGGGCTTCAGCCTGAGCGAGGGGGTGCTCGCCAGCCGGGAAGAGTTGTACGTGACCGATATCACGGCGGTGAGCGAGGGTGTCGAGATCCGCATGGACATCGACCTGCAGCGTTTCCTCCCGCTGGAGGAGCAGCACCGGAATCTCGCCGGGCGCACCGGCTGCGGGTTGTGCGGGGCGGAGACGATCGACCAGGCGGTTCGCCACCCCGCCGCGGTGAGCAAGGGTGTCGAGGTGACGCACTCGGCCCTCCACGCGGCCTTCGCCCAGCTCGCCGAGCGGCAGGCACTGAACGCGGTGACCGGCGCGGTGCACGCGGCAGCCTGGGCCACACCGGACGGAAAGCTTGTCGCCGTGCGCGAGGACGTGGGCCGGCACAATGCGCTCGACAAGATGATCGGCGCGATGGCGCGCGAGGGGCGCTCCTTCGCCGAAGGTTTTGCGCTGATCACCAGCCGCGCCAGCTTCGAGATGGCACAGAAGGCCGCCACCGTCGGCATCACTTTGCTGGCCGCGATCTCGGCTCCCACGGGGCTCGCCATTCGCGTGGCCGAAGAGACCGGCCTCACGCTGGTCGGTTTCGCCCGCACCGGGCAGCACAATGTCTACGCCAACGCCCATCGTTTGAAGCTGTAGGCGCGCAAAGCTCCTGGCGCACCGCCGGTCATCCGCGGCTTGTTCGGTCGTCGCGCCACGGCGTTCAACCTTCTCGGAGAGGTGGACCTGAGCGCGTCGTGAACCTGGAGATGAGCGGATGCAGAACCGAGTGAAACTGGAAGCTGTCGGCGGACAAAACAGCATTGGTCGCAAGGTCAGCGTGCGGGAGGCGACCTTCGATCTGCTGCGCTCGTTCGGCATGACCACTGTCTTCGGTAACCCTGGCTCGACCGAGCTGCGCATGTTCCGCGACTGGCCCGAAGACTTCCACTATGTGCTGGGCCTGCAGGAGAGCGTGGTCGTGGCCATGGCCGACAGCTATGCCCAGGTCACGCGCCGCCCCGCGCTGGCGAACCTGCATTCGGCGGGAGGTGTCGGGCACGCGCTGGGCAGCGTGTTCACTGCCTACCGCAATCAGACGCCACTGGTCATCGTTGCCGGCCAGCAGACCCGCGCCATGCTCCCAACCGATCCTTTCCTGTCCGCGCGCTCCGCCGTCGAGTTTCCGCGGCCGTACGTCAAATGGAGCATCGAGCCAGCACGAGGCGAGGACGTGCCTGCCGCGATCGCGCAGGCTATCCATACGGCGTTGCAGCGGCCCTGCGGCCCGGTGTTCGTGTCGGTCCCCGAGGACGACTGGGAGGTGGAGACGGACCCGATCCAGCCACGCCAGGTCCATGTCCAGTTTGCCCCGGATCCCGGCGCGCTCGACCGACTGGCTGACGCCTTGAATTCGAGCCGCCGTCCTGCCCTGGTAGTCGGCGCTGCCGTGGACCAGGACGGCGCCTGGCCGCTCGCGATCCAGCTCGCCGAGCGTCTCAATGCCGCGGTCTGGGAAAGCCCGATGTCCGGGCGCCGCAGCTTCCCGGAGGACCACCCGCTGTTCGCCGGTTTCCTGCCGCCGCTGCGCCAGCCGCTGGCGGACCGTCTGGCCGGGCACGATGTGGTCGTGGTGATCGGCGCGCCGGTGTTCACCTATCACGTTCACACCGGCGGCGCTTTCCTGCCCGAGGGCACGCAGTTGTTCCAGCTCACGGACGATCCGGAGCAGGCCGCCCGCGCGCCGGTCGGGACCAGCATCCTGTGCACCATCCAGCTCGGCATGGAGCAGCTGCTGGCGCAGACGTCTCATGTGCAGCGCGCCGCCCCGAAGCCGCGCCAACGGCCTCCGATCCCGCCTGCGCGCGACCCGATCGGTGGCGAGTTCGCCATGCATGCCATCGCGACCACCATGCCGCCGAACGCGGTCGTGGTGGAAGAGGCGCCCTCTCATCGCAATGCGCTGCACGAGTACTTGCCGATTCGCGCTAGTGGCGGGTTCTACGCCTGCGCCAGCGGGGGGCTCGGCTGGGCTCTCCCGGCGGCCGTCGGAGTGGCGCTGGCCGATTCCTCGCGCAAGGTGATCGCCGTGCTCGGGGACGGCTCCAGCCTCTACAGCATCCAGGCGCTGTGGACCGCCGCCCAGCATCGGCTGCCGATCACCTTCGTGATCCTCGACAACGCCGGCTACGCAGCGGTGAAATCGCTGGGCGCCCGCTTAGGGATAGCGCACATGCCGGGCAGTGATGTCGAGGGTGTGGACTTCGTCGATGTGGCGCGCGGTTTCGGGTGCCGCGCTGCACGCGTCGAGCAAGCCGCGCAGCTGGCCCCGGCGCTGGCGCAGGCGTTCGCAGCGAAAGAGCCCTGGCTGGTCGATGTCCGCATGGATCGCGCGATCCAGACGCTCTACTGATGCTCGTGCGCGCGTTCGTCGCTGCGGTCTTGTTAGCGGGCTGCTCCGCACTCGCGGCGCAGCCTTTCGACCTGGTCATCGCCAACGGGAGGGTGATGGACCCCGAGTCCGGCATGGATGCGGTGCGCAACGTCGGCATCCGCGGCGGGGTAATCGAAGCGATCAGCGACGCATCGCTCGAAGCGCGCGAGGTCATCGACGCACGCGGGCTGGTGGTGGCTCCGGGGTTCATCAACCTGCATTGGCACGGCAAGGATCCGCGCAGCGACTACTACGAGGCGATGGATGGCGTCACCTCGACCTTCGAGCTCGAGATCGGCGTGGCGGACGTGGACCGCTGGTACGACGAGCGGGCAGGGCGCATGCCGATCAACTACGGCGCAGCTATCGGGCACGCGCCGTCGCGCATGGCGGTGATGAACGACCCGGGGGATTTCCTGCCCGCCGGCGACGCTGCCCGCAAGCCGGCCACCGATGCCGAGCTGAGCGAGATCGCGCGGCGCGTGGACCAGGGGCTCAAGCGCGGCGCGGTTGGGGTCGGTTTCGGGCTGGCCTATACGCCGGCGGCATCGCGCTGGGAGATCCTGCAGATGTTCCGCCTTGCCGCGAAGTACCAAGCGACCACCTTCGTGCATATCCGCGGTGCGTCCAGCGCCGGCAGCAGCGACCGCGAGGAGGGGCTGCTGGAAGCGATCGCGCTCAGCGCGGTCTCCAACGCCCCGGTGCACGTCGCTCACATCAACAGCAGTGGGCAACAGTCCACCGCGCGCATGCTCGCCATCATCCAGGAGGCGCGCGCGCACGGTGTCGATGTCAGCACCGAGTGCTATCCCTACACCGCCGGCGCCACCCGCATCGAATCCTTCCTGTTCGATGCGTGGATGGACAAGCCTCAGGAGGAATACGGCAAGCTGCAGTGGGCCGCCACCGGCGAGCGCCTGACGAAAGAAACCTTCCTCGAGTACCGTAAGCTGGGCGGATTGGTGCTGATCCATTCCAATACCGAGGCTGTGATCGTCACCGCCGTTACGAGTCCGCTGACCGCGTTCGCGAGCGACGGCTTCGACGTCTATGCGCACAACGGTCATCCACGCTCGGCCGGCACCTATTCGAGGATCCTGGGCCGCTACGTGCGGGAACAGGGCGTGCTCACGTTGATGGAAGCGCTGCGCAAGATGACTCTGCTGCCGGCGCAGCGGCTCGAGGCGCGTGTCCCGCAGATGCGCGAGAAGGGCCGCATCCGAGCCGGTGCCCATGCGGACATCGCCGTCTTCGACGCCGACCGCGTCATCGACCGCGCCACGTTCGAGGACCCTGCGGTCTACTCCGAGGGTATGCGCTACGTCCTGGTCGGCGGCCGGTTCGTGGTGCGCGATGGGAAAGTCGTCGAGGGCGCAACGCCGGGCCAGCCGGTCCGGGCAGCTATCGCTCAATAGGCCGCGCATACACTGAACAGGAGGCAGGCCTGAGTCTGCTGTCGAGGACGATACTGCTCGCGGTGCTCCTCTTCCCAGCCCTCGCGGCTGCGCAAGCCCGTCAGACCCGGTTCCAGCTCTTCGACCTCGATCGCATCGGCCTCGCCTTCCGCGCGGGCGGCGGCGTGCAGGCAGTGCGGCTGTCCTTCAGTCTGCCGTGCTGACCGCAGTGCCAGCGGCGGCGGAAGGGCGAGTTGTGCCGGCCGCTCAATTCAGCGTAGGCGAGCCGTGCTCGGAAGCGGGCGGGTCCGCCGTAGGCAGCTTGAGGATGAAGCCCCATTCGGCCTTCTCCACGGTGCGCTGAAGCAGCTTCATCAAGCCGTGCAGCAAAGGCGCGTCCAGCGTCAGAAAAATGCCCTGCCCCTCGGCCGGCAGCATGCCCAGCACCATGCGGCCGTCGTCCGTCTTCCTCCGTTGCAGACGAGCCACCAGCAGCGGGTTGTCGCCCAGAGGCCGCGCACGCGGCGCATCCTCGTAGGCTTTGGAGAAGGTCGCCTGGCTGAGAGCCTTCTCGTGCTGGAACTCGAACAGGGCGCGCTTGGCAAGCGGGTCCGCGGCACGCGTTGCGATTTCGGGCTCGGACTCCGCGAAGCCGACCAGCAGCGGCCACAGCCGGATGACGCAGCGGCGCGTGAGCCAGAGCAGAGCCTCTTCGCTGCTGGCGGTGGAAACCCGCATCAACAGCCGGTCCTGCTCGGCGTCGTGTTCGATCTTGAGCTGATGTAGGCGCATAGAAGGCAATGATACCCGGCTGGCCGCGGTTTGGTCACGACCCCGCGGCCGCGCACACCTCGGCCGGCGGAGCGCGAGCTTAGCAGGCATTTCCGGTGGCACATTCCTGTAACGCTTCCGCATCCGGCCGGGGGCGATGCCGGCGCGTCCGGCAGTGACGCGAATCGTTCGAGGTGCACGTTGTGCGGCGGTCCCGCGCCCGATCGGATACTACTTTCGGCGAAGCCTGATGGCAGGCGACGTCTGCGGGCTGGAAATGCCGCCGATCCCCAATTCATTCAGGCAGATAGGGATGCGTGATCCATTCGTTAACGCTATTTCACCTGTCGGCCGTCAGGCGACTCTATGGCTTCCGTTCGATATGCCGAAACCGTTCACGGCGCAAAAATGACCACTCATACCGCTGGGCTCAAGGTGGTGCAGAAGTTGCCGTGAGTGGTGTGGAAGCCCAGGCAGTTTCGTGAACGATGGAGGGCAGCTTATGTCGTCGTCTTTGTGGTACCGCTTCGGCCGCGTCGTCGGCCTGGCCATGATCCTTTCGTCCGCGTCGCTCGCCCGCGCCGACGAAATGCCTGGCTACCGTTTCGAAGCTGCCGCCCAGGAAATCACGCAGCTGTTCTGGCTGGCCGAGACCGCCACCGTGTGCGGCTGGGCGAGCGAAGAGGACACGCTGAAGTTCAAGGAGTTCTCGGTCCGCTTCCTGTCCGCCCACTTGTCCGGTACCCACAGGGTAGCGCTGGTGTCGCTGGTGACGGAGAACGGCTACGAGGACAAGCTGCGCCGGGTGGCGCTGGAGGGCGCGCAGCACAACTGCGGCAACTCGCGCTGGCACACCGGCTGGGTGTCTTACAAAGACGCCGCCGATCGGCGTGCGCAGGATTTTTGAGATTGCGGAGGTGCTAGAGCGCCGCGATTTCTGAAGCTTTTGGTTTGACGGTCTCCTCCCCTTGGGCCCGGGTGGCGCGAAACGCCTCCGGGCCCTTTTCTTTCTAGGCGAAGATCGGAAACGTCTCGAACTCGCCGCGCAGCACTTTGCGCGTATCGCTGAAGCCCAGCCAGCCCTGCATCGCCGTGGCGTAGACGCGCCGGAAGTCCGTGGTGTAGAGCAGGTTGTCACCCGGGTCGAGCTTGGTGAGGCTCGGCACCTCGCCGTAGTGCCCGCCTTTGACCTGCTTGCCGGCCAGGAACATCACGTTCGCCGCGCCGTGGTCGGTGCCCAGGCTGGTGTTCTCGGGCACGCGGCGGCCGAACTCCGAGAAGATCATCATGCTCACGTCGTCGGCGCGTCCGATGCGCTCCATGTCGCGCATGAACCCGTAGACCGCGTCGGAGGCGTAGGTCAGCAGCCGCTGGTGCAGATCCGACTGCTGGACGTGAGTGTCGAAGGCGTTATTGCGATAGGCGACGTAATACAGTTGCGTCGGCATACCCGCCTCGATCAGCGCAGCGACCTTGGACAGGTGCAGCGACACGATGCCGTAGTCGACGGGCGACTTGTAGTTTGCCCAGGCCTGGCGCACCAGGATCGATGCGTCCTGCGCGCCGCGCGCCACATCGATCAGATAACGCTGGGTCGGGTTCATGCCTGGGTCGGCCTGGGCTACTTTCTCCAGCAGCGGCTTCTCGTTGAAGAAAGCGTTGCGCGTGAACTTCTCCGGGTCGTCGAACACCACTGGCGTGTGCAGCCGGCTGCGCACCGCCAGCGACTGCGTGGCATCCACGTTGACGATGTAATTGGGCGTGGACTCCGGGTCCATGGCGTCGGCCAGGCGGCCGACCCAGCCGTATTCCTCGCCGCTGTTGGGGGCGGCGGTGTGCCAGTAGGCCATCGACGTGAAGTGCGAGAAGGACGGGTTGTCGTAGCCGCAGCCGTGCACGATGGCGAGCTTGCCGTCCTTGTACAGGTGCTCGAAGCCGGCCATGCCTGGACTCAAGCCGAAGTGGTCGTCGATCTTGCGCAGCTTGCCGGGCTTGATGCCGATCTGGGGGCGCTGGCGGTAGTAAGCGTCGTCGGCGTACGGCACGACCGTATTCAGTCCGTCGTTGCCGCCGGATAGTTCGAAGATGACCAGGATCCGCTTGCTCTTGCGCTCGTCCGCGGCGCTGGCCATAGCCGCCTGGCTGAACAATAGCGGCAGCCCGAGGCGCCGCGCCAGGCCGATGCTCATGCCGCCCAGCGCGCCGCGCAGAAGGTCACGCCGGGTGGTGTCGGGGTGATCCGAACCGCAGGAGGGGCAGTCAAGCTTGCGCATGGGTGGTCTCGCTCAGATCAGACCTCTCCGCAGTCCTTCCCTTGAAAGGGCGAGGATTGCGGTGGGGTGCATTGACGAAAGGGTCCGGCCTATTCACAGCGGGGCTCAGCCCAGCTGATACTCCGGCATGCTCATGATCACGTGCAGCAGCACCCGCAGCGGATCCTCCATGTAGCTTTCTGCTCCGCTCAACTGGTCGCTGCCCAGCTCCCGCGTCAGGAACTCTGCAAGTTGCCGGCGCGTGCCGGGCTCCATGGGCACGCTCAAGAAACGGTGCGCGAAGTAGTCGACGACGTCCTCCGTGGTCTTGCAGCCTTGCGCGGTGACCATGCCGGTGAGGTCCAGCTTCACCGCAGTGCGTGGTATCGGCTTCACTTTCTCCAACGCCATCTGCCAGCCGCGGTAGCTGGCGAACCGCGTGTTGAAGTCCTCGTCGCGGTCGGCCATCATGTTGGACACGGCCATCATCTCCTTCGCACCGTCCCGACCCACCGGCTTGGTGGCAGTGGAGATGTCGAGGCCGGCGCGGATCTTCTCGTGGACGGCCCGGATTTCATCGCCGCTGGGATAGACCGGATAGCGGTCCGCCGGAATGTACGCGATGTCCGGAAAAACCACGTCTTGCGCGAAGTTGCCGCGCTCGATGAGGAGCCCGGGTGTGATCCAGCTGCGGCCCTGGGCCCAGCCGGCCACGGTGGGCGGATGGAACAGATGCTGACTCAGCGACGCGGTGGCGTCGTTGAAGTCCGGCACGCCGGGGACCTCTTTCAACCCCAGCTTCTTGTATGTCGACACCACCAGCTCGACCGGGCTCTTGATGTGCGTGGCCCAGGACGGCGCGCTGTAGAAGTCCTTCGACAGAAACATCGTTTCGAGCAGCGGCGCGATCTCGTAGTTGTTCTTGCGCAGCACTTCGCCCAGCGCCTTCCTGGTCTCGGGCGAAATGTCCTGGCGCACGAAGTAGCGATACAGCTTGGCGGCGAGGAATTCGGCGGTGACCGGCTGCGCCAGGATCACGTCGATGACCGCCACGCCGTCGAAGTTGCCGCTCTGGCCGAGCACGTTCTTCACGCCGTCGTCGTGCTTCTCGGGGTTGACGCGGAAAGTGAGGTCCTGAAAATCCCAGCCGGTGAAAGCACGGGCCACCTCCCGGATATCCTTCTCCGAGTAGTTGCCCACGCCCATGGTGAACAGCTCCATGATCTCGCGTGCGAAGTTCTCGTTGGGCGCACCCTTCACGTTCACGCCTGCATCCAGGAAGGCGAGCATGGCCGGGCCCTGGGCCACGCCGATCATCAGTTCGCGGAAGCTCCCCGTCCCGTGGCTCTGGAACAGCTCGAGCTGCTGCAGCATCTTGCGGTAGTCGCGCACCTTGTCCTCGTTGTTGGCGAAGTGGCCGTGCCAGAACAAGGCCATCTTCTCCTCCAGCGGGCGGTTGGTGGCGAGCATGCGGTTGGCCCACCAGTAGGAGACGCGGTCGGTCTCCAGGCGGCTCGCGCGCAGCCAGTAAAAGAACTTGTTCACCACCGGTTGCATGGGCCGGTTTCCGCCCGGCTTGACCTTCACCCCCAGCGCTTCGCCCTTGGCCTTCGCCTGGTCGGTGGTCGCGGGCCGGCTGGCGGGGAAGGGGTCCAGCCCCGCGTCGAACACCCCGGAGTGGTCGAAGGGCTGGAGCTGGCTGTTGTCGACGGTCTGGAAGCGCACGAGGTGCCGCACGGCTTGCTGCGGTGTCATGGTGGCGAGGCGCTGGATCTCTTCCGGCGTGCCGCCGAACCCGGCGCGTTCCAGCAGATGCGCGGCGCGCTCGTTACTCCAATCCTGGGGGCCGATGGGCGAGAGGTTGTCCGCCCAGGCGGCGGGCCCCCGGCCCGTGGCGGCGTCGGCCGCGGCGCCGTGGGCCGGGACCCAGGCAGCCAGAGCGATCGCGGACAGCGCGATCAGATGAGTGAGTCGAGGTAGCCTTCTCATTGTGCTGATCTCCCTCCGTCGAGGATCGCGCTCCGCCGAGGATCTCCCTGCACCGGGGGACCAGGCGAGCCGATATTGGCGCCCTGAAACCTAGCAGATTCGAGGCCGCCAAGGAATACGGATATTCTGTATTTTGAGGAAAAGACCTACTGTTTTCGGAGGTTTACCAGCTGCCTTCTATGGGTTCACAGCCGTGTTCCAACAGGACTACCCAACACGGCCACAAGAGGATGTGCATATGTGGACGCCGTTGCGCGTTGTCTTTGACACCAATGCATTCACGCCCGACCATTTCGACATTATTGACAATAGTCCAATGCGGGGACTATGCAAGTCAGGGCGTATCGTTCCCGTTTATGGGCACGTCCTTCTTGAAGAAACAGTCCGGGTGTATGGGATCGAAGGCAAACGAGAGCAGTTGGTCAAGCGTTGGCTGCCGCTTATTGCCGACACAGTAGATCGATTTTGTGATGACTTGGAGACCATCTGGCACCGAGAGCTGGTTCAAGGTTATGGCGTCAAGACGAACATCTGGTTGCGCAAAGAGAAGCAACGAACGCTACTCGACGAGTGTCGTAATCTGGCCGTAGATGGTTCCTGGCGAGCATGGGATGCGTCCAAACATGACCGAGATATTGATACGAATAAGCGAACCGCGCAACGGAACGCGTCGAACGCGATGCGTCGGGAAGTGGCTGACTGGCGGAAGGCAGTAGGCTATAACCGCAGAAAGCACGGTGTCAGCCGCTTGGACAAATACACGAGAAGCCTACTGGACGAAGTGGGCCGGGAGTCTGTCGTAGCGCTGGTGAAGTGCAAGTCTCCTCTCGCTGTAGCAGATCGTTGGTCGGCGGCGAAGATGCAGTACCCGTACTTCACAACGTTCGTTCTCAACATGCTCTACATGGCGCACTACGCGATGACTAGACCGAACGACAAGATTGATCCAAATGCCCAGGCCGATCTAGATCTCATGACGCATCTTCTCCGCGCTGACGCTCTCGTATCCAACGAGACCGGCTTCTTATGCACGGCTTTTGAGGATCTTTGGCGGCCCAAGGGAAAGGTGATCTTCACTTCCAAGCAGTTCGCTGAACTGATGGGAATGTTCTAGGTTTCCGACCCGACAGTGTTGCCCGCATGAATGACGACAAGCACAACACGTATCGACTATCCGAGCATCGCTGGTACTTTGACAACGACTCCGAAAAAGCCGAAGCCCGGGAAGCAGGATTACAGATGCGGACAGTGTTGGAACGGTTGGGGCTATCAGGGGTAGCGAACCTAACGCACGTGACAATACCATCGCCGTCAGGGAATCGGGCTATTGGATGTTGCAGGTTTACGACGATGAACGTTAAATAGCATGCTCCGGAACTCTGCCCAACTCATTTGGTGGGTCGCCGAATGATCTGGGTCTGACGATCAGCCGTTTGTCTAGTGGCTCAAAAAGATAATCGCAATGGTCTGCATTCTTGAGTTTTCTGGCAATCGCAAATGCGACCGCATCCGCCACTTGAAGGACGCTGCTTTCGTCTTTCTCCGCGAAGAAAGCAGTCTCAGCAATCTTCTCAATGGGGAAGAATTCCTGCCAGTTAGTAAAGGTCCGCTTTAGGTGCTCGATGTTCTCATTGTCTTTGAGATAGTTGTGCGTCGCGCGGATAAGCCTTCTCGCTTGATCATTGTTTTCGTATACGAGGGTTGCCACTTCCTGCTGCTCGGGTGCGCTGTATTGAGCACATAGCCTGCGCATGTAGCGCTCAATTGAAAGTAGACATATAGACGAGCCGATCACTTGCGCTCCGACGGTCACCTGGGGCGGAGTGCTAGTCGGGTGTTGGGCAAGATGAGCCGCGCGCTCCACAGGCCCTATCACCACCGGCAAATGGAATTTCTCCGGAATTTCGCAAAGCTCGCGCAAAATCGTATGGCGCAGTTCCCTCGGGTACACTTCGCGCCTGAAAATCTTGCCGGCGCCATGAAACAACTCTTTCGCATGGAAGCAGAAGCCGCGACGCTGATCGGGGTGGATAAAGTCCTCGACCATCTCGCTCAAATATCTTTCGATCGCCTTTAGCTGGCGATCTGCATGGACAATTACCCCGGCGACAACGACGAATGGTTCTTTTCTTGGGTCGCCGATACCGTACTCATCAAGGTAAGCGAATCTCACGAGACAGCCTCCCGCCAATTCGCCCCCATCGGGGGGCGTGCGTCCCTACTTGGACTAGACTCGCTTTGGATGTAGGCGCATGCAGCCGGTTGCCCAGAGCGATGGATCACTTCCTGAAAACGGTGATGAGCTGCCATGACGTTTTTTCTGGAAGCCGGCATTCCCAAAATGTCCAACCGTTGACGGCACTCTTGGTGATCGACATCGCAGCGCGTGAAGGGCTATCGAAGACCTTGCCATTGAGTCGGAGGGCACCCCCTTCAACTATCCCTTGATAGGGTTCGCCCTTGTAGTTGGCACGAAACTCTGTACCCGCAGGGAACCTCACACCCTTAGTCACCCAGTCACCCGACGAGCTGCCGTTCGTCGGTCCAGACCGCTTTGGCTCACCCAGGGCAAGAATGTCGCGGAGAACGTCGTTGTACGACACGTCCTCTGTCGTCCGACGGACTGTTAGCGCCTTGAATACATCAAAGTCAATCTCGATCGTTGCCATAGGGGCCTCCTCTATAGTCTGATAGGATCGAAGGACTCTGCAAGCACTATAGAGCTATAGATAGATCCTGTCAAACATCTTGACGCGATGCGCACTGCCAATGAAAAGAGCCGACGATCCTGCCAAGGAAGGTCGGCTCAAATCATCTCCAGCGTCAGGCAGATTCGAGCCCCCGCGCTACATCAAGGCCGCCAGCCCGGCGGGCGCCGGGGTGCGCAGCAGCAGGTTCTTCATCTCCCACGCCTGCTCCGGCTGCAGCTTGTCGAGGTACTGCACTTCGCCCGAGACCAGGGCAGCGACGGCGATACCGTCGCGGAACAGCACGCGGTTGGAATACAGTGCGGCGACCTTCGGACCCGGCAGCAGGATGCCCGCCAGATTCAGGGGATCGGCGCCGCTGATCACCGTCAGCCGTCCGGCCTTGTCTGCGTTGCGCGTTCCGCGCAGCACGCCCACCGCTTCGGGCAGCGCGAACTGCTCGCCCGAGATACCGGCCACAAAGCGTCCGCCGCGGATCTCCCCGCGGGCCTCCAGCCGGCGTAGCGCCATCAACAGGTCGCGCCACGGCGGCAGCCACTCCGCCTCGCGCGCCAACAGGCGCCAGAACACCACGCCGTAGCGCTTCAGCAGTGTGCGTGCAATCTGCTCCACCGTTTCGCGCGGCAGAGTCCGGCTGACGCCATCGTCGCTGGCCTGACGCCGCCGGATCAGGGCCCAGCGCCCGGCATCTTCGATGCCGAACAAGGCGGTACGCCGCCGGCGCGCGCCCGACAGCGGTTTGCGCCGATCCGAAGGCAGCAGCAGCGCACGCAGCCCGCTGAAGCCGTCGGAGTTCACCAGCCCGACCGCCACCAACTCGCCCAGCGCTTCTTCGACGAAGGTGCGCGGCAGGTCGAGCCCTTGCACGATATCGTCGAAGAAGGAGGCACCGTGCTGCGCGAGGTAGTTCGCCACAGCTTGCGCGCGGGAGCTGAGCCGCAAGTCCTCGGCGCCAGCGGACTTCACCAGGGCTGTCCACACCGAGAGGTTCTTGCGGGTGATCAACGTCACCGGCGTGCCGCGCACGGGACTGGGGCCCTGGCTGCGCTCGGGGCTCAGCTTCGGCGCATCGAGGCGAGTCCAGACCACTCGTCCCGCGAGGCACAGGTCATCCAGCCAGGCCGGCTCGTAACCGGAGACACGCGTGGGCAGAATCTCAGCCTCCCACGCCGCTGCCGCAGCTTCGAAGCCCTCCAGTTGCGATACGATCGCGGCGACCGCATCCGGGCCTTCCATGCGTTCATCCGGCGCTGTGTGCTGCCAGTCGAGCAGGAACCGCATGAAGTCGCCAGCGGACACCGGCTCGATCTCCTGGCGCAGGCGCTTGACCGTGTAGCGGTTGATGCGCGCCAGCAATCGACGCTCGCACCACTCGGTTCCGGTGGCGCCTGGCGTGTAGCTGCCGCGCATCGCGAAGCCCTCCGACTCCAGCGCCAGCAATGCGAGATCGACGTCCGATACCGGAACTCCGAGCGACGATGCAACAGCGGCGGCCGTGACCGGGCCCAGGCCCTCCAACCTGCCGCGCACGACTTCGATCAACGCGGCTTCCCTGGTCCACGCCTTGGCGGCGTATTCCTGAGGCACGGTTACCGTTGGCTCCAACACCGCGCTGGGATGGATGGCGAGGAATTCGGGAACGCGCTCGGCGGCAATCCAGATGCCCTCACCCCAACCCTCTCCCACTGACGCGGGAGAGTGGGAAGGGTCGTGGCACGCGGGTGAGGGCGAGGGTGAGGGCAGCAGCTTCAGTTGCGTCGAGCGTCGCGCCGCGGCCAGCTCCGCCAGCTTGCTCTCCCATCCCGCGTTGGCACGCGCCTCTTCCACCGTCAGGCATCCCATCCAGAGCAGAGCGTCGTGCAGCTCATCGGCGCTGTCGGGCTCGGGCCAGGCTTCTTGTTTCACGCGCTCGATGGCCTCGGGGTCGAGGCGGCCGATATCGGCGGCGCTCTCGGGATCCAACCAGCGGCGGCTGACGACAGCTTGCGTTCGGCGCTCCTCGAGGGGCGCATCGTCCAGGAAGGCATAGGGGCGCGCGGACAGGATCTCCAGAGCGAAAGGCGAGGGCATCGTGAGCTCGCGCCCCGTCACACGTACCGCGCCGGTCTCCAGATTGACGAGCAGCCGCTCCAGGCCGTCGATATCCATCGCTTGGTGCAGACAGTCGTCGATGGTCTGGCTCACCAGCGGATGGTCCGGGATCTCACGGTCGCCGACGATGTTTTCCTGGCAGGCGAGCTGGTCCGGGAACACGGCAGCGATCAAGTCCTCCGCCTGCATGCGCTGCAACTGCGGCGGGACCTTGGCTCCGCCCCTGAAGCGCAGCAGCGCGAGCGCGATCGATGCATTCCAGCGCCAGCGGGTCATGAACATCGGCGCATCGAGCAGCGCCTGCACCAGCAGCTCGCGGACGCTGTTCGAGTTGAGATAGCGCGCGACCTCCTCGAGCTGGAAGCTGTGGGTCGCGGTGAGCGAGAGGATGATCGCATCCTCGGTGGCGGCCGCCTGCAGCTCGAAGTTGAACTTGCGGCAGAAGCGCTTTCTCAGGCTCAAGCCCCACGCGCGGTTGATGCGGCTGCCGTAGGGCGAATGGATCACCAGTTGCGTGCCGCCGGCTTCGTCGAAGAAGCGCTCGAACACCAGATCCTGCTGGGTCGGCAGCAAGCCAAGCGCAGCCTTGGCCGCGGCGAAGTAGTCGACGATCTGAGCGGCGGCCTCTTCGGCGATGCCGACTTGATCGACCAGATAGCGCAACGCTGCGCCGGGATTCGTGAGCCTCGCCTCGACCTCCTGCCGCAGGCGGGACACCGCTGCGGACACCTCGTCCGTGCGCGCCGGGGCCTCGCCCAGCCAGAAGGGGATGGAGGGCGGCAGGCCGTGGGCGTCTTCCACGCGCACGCGTCCGGCCTCCACCCGCTGGATGCGATAAGACGTGTTGCCGAGCTGGAATACGTCCCCGGCCATACTCTCCACCGCGAAGTCCTCGTTCACGGTGCCGATGATCTGCTCCTCCGGCACCAGCACCACGTTGTAGTCGGCGGTATCGGGAATGGTGCCGCCGCAAGTGATGGCGGTCAGCCGCAGTCCCTGCCGCGGACGCAGTTTGCGATTTACCGCGTCGCGGTGTACCAGCGCATGGCTGCGGCCGCGGCGGGTGGAGAACCCGTCCGCGAGCATCTGCACCACGGCTGCGTACTCTTCGCGGCTGAGCGTGCGGTAGGGCCACGCTTGCCGGAACAGCTCGAACAGCGCGTCCTCGTCCCACTCGCCGCAAGCGAGTTCGGCGGCGATCTGTTGCGCCAGGACGTCGAGCGGCTTCTGCGGTATGCGCAGACGGTCCAGCTCCTCCCGGCGCACCGCGTCCAGCAGCGCAGTGCACTCGACGAGATCGTCGCGCGACAGCGGGAAGATCCGGCCCTTGGGCAACCCGCCTACAGCGTGGCCGGAACGGCCGACCCGTTGCAGCAGACCGGAAATGGAACGCGGGGTGGAGATCTGGCACACCAGATCCACGTGGCCGATGTCGATGCCGAGCTCCAGGGACGAAGTGGCGACCAGCGCCTTCAACTCGCCGCGCTTGAGCTTCTGTTCGGCGGCGAGGCGCTGCTCGCGCGCCATGCTGCCGTGGTGCGAAGTGACCTTGTCCTCGCCCAGGCGCTCGGTCAGTGCGCGTGCCACCCGCTCGGCCAGGCGCCGGGTGTTGACGAACACCAGCGTCGATCGGTGCTCCTGAATCAAACTGGTGAGCCGCTCGTAGGTCTGGCCCCACACCTCGCCCGACATCACGGCTTCGAGCGGCGACTCGGGGACCTCGATAGCGAGATCGCGTTTGCGCACGTGACCGGTGTCGATCACCGTGCAGGCGTGTGCCGGAGCATCTGTCGCGCCGGGTTCGAACAGGTCTTTCGCCGGCCGGCCGCCGGAGCCGACGAGAAAGCGCGCTACTTCCTCGATCGGCTTCTGTGTGGCCGACAACCCCACGCGGGTCAAGCGGTTGCCGGTGATGTGTTCCAGGCGCTCGAGGCACAAGGATAGATGGACGCCGCGCTTGTTGGGGGCGAGCGCGTGGATCTCGTCGACGATGACGGTGCGAGCGTTGGCCAGGGTCTTGCGGCCGGATTCACTGGTCAACAGGATGTACAGCGACTCGGGCGTGGTCACCAGAATGTGGGGCGGCTTGCGCCGCATGCGATCGCGATCGGCCTGGGGCGTGTCACCGGTGCGTACCAGCGTGCGGATCTCGACTTCGGGAAATCCCAAGGCAACCAGCTCCTCCCGGATGCCGGCGAGCGGCTCCACCAAGTTCTTGTGGATGTCGTTCGACAGCGCCTTGAGCGGCGAGACGTACACCACCTGCGTGGTGTCGCTCAGTTGATGGCGCACGCCCTGTCGCACCAGGCCGTCGATGGCCGCAAGAAACGCGGCCAGCGTCTTGCCTGAGCCGGTGGGCGCGGCGATCAACACGTGCTGTCCGGACTGGATTACCGGCCAGGCTCGAATCTGCGGCTCGGTCGGGGCGGTGTAGGTACGCCGGAACCAGTTGGCGACGGCAGGGTGAAAGCTGTCGAGGACGTTGGTCATAGGGGCGGATTGTGGCATTCCCGAATAGCTCAAGCGATGAGCCATGCCAGCAGACATAAGGTCCCTCCAGCAGACATTAAGGTCCCTCTCCCTCTGGGAGAGGGCAAGGGTGCGGGAGAGGGTAGGGTGAGGGTCCGAGAGGGCAGGGTGAGGGTGGGTTCATGGTCCTGGCCCTCGTCGCCTTGCGCCGGCTATGGGGAGAGGGACCTCATGTTACGGCTGCACGACCACCAGCGGGACCAGCATCTCGTCGGCCGTTACGCCACCATGCACTCCGATCTGCCGGTAGCGCTTCTCGCCGGGAAGCCAGTCCTTGATGGTCCAGTTGTCTTTCATGACCAAGGTGTAGTCGCCGATGCGGCTTTTCAACTTCGGGTGCGGCTCTCCCGGGCCGAACCAGCCTTGCTCGACCAGGCTTTCGCTGCGGTACAGCCAGGCCTGTTCGGAAAAAGTGCCCTCTACGTATTCTTCGAAGTCCTGGGCTTTGCCCGGCTGGACATAGCAGTATGCGGCGCGGCGCTCGCCGCAAAGCGGCAGGCGCAGCATCGCTTCCAGGAACGGGTGGTCGTCCAGCTCGATCAAACGATCCGGCGGCGAATCGATGAAGCCGTGGTCGGCGGTGACCAGGACGGTGGCGTCCTGGCCGACGGCGGCCCGCAGGAAGGCGGAAAATGCAGCGTCGAAGCGCCGCAGGATCTGGTCGGACTGGGCGCTGCCTACGCCGTGCTCGTGAGCGGTGGAGTCGAAGTCGGCGTAGTAGGCATAGGTGTAGCAGGGCTGCCGCGTGGCTCGCAGGCAGTTCAGTATCGAATCGAAGAACTGCTCCAGCGAGCCGTAGCCGCGCCGCTGGGCAACACCGGTGTGCGCCCGGTTGAACTCGGAGTTGACGATGCGCTCGGGCGACACGACGAAAGAGCGCACCGGCAAGTGGTCGAACACCGGCCGATAGTCGAACGTGAGAGCGGGATCGAATCCGAGGAAGGCCAACGGCTGGTCGGTGCGACGCGTGCGCAGGGGCAGCACGGCACCCACGGCGGCGATCTCGGAGAAGTACATGTGCCAGCCGGTGAGTCCATGCTGAGCCGGTGCCAGGCCGGTCAGGAAGGTCGTGATGGCGGTCGCGGTGGTGGACGGAAAGACCGAGGTCAACGACCCGTACAGATGCCGGTGGAGGCCGCTGCCTGGGTAGCGGGCGAGATGGTTGGCGCCCAATCCGTCCACGACGATGAGCACGACACGATCCCGGTCGCGCAGGAGCGTTGCGAGGTCCGGGTTCCGCAGCGCCGGATAGAGTCGGGTGCGCGCGCCGAAGGCGGCGGCGATGGTGGCCATCAGGTTCACGATGCTGCCGCCGGCGTAGTCCGGAACGATGGCCTGCTGCGGGGGAGTTGCCAGAGTGGTGTCCATGGACGCATGCTATTCAAAAGCGCGGGGTTGGGCAAAGCCTGGCCGGGCTGGCCGCACTGAAGGGGGTTGTATGGCTGAGGACATCTTCGGACCGCTACGGCGGCACATGGTCGAGGAAATCGCCGCTGAGACCGGCGTGCTGGCGCCGCAGCTGGGCCGTGCCGCACTGGCGGGTCGGGTGATGGACGCGATGGGCCGGGTACCGCGCCACGCCTTCGTGCCGGCCGAGGTGCAGCCCTTCGCCTACATCAATTCGCCGCTTCCTATCGGCCACGGCAAGACCATCTCCCAGCCCTTCATCGTGGCGTTGATGACGGATCTGCTCGACGTGCAGGAGGATAGCGTGGTGCTGGAGATCGGAACCGGCTTCGGCTACCAGGCGGCGATCCTGGGCGAACTGGCGCGGCAGGTCTACAGCGTCGAGATCATCGAAGAGATCGCGGCCCAGGGCAGGATGCGGCTGGCGAGCCTGGGCTACCACAACATCGCCTTGCGGGTGGGCAATGGCGCACTCGGCTGGCCGGACCATGCGCCCTACGATCGGATCATGGTGACGGCCGCGCCCGACCTCATCCCGGCCGCGCTGCTGAATCAGCTGAAGGCAGGCGGCAAGATGGTGATCCCGACCGGGATCCCGCAGGAGCAGCACTTGGTCCTGGTCGAGAAGAGCACGGTGGGGCGCACTTCGACCCGTGAGATCCTGGCGGTGCGCTTCTCGGAGCTCGAGGAGACGGCCAGCCTGGCCGGACGCGGATAGGGCCGCGATGGGGCGCAGCAAGTTCTCGGCAGGAGCGGTGGTGCTGCGAGTTGCGGGCGACGATTGGCATTATCTGCTGCTGCGGGTGTTTCGCACCTGGGACTTCCCCAAGGGCGGCGTGGAACCGGGCGAGTTGCCGCTGCAGGCGGCGATCCGAGAGGTGGAGGAGGAAACCGCGCTCACCACGCTCGATTTCCGCTGGGGCGAGGTGTACCGGGAAACGGCACCCTACAGCGGCGGCAAAGTGGCCCGGTATTACGTGGCCTTCAGCCCCGCTGGCGCGGCGGTTTCGTTGCCCATCAATCCCGAACTGGGGCGCCCGGAGCACCACGAGTTTCGCTGGGTCAGCCATGCCGAAGCCAAACGGCTGCTGCCCGACCGGTTGCAGCCGGTACTGGAGTGGGTGCACGAGCTGGTCGAAGCTCCAGGGGGGCAGGCGATGGAAACGAAGCGCTGACTCATCCACCCTCACCCCCACCCTCTCCCATCGAGGGAGAGGGGGTCTTTCTACACCCACGCAAAGCGCACACCCGTTTCAGACCACTTCAGCGGTCCCCTCTCCCCTTGTGGGAGAGGGCTAGGGTGAGGGGCGCGAGGTTCGGGTGCGCTCAGTCCTTACGCTCGGACTTGGAGCGGTCGATCTGCCCGCTCTCGGCGTTCACATCGACCGTAGCGTCGCGCCCGTCGTTGAGGCGCATCTCGTAGGTGTAGTAGGGCTTTCCCTTCCAGGTGAGCCCGTACTCCATCTTGCGCAGCTCCGAGATCGGATAGCCGTTGGCCGCGGTAAAGCGCGCCGAGACCTCGGGTACCTTGGCGCGGCTGGTCAGCATCTTGTAGTTCTTGTTGCCCATCTTGCGCTCGGAACTTGAAACCTTGCCGTCCGCGCATTTCATGGTCCACACCTTGTCATCGGGCGCCAGCACGTCGATCGTCAGCGCGACAGGCTCCTTGGTGCTCTCGATCTTCCATCCCACCAATCGCCCCTCCTGCTGCTGGAGCGCGGCGTCGACGCACGCGTCGACCGTCGGAAAGATGTCGGTCGGACCTTCCGCCAGAGCCAGGCCGGGGCCGAGCACGAGGGCCAGGGCAACGCAGGACCTGCTGAGTGCAACGCTCATGGGTCTTCTCCTTGTCGGGTTGGTGGCCTAAACGACCGGCACTGTCTCACGACGACAACAGCGGGGCCGAGGGATGCCTCAGCTTTGAAGCCGCGGCGAGTGCGGAGGTTCCCACTAATTGCACCGGCCTGCAACGCGCGTGCGTGTGCGGCGAGCGGCGAGCGGCGTGCGCCGTGTACCATTACGCCCATGCCGTTTTCGTACTTCGACCGGTTGTCGCCGGCGCGCAAGGTCATCTACCTGCGCAGCGACGCCATCGACAAGATTCAATTGCCGCCTGGACCGCCCCCGAGTGGCCTGGTCCTCCAGCTGGAACAGGCACTCAGGGCCGAGCGCCGTAAGGAAGTGGAGGGGGTGAGCCAGGCCCTGCTCTCGAGCTTGACCTCGCGGCTGAAGGTCCCGCCGGTGCGCGTGAAGGTGCTCACCGTGCGCCCGAGCGGGAACTGGGGCGAGCTGCACGGGCTGTACGAGCCTACCGACGACGGCACCGCGCCGCTCATCACGGTATGGATGCGCACCGTTGCGCGCAAACAGGTGGTCGCCTTCCGGACCTTTCTGCGCACCGTGCTGCACGAGCTTTGCCATCACCTGGATTACGAGTTGTACAAGTTCCCGGAAACCTTCCACACGGAAGGCTTCTACAAGCGCGAGTCGAACCTGCTGACGCACATCGCAGGCGCGACACCCAGGCAGGCCAGCCTGCCATTGGCGGACAAGGCAGAGCAGGCCGAGTAGTCCGCGGCGGTAAGCGCGCCTTACTTCGCGGGGCGACCGGCTAGAATGCGAGCCGTTCGGCTCCGGGAGATGCAGCTCTCCACCAGGAACGGGAAATGTCAGCAGATGGTTCTTTGCGCGCGGTTCTCTATGCGCTGTCCGCCAACTTCGGGATCTTCGTGGCCAAGGCCGTAGCGGCCGCGATCACCGGCTCCAGCTCCATGCTGGCCGAAGCCATCCACTCGTTCGCCGATTGCGGTAACCAGTGCCTGCTGCTGCTGGGCATGCGCGACGCCCGGCGCGCGCCCGATCGCGAGCATCCGCTCGGCTACGGCAAGGTGGTCTACTTCTGGGCCTTCCTGGTGGCGATCATGCTGTTCACCATCGGGGGCGCCTTCTCCATCTACGAAGGCGCACACAAGCTGTCCGATCCACAGCCGTTGTCCTGGCCGGGGCTCGCCATCGCGGTGCTGGCGATCGGCGTCGTGCTGGAGAGCTTCTCGCTCGCCGGTTGTGTCCGGGAGATCCGCAAGGTGGCCCGCGGGCGCTCGCTGTGGTATTTCTTCCGCCACTCGCGCAACAGCGATCTGATCGTGATCCTGGGCGAGGACATCGCCGCGCTGGCGGGGCTGGCGGCGGCGCTGGCGGCCGTATCGCTGGCCTTGATTACCGGCAACCCGGTGTTCGACGCCGCCGGCAGCATCGTTGTCGGTGCATTGCTGATCCTGGTGGCCGTGCTGCTGGTCATCGAGATCAAGGCACTGATCACGGGTCAGAGCGCCGAGCCCGAGGTCGAGCAGGCGATCCGAGACTTCATCCTCGCCCGTCCGGAGGTCGCCGAGCTGTTTCACATGATCACGCTGCACATGGGCAGCGTAATCATGCTCGCGGTGAAGGCGCGCATGCGGGAGGCGCAGGATGCGGCGCGCCTGCTCGACGACGTGAACCGGGTGGAAGCGGAGCTGCGGCGGAGTTTTCCGGACATCGAATGGCTGTTCTTCGAGCCGGATAACCAGGCCTGAGCCCGGCACGAACAGCTGTCCAGTCGGATCGCCTGCCTGCACCGGGACCGACGCATTGCCCAGGTGACCGCGGCACTGCAACAAAAGCATCGCAGGCTGGGGTTACAATCCAACACATGCGAGTGATTCCGGCCGCTGCGCCGGGATTCCGCCTCGGTGCGAGCGGGATTCCCGCCGGCGCGGATTTTGCCTAGAATGTCAACGTAAGGTCGTTCGGGTCCGGATTGCGGTCGGCAGGCCGCCATCGGCGCGTTTTTCCGGCGACCCGATGTCATCCAAGAGAGGAAAGAAAGGAGCAATTCCGTGGCCCTGATTCTGGCGTTGGACATGGCTGGTATGCCCAACCGCTGGCTGCTCATGGAGCAGGCCATCACTTATCACGCCCGCGACATGGTCGCCTGGTCGCTGGGCGATATCGTCTGCACCTTCCGCGGCGGGGTCTCGCGCATGACGGGCGAGCGCTCGAGCCTGTCGACCAAGAGCATCGTCGCCATCCGGGGGCATGCGGAGTTCGTGCGCGACCACATGGCGGAGTCGCACCTCACCAACGCCGCGCTCTACCGGCGTGACCGGCATATCTGCGGCTATTGCGGCGGGCACTTCCGGGACGGCGACCTGTCCCGGGACCATGTCGTTCCGCTGCACCTGGGTGGCCGGGACCGCTGGATGAACGTGGTCACGGCGTGCCGCTCCTGCAACACGCTCAAGGGCGGCCGTACCCCGGAAGCGGCGCACATGCCTCTGATCTACGCGCCCTACATTCCCAATCGGCACGAGCATCTCATCCTGCAGAACCGCCGTATCCTGCAGGACCAGATGGAGTACCTGATGGCGCGCGTGCCCAAGCACAGCCGGCTCCACAATAGTTAGGGCACCGGCGGCGCAGCCGATGTCCTGAGTCTGCATTGACCATCGTCAAGTCGAAACGTCGGCCGGTCGGTACCGGCCGGCGGCTTGATTTTCCCGTTCCGCACCCTCATCAGTGCTTCGATGAAGTACAAGGACTACTACAAGATTCTGGGCGTCGAGCGTTCGGCCTCCGATGAGGCGATCAAGAAGGCCTATCGCAAGCTCGCGCGGAAGTACCACCCCGACGTGTCCAAGGAGAAGGACGCGGAGGAGAAGTTCAAGGCGATGTCCGAGGCGTATGAGGTCCTCAAGGACGCCGAGAAGCGCAAAGCCTACGACACCATGGGCTCCTACCAGCCCGGCCAGGAGTTCCGTCCGCCGCCCGACTGGGAGCAGCAGTTCGGCGGGGGCCATGGCGGCGGCTTCCAGGACGTAGGTGACGCCGACCTGTTCGATTTTCTTTCCGGGCTGGGACGCGGCGGCTTCCGCAGCGGTCGCGCTGGGGGAACGTTCCGCATGCCGGGCCAGGACTACGAGATCGCCGCACATCTCAGCGTGGAGGAAGTGGCGCGCGGGGTCGAGCTCGAGGTGCCTCTCACGGTGACTGAAGCGGGCGAGGACGGCCAGCTTCGGCGCGCCACCAGGACGGTCAAGGTCCGCATCCCCAAGGGTGCGACCGACGGCCAGCGGTTGCGGGTGCCCGGCAAAGGCGGGCCCGGACACGGCGGGGCGCCGGATGGCGATCTGTACGTCAACATCCAGCTACGGCAGCACGACCTGTTCCGAGTCAGCGGCCACGACCTCTACTTGGAAGTCCCGGTCGCCCCGTGGGAAGCGGCGCTCGGTGCAGAGGTACAGATTCCGACGTTGGATGGCCGCGTCACCGTGAAGGTGCCGCCCGGTTCGCGCGCCGGGCAAAAACTGCGCGTACGCGGCAAGGGCCTGCCGAAGCCGGGCGGCGGCGAGGGTGACCTGTATGCCGTGCTGCAGATCGTGACGCCTTCGGTCCTGAGCGACCGGGAAAAGGAGTTGTACCGGGAACTGGAGCAGGTATCCTCGTTCAACCCTCGTGCACACTTCGGCTAGCGCCAGCTATGTCTTCGTCTTCCGGCTTTTACGATCAGGCTTTCTTGACCGAGCAATTGGATGTCGCCCTGGAGGAGCTGGCGCAGGCGTCCGGTCTGCTGCCGCAGGAGATCGTCGAACTGGTCGAGTACGGTGTGTTCGAGCCCTCCGGAGGGGCGCAGCCGGGAACCGGCGCGGTATCGGCCTGGCGCTTCTCGGCGCGCCACATCGTCCTCGGCCGGCGCGCCAGCCGCCTCAAGGCCGACTTCGAGCTGAACCTTTCGGGACTGGCGCTGGTGCTGACGTATCTGCAGCGCATCGACGAGATGGAAGCCGAGTTGGCGCGTCTGCGCTGCGAAGTGCTGAAGTGATGCGCCGCCCGCTGTACGCACTGCTCCTATGGCTGTGCCTGGTTGCCTCGGGCCTGGCTGAGGCGGCTGCAGATGGACCGGATGCCACTCGCCAGGCCGCCGAGGATCTGTTCGAGCTGCCGGCCTACCGGCAGATCGCCACCCACCAGGTTTACGAGGCGCTGCGGTCCCTCCCCGACGGGCAGTACCGCTCGGCGCTCGACGCGCTGTCTCAACCCCGCGTTGTCCAGGCGTTACGGGAGGTGATCGTGCGCAGCATGGCGCAGACTTTCACCGTAGGCGAGCTGAAAGCGCTGAGGCGCTTCCTCGCCACCGACGAGGCCCGCTCGGCGCTGCAGAAGGCCGATGCTCTGCAGGCGGCATTGCTGCGCGAGTTGCTTGCCGCGGCACTCGCCGATCCCGAGCTGGGACGGATTCTGCTGATGCCGCAGTAAGCGCCGTTACTTCATCCCGAGCGAGAACACGCCTTCCAGATCGACGCGCGAATAGGCGCGGAAGGCGATCAACGTCTCCGTGCTCTCGATACCCTCGATCCGCTGCATCCGGTTGGTCACGACATCGGCCAGTTCCTCGTTGCTGCGCACGCGCACCATCGCGACCAGGTCGTAGCGACCCGCCACCGAGTAGACCTCCGTTATGCCTTCCGTGGCGGCCAGCTTGTCCGCCACCTCGCCCACCCGGGCACGAGCTACGCCAAGAAGCACGATTGCCGTTACCATAGGAAGCTCCACCTTTCGTGCAGACTCTGCACCTTACCATCGGCGATTCGCGCCTCGCAAGTCCGCGCCCATCGGCTGGCCGCGCGGCGTTCAGCGCGCGAAAAACAGCTTGACAGCTAAAACATTCAGATCTTATAAATCACGCCATCAATTATCGCGGGGACTTGGCGCATGAACATCGCCTGCATCGGCGGCGGGCCGGCCGGCCTGTACTTTGCGATCCTGATGAAGCAGGCCGACCCGCTGCACGACATCACAGTGGTCGAGCGCAACCGGCCCGACGACACCTTCGGCTGGGGCGTGGTGTTCTCCGACGCTACGCTCGGCAACTTCCGCCAGGCCGACCCCGAAACCCACGCCGAGATCCTGCGCAACTTTCACCACTGGGACGACATCGACGTCTTCTTCAAGGGCACGAAGATCACGTCCGGCGGTCACGGCTTCTGTGGCATCGGGCGCCGGAAGCTGCTCAACATCTTGCAGGCGCGCGCCGCGGAGCTGGGTGTGAAGCAGGTATTCGAGACCGAGATTACCGACGACGCAGCGTTCTCGGACGCCACGCTGATCGTTGCCGCGGATGGCGCCAACAGCGTTCTGCGGCGCAAGTACGCCGAGCACTTCCAGCCCGATATCGATGTGCGTAAGTGCCGCTACATCTGGCTCGGCTCGCACCGCCGGCTGGATGCATTCACCTTCGCCTTCGAGCAGACGCAGTGGGGCTGGTTCCAGCTGCACGCCTATCGCTTCGATCAGGACACCAGCACCTTCATCGTCGAGACGCGCGAGGAGACCTGGCTCGCGGCGGGGCTGGACGAGGCCGGCCAGGACGCCTCGATCGCTTTCTGTGAGAAGCTATTCGGCAAGTACCTGGACGGCCACCCGCTGATGAGCAACGCGCGCCACTTGCGCGGGTCTGCATGGTTGAACTTCAATCGCGTGCTGTGCCGGAAGTGGCATCACCGCAACCTGGTCCTGATCGGGGACGCGGCCCATACCGCGCACTTCTCCATCGGATCGGGCACCAAGCTGGCGATGGAGGATGCCATCGCCTTGTCGCGCATCCTGTCGCAGCAGAGCGATGTCACGCGAGCGCTCGAGCTTTACCAAGAGGAGCGCAGCGTCGAGGCCCTGCGGCTGCAAAGCGCGGCGCGCAACCGCATGGAGTGGTTCGAGAGCGTGGCGCGCTACGTGCACCTGGATCCGGTCCAGTTCTCCTACGCGCTGCTCACCGGCAGCCAGCGCATCGGTCACGAGAACCTGCGTTTGCGCGACAGCCGCTATGTCGAACGCGTGGAGAGCTGGGTCGCGCAGGCAAGCGGCTTGCCGTCGAAGCCGATGCCGCCCATGTTCACGCCGTTCAAGCTGCGCGGGCTCGCGCTCAAGAACCGCGTGGTGGTCTCGCCGATGGCCATGTATTCCTGCGCGGACGGCGTGCCCGACGATTTCTATCTCGTGCACCTGGGCTCGCGCGCCCTCGGCGGGGCCGGACTGGTTTTCACCGAGATGACCTGTGTTGCACCCGATGCGCGGATCTCGCCCGGGTGCGCCGGCCTGTGGAACGAAGAGCAGGCGCTGGCATGGAAGCGCGTGGTGGACTTCGTACATGCGCGCAGCAGCGCCGCGATCGGGCTGCAGCTCGGCCACGCCGGGCCCAAGGGCTCCACCCAGTTGGGCTGGGAAGAGATCGACGAGCCGTTGCCGCGCGCGGGTCCGGTTGCCAACTGGCCGCTGATCGCACCGTCTGCCATCTCCTACGGGCCGCACAACCAGATGCCCCGCGCCATGGCGCGCGAGGACCTGGGCCGCGTGTGCGACCAGTTCGTGCGCGCCGCGCGGAAGGGTGCGCGCTGCGGGTTCAATATTCTCGAATTGCACTGTGCCCACGGGTATCTGCTGTCCAGCTTCATCTGCCCGCTGACGAATCAGCGCACGGACGAGTACGGCGGGTCGCTGGACAACCGTCTGCGTTTTCCATTGGAGGTGTTCCGCGCGATGCGTGCCGTATGGCCGCAGGACCGGCCCATGTCGGTGCGGATCTCCGCTCACGACTGGGCGCCTGGCGGCAACACACCTGTCGACGCGGTGGAGATCGCGCGCCAGTTCAAGGCCGCCGGCGCCGACCTGATCGACGTCTCCTCGGGTCAGACCACGCGTCTGGCCAGGCCCGTGTACGGGCGCATGTACCAGACGCCGTTTTCGGATCGCATCCGCAACGAGGTGGGGATCGCCACGATCGCCGTGGGCAACATCTTCGAGCCGGACCACGTGAACAGCATCGTCGCCGCAGGCCGGGCAGACCTGTGCGCACTCGCGCGCCCCCATCTAGCCGATCCCTGCTGGACCCTGCACGCCGCCGCGGCGCTCGGCTACGCGGAGATGGAATGGCCCAACCAGTATCTGACCGGCAAGGCACAGCTCGAGCGCAATCTGGCACGCGCGGCGCAGCTGGCGATCAACGTCTAGACTCGACGATGCGCGCACTGGAAGGCAGACACGCGGTCGTAACCGGGGGCGGACGCGGCATTGGCGCTGCGATCGCCGTCGCGTTGGCGGAGCAGGGGGCCAGTGTGACGTTGATGGGTCGCGATCGAGTCCGGTTGGAGGTGCACGCGCACGCGCTTGCGGCGCGCGCCGTGACCGTGGACGTCGCGAAGCCGGAGTCGGTGGCGGAAGCCTTCGCGCGTGCCGAGCGAGACAGCGGACCGGTGGAGATTCTCGTGAACAACGCGGGTATGGTGACGACCGCGCCCTTTGTCCGGACCGACCTCGCCGCGTGGAGCAAGCTGCTCGGCGTGAACCTCACAGGCACCTACCTGTGCTGCCAGCAAGTGATCCCCGGCATGCTGGAGCGCGGCTACGGGCGGGTGGTGAACATCGCGAGCACCGCCGGCCTGACCGGATATCCCTACGTCACCGCCTACTGCGCAGCCAAGCATGGCGTCATCGGACTCACGCGTGCCCTGGCGCTGGAGACGGCACGGCGCAACGTGACCGTCAACGCGGTCTGCCCGGGTTACACGGATACCGATATCGTCGGCGAGGCGGTCGCCACCATCGTGCGCAAGACCGGCAAGACCGAGGACGAGGTGCGCGCCATTCTCGTTGCCAGGAATCCGCAGGAGCGGCTGGTCCTACCCGAGGAGGTCGCCAACGCAGCGCTGTGGCTGTGCTTGCCCGGTGCCGAAGCGATCACGGGTCAGGCCATTGCTGTAGCCGGAGGTGAAATCCTGTGAGGGCGACGAAGGCGAGCGCGGCAGCGAAAGTGGCTCGGTCGGTCGACCTGGAGACTCGCCTCACGGACGACCACCACCAGGCGTTGAAGCTGTGGCTGCGCCTGCTCTCCTGCACCAATCTGGTGGAAGCGGAGATCCGCAGCCGCTTGCGCGCCGAGTTCGGTATCACCCTGCCGCGCTTCGATCTCCTGGCCCAGCTCGAACGCCACCCCGCGGGGCTAAAGATGAGCGAGCTGTCGCGCCGCCTGATGGTGAGCGGCGGCAACGTCACCGGGCTCACGGACCAGCTCGAGAAAGAGGGGCTGGTGACGCGCGCGGACGATCCCGGCGACCGGCGCGCCTATACGATCAAACTCACGCCGTCGGGCCGGACGCTGTTCGCGCGCATGGCGGCGGTGCACGAGCAATGGGTGATCGAATTGTTTTCCGGGCTGTCCGCGAACGAGAAAGGACAAGTCCACCGCCTGCTCGCCAAGCTCAAGCTGCATCTGGCCGGTGTGGCCGCGGAGAACGAGTAGCGGAGTGCGTGAGATGCCGTCAAGGAGACGCAAATGATCACGACCAAGGACCCGGGGCTCGCCGCCGGCAACGCCGGGGCGCTCGGTGACTATCAGGCCCGGCATTTCCTGTGGTCCGTGACCGGGCGTGTGGCCACGCTGATGCTGAACCGCCCCGAGAAGAAGAACCCGCTCACCTTCGAATCGTATGCGGAGCTGCGCGACCTGTTCCGGCGCCTGCAGTACGCTGGCGACGTGCGCTGCGTCGTGCTCGCTGGTGCCGGGGAGAACTTCTGCTCGGGCGGCGATGTGCACGAGATCATCGGGCCGCTCACCAAGATGGATATGCCGCAGCTGCTGGCGTTTACGCGCATGACCGGCGACCTGGTGAAGGCCATGCGCGCTTGCCCGCAGCCGATCGTTGCGGCGATCGACGGCGTATGTGCGGGCGCCGGCGCGTTGCTGGCGCTCGCCTCCGATCTGCGGCTGGGCACCGCGCGCAGCAAGACGGCTTTCCTGTTCGTGCGCGTGGGGCTGGCCGGCGCCGACATGGGCGCGTGCGCGCTGCTGCCGCGCGTGATCGGACAGGGCCGGGCCGCCGAGCTGCTGTACACCGGCCGCTCCCTGGGCGGCGAGGAGGCGCTGCAGTGGGGGTTTTTCAACCGCCAGTGTGCGCCCGAGGCGCTGCTGGTCGAGGCGCAGGCGCTGGCGGCGGAGCTGGCGGAGGGGCCGAGCTTTGCGCACGCCGTGACCAAGCGCTGTCTGCATCAGGAGTGGAACATGGGTGTGGACGAGGCCATCGAGGCGGAGGCTCAGGCCCAGGCCATCTGCATGCAGACCGAAGATTTCCGGCGCGCGTACCGGGCCTTCGCAGCCAAACAGAAGCCCAGGTTCGAAGGCGACTGAGCCATGGCACGCGCCCCGTCGGCATCCGCGTCGATTACCTACAGCAGCTATCTGCGGCTGGAGACACTGCTCGACTGCCAGCGGTTGGAAAGCGCGCGGGCTCACAAGCCGGCGCACGACGAGATGCTGTTCATCGTCACGCATCAGACCTACGAGCTGTGGTTCAAGCAAATCCTGCACGAGATCGATGCCGTGCTCGTCATCATGGGGCAGCCGGAAGTTCCAGAGCGCGAGCTGGGCCGGGTGTTGCGCTACCTGGAGCGGATCGTGGCGATTCAGAAGGTGCTGGTGGATCAGATCGGCATCCTGGAGACGATGACGGCGCTGGACTTTCTCGACTTTCGCGATCTGCTGGCGCCGTCCTCGGGTTTCCAGAGCGTGCAATTCCGCCACATCGAGAACAAGCTCGGGCTCAAGCGCACCCAGCGCGTCGGTTACAACGCGATGCCTTACGAAGCGGCGCTGCCGGCCGCGTCGAAGCGCCAGGTGCGCGCGATGGAAGGCCGGCCCAGCCTGTTCGCCCTCATCGAGCAGTGGCTGGCGCGCATGCCGTTTCTGCGCTTTCGCGATTACGACTTCTGGCAGGCTTACAGGCAGAACGTGGAGGCGATGCTGGCGAGGGATCGCGCGGCAATCGAACGCAACGAGCTGCTCTTCGCGGAGGCCAAGGCGATCCAGCTGCACGAGCTGGAGAAGACGCACGAGAACTTCGACACGGTTTTCGACGCCGCGCGCTACCAGGCGCTGGTCGACAGCGGGCACCGGCGCCTGTCCTACGCAGCCTTCGTGTCGGCGTTGATGATCCACCTCTATCGCGACGAGCCGATGTTCCACACCCCGTTCCGGATCCTCACCGAGATCGTGGCGATCGACGAGAGCCTGAGCCTGTGGCGCTACCGCCATGCCCTCATGGTCAACCGCATGATCGGCAGCAAGATCGGCACCGGCGGCTCCTCCGGGCAGGATTACCTGAAACGCACGGTGGAAGCGCACCGCATCTTCATCGACTACTTCAACCTCTCTACGTACTTGGTGCCGCGTTCCATGTTGCCGCCGCTGCCGGAGACGCTCACGCGCGAGCTGGGCTTTCACTATCGTGCTTAGCGCGCATTTCACCGAGTTCTTCCGCTCGAGCGGCGATTGGCTGCACTGCACCGCGCACAGCCACCATCCGTGGCCGGACGCAACGCGCGCCGCGCAACTGGCCTACTGGGACGACGCGGCGCGGCTGACCGATCGCAAATGGGACAAGGTGTTCGGCGAGGTGCTGCCGGAGGCGCAAGGGCATGCGGCGCGCCATCTGCGGTTGCCGCGCGCGGAGCAGATCGCCTTCGCGCCCAACACTCACGAGTTCGTGGTGCGGCTGTATTCCTGCCTCGACTGGCGCCGGCCGCAGCGCGTGCTGACCACCGCGCACGAGTTTCACAGCTTCGAGCGGCAAACGCGCCGGCTGGAGGAGACCGGGCGCCTGCAGGTGACTCGTGTCGCCGCGGAGCCCTACCAAAGCTTCGCCGACCGCTTTTGCAAACACCTGGATGACCCTTGCGACCTGGTGTGGCTGTCGCAGGTGTTCTTCGATTCGGGCTTCCGCGTCGCCGATCTCGAGCGCATCGTGCGCGCTTGTCCGCGCGACGCGCTGGTCGTGGTCGATGGCTACCACGCGTTCGCCGCCCTGCCGGTGGACCTCGCTGCCATCGGCGAGCGCGTCTTCTTTGTCGCCGGAGGCTACAAATACGCGATGGCAGGGGAGGGCGCCTGCTTTCTGGCGGTGCCGCCGGGAACGCAACTGCGCCCGTTAGCTACCGGCTGGTTCGCCGACTTTCAGGGATTGGGCAACGCGCAGGCAGGCCCGGTCGGCTACGGCGATGGCGGCATGCGCTTCTTCGGTGCGACGTTCGATCCGTCGGGGCTGTATCGCTTCAACGCCGTCATGCGCTGGCTCTTGGAAGTGGGCGTGGATTTCGATGCGATCCACGCACACGTCCAACGTCTGCAGCGACGCTTCCTCGATGCGCTGGCCGACACGCCGATCCCGGCTCTGCCGCTCGATCGTCTGATCCCCCCGGCAGGCGAGCCGCGGGGCAACTTTCTGACGTTTGCACTGCCCTGGGCGAGCGAGGCCGAAGCGGCACTGCTCGAACACCATGTGAGCGTCGACCGGCGCCGGGACCGCGTCCGCTTCGGGTTCGGCGTGTACCACGACGACCGTTTCATCGACCGGCTGGCGGATCGTGTGCGCACGGCCTTGGTGGCCCTTCCCTCGCTTGAAAAAGGGGGCTAGGGAGTGTTCCGCCCTTTGAAAAACCTGATTACGGCTCGCACCACCCCGCCCGCTGCGCGGGCACCCCTCCTTGAAAAGGAGGGGAGAGATTCTTTTCTCCCCTCCTTTTCAAGGAGGGGTGCCCGCGAAGCGCCGGGGTGGTTACGGCAGCCTGGCGTTATGAGCGACAAGTCCTACCTCGACTGGCCCTTTTTCGACGATGTCCACCGCGAGCTGGTCGCCGGCCTCGACGGCTGGGCTTCACGCAACCTGGGCGACCTGCATGCTGCAGACGACCTGGACGGCACCTGCCGGTCCCTGGTGGCGCGCCTGGGTCGAGGCGGGTGGCTGCGCTATGCCGTGCCGCGGGTCTTCGGCGGCGCAACCGAGGGCCTCGACTCACGCTCCCTGTGCCTGATCCGGGAAACGCTAGCGCGTCACGTCGGCCTGGCGGACTTCGCCTTCGCCATGCAGGGACTGGGAAGCGGCGCGATCTCTCTCTACGGAAGCGACGAACTGAAGCGGCGCTACCTGCCGCACGTGGCGAGCGGTGAGTGGATCGCCGCCTTCGCGCTGTCCGAGCCGGAAGCCGGTTCCGACGTCGCCGCCATCACCACCAGCGCGAGGCTCGAGGGAGAGCACTATCGGCTAGACGGGACCAAGACCTGGATCTCGAACGGCGGCATCGCGCAGTTCTACACCGTTGTCGCGCGCACGGGCGAAGCGCCCGGCGCCAAGGGGCTGACCGCCTTCGTGGTGGATGCGGATACGCCGGGGCTCGAGATCGCGGAGCGCATCGCCGTCACGGCGCCGCATCCGCTCGCCACGTTGCGTTTCGACGCCTGCCGCATCCCGCTGGGGCACCGGTTGGGCGCGGCGGGCGCGGGCTTCAAAGTGGCCATGGAAACGCTCGACATCTTCCGCGCCTCGGTCGCCGCCGCCGCCGTGGGCTTCGCCCGACGGGCTCTCGACGAGGCCCTGAGTCGCGCCCGTAGCCGGCAGCTGTTCGGACAGGCCCTGGCGGAATTCCAGCTGACCCAGGCGGCTATCGCCGACATGGCCACCACCATCGACTCCGCGGCGTTGCTCACCTACCGAGCGGCCTGGCTGCGCGACGTACAGGGCGCGCGAACGACACGCGAGGCGGCGATGGCGAAGCTGGTCGCCACCGAAGGGGCACAGCAGGTGATCGACCGCGCAGTGCAGATTTTCGGCGGGCTGGGAGTGCAAAGCGGCCACATCATCGAGCAGCTCTATCGGGAGATCCGGCCTCTGCGCATCTACGAAGGCGCCAGTGAAGTGCAGAAGCTGATCATTGCGAAGGAAACGCTCAAAGGCTAGCCAGATGCAAATCCCCCTCCCGTCCCCCTTTTCCAAAGGGAGAAGCTGGTCTTGAGTCCGCCGCGTATCTCCATATTCGGCGTCCGGCGTACGATTCCGCCGCAGCACACTGCGACATGAACGCTACGCTCGGCGCTTATACCGCGCACGTGGACACCTTCGCGCGGGACAACCTGCCGCCGCGCAGCCAGTGGCCGGAGCTGGTGTTCGACATCCCCGAGGTGCGCTATCCCGAGCGCCTCAACTGCGTGGTCGAGCTGCTCGACAACATGGTGGCCGAGGGCCATGGGGAGCGTGCTGCCATCCGTTCGCCGGCTGGTGTGCTGACTTATGGCGGGTTGCTTGCGCTGGTCAACCGCATCGCCCATGTGCTGCGCGACGATCTGGGCCTGCAGCCGGGCAACCGCGTGCTGCTGCGCGGGGCCAACAATCCGATGATGGCGGCCTGCTGGCTGGCGGTGGTCAAGGCCGGCTGCATCGCGGTGGCCACCATGCCGCTGTTGCGTGCCAAGGAGCTCAAGCCGGTGATCGACAAGGCCCAATGTACCGCGGCGCTGTGCGACATCGGTCTGCGGGAGGAGATGGAGCTCGTGCGCGCGCAGTGTCCGGGCCTGGGAGCTACGCTGTATTTCAATGCCGAGACAGACGACTCGCTCGATGCACTGGCCGCCGCCAAGCCCGCCGAGTTCCTGGCTGCGGAGACGGCGGCGGACGACGTCTGCATCATCGCCTTCACTTCCGGCACGACCGGCGTGCCCAAAGGCACCATGCACTTCCACCGCGACGTGATGGCGATCTGCGATTGTTTTCCGCCTTTCTGTTTGCAGCCGGCGCCGGACGACATCTTCTGCGGCACGCCTCCGCTCGCGTTCACCTTCGGGCTGGGCGGGCTGTTGTTGTTCCCTCTGCGCTTCGGTGCTTCGGCGCTGCTCCTGGAAAAGCTCACGCCCACCGGCCTTCTGTCCGCTATCGAACAATACCGCCCTACCATCTGCTTCACGGCGCCAACGTTCTACCGCCAGATGGCGGCGGTAGCCTTCGACTACGATATTGCGAGCTTGAAAAAATGCGTGTCGGCGGGCGAAGCACTGCCGCTGTCCACGCGCCAGCTGTGGGAGAAGGAGACCGGGGTGCAGCTCATCGATGGCATCGGCGCGACCGAACTGCTGCACATCTTCATCTCCGCGGCTGGCGAGGGGATTCGGCCCGGGGCCACCGGCAAGCCCATACCGGGCTACCGCGCTTGTGTGCTGGACGAGGCAGGCGAGCCGTTGCCGCCAGGAGTGGTCGGGCGGCTAGCGATCAAGGGCCCGACCGGATGCCGCTATCTGGCCGACGAGCGGCAGCGGAACTACGTGCACAACGGCTGGAACCTGACTGGCGACGCCTACCTGGTCGATGCGGACGGCTACTTCTGGTATCAGGCACGCACCGACGACATGATCATCTCCGCCGGCTACAACATCGCGGGCCCTGAGGTGGAGTCGGCACTGCTGTTGCATCCGGCTGTGGCCGAGTGCGGTGTGGTGGGTGCGCAGGACGCCGACCGCGGACAGATCGTCAAGGCTTACGTGGTCGTGAAGCAGGGGCACGCACCCGGTCCGGCACTGGCGAAGGACCTGCAGGAGTTCGTCAAACGGACCATCGCACCGTACAAGTATCCGCGTGCCGTCGAGTTTCGGGATGCACTCCCGCGCACGGAGACCGGCAAGCTGCAGCGGTTCAAGCTGCGCGAGCCGCCGGGATGAATCTGCACACAGCATGATCTTCCACCCCTCACCTTAGGCAAACCCCATGCAGATCCTCCAACCGCCGGGCTGGGCCCGGCCGCGCGGCTACTCGAACGGGCTCCTCACCCGCGGCCGCCTGGTCTTCGTCGCCGGCCAGATCGGCTGGGACGAGCAGTGCCGCTTCCAGACCAGCGATCTGGCAGCGCAGGTGCGCCAGGCTCTCGTGAACGTGGTGGCCGTCCTGGCGCAGGCCGGGGCCCGGCCCGAGCACATCGCGCGCATGACCTGGTACGTGACAGACAAGCGCGAGTACGTCGCGGCCTATCGCTCCATCGGCGAGGCTTACCGGGAGGTGATCGGCAGCCACTATCCGGTCATGACCGCTCTGCAGGTCTGCGCCTTGATCGAGGACCAGGCCAAGGTCGAAATCGAGGTCACCGCGGTCATTCCGGACTGAGTCGCCGGGCGGTTCCTCCCCGGTCGGAGTCACGGCCAAGCTACTCTCGCGCCGCACCCCTTCCGCTGCGAAATCAGCCGCTTGTTCCCGTCGGCCATTGAAATGCCCGGCATGGCCCCGATATCCGCCAAGTAACGGTGCGTGTCGGGAGCACCCGACCCTTTGCCGGAAAGGAAATCATGAGACAACGCAACTCCAGCAACTGGATGTGGGCGCAGGCTCTCGACCTGCTGGATCAGGCCGATCGCCTGCACCGTCAGTTCTTCGAACCTGCCGCTGCCCAGCACGGCGCGCCCTGTTGGGAGCCGCCGGTGGACATCATCGAAACCGATGGCGACTTCTGGATCCTGGTAGCGCTGCCGGGCGTCTCGCCGCAGCGTGTGCGTGCGGCGATCGAAGGCGGAACGCTGGTGCTGCAGGGGGAACGGCCCATGCCGGCCAAGGCTTTCCCCGGCGCCATCCGCCGTCTGGAAATTCCCTACGGTCGCTTCGAGCGACGCGTCCCCGTCCCGTCCGGCACCTTCGAGCTGCGCGAGCAGCGCTTCGAGAACGGCTGCCTGGTGGTCGGGCTGCGCCGGCTCGCGTGAGGAGAAGGAGAACAAGATGAGCTTGGAAATGGAAAGGAATCAGAACCCGGCCGAACCGGGACCGGGCGCGGCCGCTGGGTCGACCGGGCAGGGTGGCGCACCGCTGCTCGCGGTCCCGGAGGAGGCGCTCGTCATCCTCCCGGTGCGCAACATGATCCTGTTCCCCGGCATGATCCTGCCGCTGAACATCGGGCGTGAGAGCTCCATCGCCGCGGCCCAGCAGGCCGTGCGCAGCGAGCGGCCGATCGGGCTCCTGCTACAGAAGGATGCGACCATCGACAACCCCGCGCCCGAGCACCTCTATCGCGTAGGCACCGTGGGGCAAGTGCTGCGCTACGTGACGACTCCCGATGGCGGACATCACCTCATCTGCCAGGGGCAGGAGCGCTTTGTCGTGCGCGAGTTCCTGCCCGGCTATCCGTTCCTGGTGGCGAACGTCGACCGCATCACCGACGGCGCGCAGCCCAGCCAGGACATCGAAGCGCGCTTCATCCAGCTCAAGAAGCGCGCGCTCGAGGCGCTGGAGCTCCTGCCACAGATGCCGCAGGAGATGGCAGCGGCGGTGCAGAACTTCACTTCCCCCGGCGGGCTGGCGGACATGGTGGTGGGCTTCATGGACCTCAAGCCCGAAGAGAAGCAGTCGGTGCTGGAGACTTTCAACGTGCAAACGCGCCTGGACAAGGTGCTGGAGCTGCTCGCCCATCGTATCGAGGTGCTCAGGATCTCCAAGGAGATCGACGAGCGCACCAAGGCCAGCGTGGACGAGCGCCAGCGCGAGTTCATGCTGCGCGAACAGATGAAGACCATCCAGAAGGAGCTGGGGGAAGGCGAGGGCGGTGAGGGCGACGCGGAGGATCTTGCCAAGGCGATCGCCGAGGCCGGCATGCCGGAGGAGGTGGAGAAGCATGCCGTGAAGGAGCTCAAGCGCCTGTCGCGCATGCCGGACTCTTCCACCGAGTACTCGATGGCGCGCACCTACCTGGACTGGCTGATCGAGCTGCCCTGGAAGCTGACGACCGAGGCGACGATCGATCTGGCCGAGGCGCGGCGGACCCTGGACGAAGACCACTTCGGCCTCGACAAGGTCAAGAAGCGCATCCTCGAGTTCCTGGCCGTGCGCAAGCTCAACCCGGAGGGCCACAGCCCGATCCTGTGCTTCGTCGGTCCGCCCGGCGTGGGCAAGACTTCGCTCGGGCAGAGCATCGCCAAAGCGCTCGGCCGCAAGTTCGTGCGCGTGGCCCTGGGCGGCGTGCACGACGAAGCCGAGATCCGCGGGCACCGGCGCACCTACGTGGGCGCGCTGCCGGGCAACATCATCCAGGCCATCAAGAAGGCCGGCAGCCGCGATTGCGTAATGATGCTGGACGAGATCGACAAGCTCGGTCAGGGCTTCCACGGCGACCCGTCGTCGGCGCTACTGGAGGTGCTCGACCCGGAGCAGAACTCGACCTTCCGCGATGGCTACCTCGGGGTGGCGTTCGATCTGTCGCGCGTGACCTTCATCGCCACCGCGAACATGCTCGATACGATCCCCGGGCCGCTGCGCGATCGGATGGAAGTGATCCCGCTTCCCGGCTATACGGAAGAGGAGAAGCTGCAGATCGCGAAGAAGTACCTGGTCAAGCGCCAGCTGGAACGCAACGGCCTGACGCCGGAGAAGCTCGAGCTCGCGGACGCTGCGCTCGAGAGCATTATCCACGACTACACGCGTGAGGCCGGGGTGCGAAACCTCGAGCGCGAGATCGGAGCTGTGGCGCGGAACGCGGCGGTCAAGATTGCCGAGGGCAACGTGGACAAGGTGCGGGTCGACCAGCCCGAGCTGCTGGACATCATCGGTCCACCGCGCTTCGAGAACGAGGTGGCCCAAAGGACCAGCGTCCCGGGCGTTGCTACCGGCCTGGCATGGACGCCGGTGGGCGGGGATATCCTGTTCATCGAGGCCAGCCGGACGCCAGGCCACGGCAAGCTGATCCTGACCGGCCAGCTCGGCGATGTGATGAAGGAGAGCGCGCAGGCCGCGCTCACGCTGGTCAAGTCGCGGGCCGAGAGCTTCGGTATCGACGTGAACGGGCTGGAAAAGTCCGACATCCACGTGCACGTGCCGGCCGGCGCGATCCCGAAGGATGGCCCCAGCGCGGGGGTGGCGATGTTCATGGCATTGACCTCGCTGCTGACCGACCGCGTCGTACGCAACGACACCGCCATGACCGGCGAGATCAGCCTGCGCGGGCTGGTGCTGCCGATCGGCGGGGTCAAGGAAAAAGTCCTGGCCGCCATGCGTGCGGGCATCACCACCGTGATGCTGCCCAAGCGCAACGAGAAGGACCTGCGGGATGTGCCCGAAGGGGCTCGCCAGAAGCTGCGGTTCGTCCTGTTGGAGACGGTGGACGATGCCGTGAAGGCGGCGCTCGCAGAGCGGCCGCCGGCCAAGCTGGAGGCGGTGCTGGCGGACTGAAGCCCCGCGCCTGCTCGCGACTACCCCTACCCCTACCTCTCCCAGTGGCCGGTCCCCTCCCCTTGGGGGGGCGAGGGCTAGGGTGAGGGGTGATGTCGTGTGCGTTACTGCTGCACGTCGCACTAGCGCGCAAAGTCCTTCACCCTCACCCCCACCCGGACCCTCACCCTGCCCTCTCGGACCCTCACCCTGCCCTCTCCCAGAGGGCTGACTATTATTCACGCTGGACGCGGAGCCTTTGGGCACGAAAGTCCGTGGTTGTCACGCGTTGCATTAATTAGGGACCGCTGGTCATAACGCGCCACATGTCCGTCAGCGCATACAGCATCTGCATGCCACGCCA
>JBGPMS010000004.1:0-38967 GCA_041487115.1 Gammaproteobacteria bacterium
AGCCGGCCGCTGGAATCATAGGCCTCGACCTCATCATCGGCCGTTGAATATTGCCAACCCGTCCGAAGTCCGGTCCCGTCCGTAGTCTCCAATAGTCGATCGGTGATATCGGCATCTGGAATCCAAGCCCCGTTAGAAAGGTCGAAATGGAGTTGCCTCCCATCCGGTCGCATTACCACCACATAGTTGTTGGAATTAGGATCGATTTTCTGAGGCGGCATCACGACCCGATCGAAGGTAGTGGCCCAATTGATTCCGATATGGCGAATCAGCTGGCTCTGGCTGTTGTAGTACCGAACGACTCTCAAAGGGTATGGGCCAGCGCCGTGGAAGTCTGTCTCTGCCTGGAAGTTGTTCAACGTTGCCGCGTTGCATGGATCACCAACCGCATTGACTGAACAGCCGTTGTTCTTCGCGGGGTCTCTGAAATTGGGAGGGGGCGTACAAGAGGCTACTCTCCCCAACTCGGGGTCGTCATAAAGAGTACCCGCATCATAGGGCGAGCTCGTACCACAGTAATAGCCCCAAAAGACTGTATATGCTCCTCCAGTTCCTCCGGAGCCATTGGGACTCACGCAATTAGGCAACAAGTCCCCAGTACATTGATAGTTCTCGCATGATGGAAGTACGTCTACGGAACCAAGCTCAACCCCGTGATTCGCGCAAAGAGCTTCCTCGGCCGTACCTATGTCTTCGCCGAGGAGACATCGGTACCGGGCATCATCGCCGAAAGGATAGATTGAAGGCGGGGGCGTCACTCTGCTGCCAGGAGCGCAGTCGGCATTTTCTGCGGTGAAGAGCAAAGTGTGCGGCGGCCGAAACCACGAAGGGTTTTGTGCCGCAGAGATCGCCGGCATCAGAGCGCCGGTGAGGAAGAGCAGTGCGGCTAGACAACGTGAGGCGGAGAACCAACGCGGCCGTAGGCCGGCCAATCGAGCCAACCGCAAGCCTGATCGCTCAACTCGTGGAGCCAACGCTTGAGCGACAGGGTGGGGCCAAATCAACGAACGCCGGAGAGCCGACCTCATCGAAGCTCTTACGGGCGCGCGGAACAGCAGGCGCGCACTCGAGCGCTCTAACTCTTTAGAGTCAATCACGTGGGCCTCCCTTGTGAGGCGTACTGCCAATGTGAGATGGGTCCATGGGACCCTGAATCGTTTTTATGCTTTCAAGCTATTGTAGACCGAGTAAGAAAGAAATTGAAACGCACCTTTTCACCAGACGTGACCGTTCGCCCGCCCCGCGAGCGCGCGCCGAGATTTCGGGGATGGGTCTCGCGCGCGTTTGTGCAAAAGGGGTTGACGTTCTCCAATCCGGACTGTAAAGTCCGGAATATGGCTCGCACCAAAGCATTCAGTCCTCAGCAGGCTCTCGGCACCGTAGTGGAGCTGTTCTGGGATCTCGGGTACGAGAAGACGTCTCTCGACGCGCTCATGAGCGAGACGGGCGTCGCCAGGCAGAGCCTCTACGACACGTTCGGCGACAAGCGCGCTCTCTACCTGAAGGCACTGGCCCACTATCGCGACACAACTCAGGCGGGATTGCGGCGGCTCTTCGCTTCGGGCCGACCCATACGCGAATGCTTCTCCGAACTGCTGCTTGGGATTGCCGCCGAGTCGAAAGCGGCGCACCAGCGCGGCTGCCTGCTGTTGAGCGCAAATCTGGAACGGGAAGCCGGCGACAAGACGATTGCCGATTTGCTGAAGCAGAACCAGACGCAGGTCGAGGCCATTTTCCGGGACGCGCTGCAGCGAGCACAAGATGCTGGCGACCTTCCGGCGGATCGCGAGCCCGACGCACTGGCGCGATTTTTCCTGGCAACGATCCAAGGCATGCGGTCCACCGCGCGCGTCAATTCGAGCCGTGCCGCGCTCGAGCAGGTGGCTCGCGTCGCCCTTGCGACCCTCGGTTAGTTTTTTTTGTCTAATCTAGACTGATCAGTCTATAAAGGAGCCCGTATGAAAACCGCCGCCAAGCTGCTTCGAGGATTGACAACGTTCGGCTTGCTCCTCCTTTGCGCATCATTGCAGGCGAGCGCCTCCGCCGATGAGCCGGACAAGACTTTCGCCTCGCGCACCGCCGATATCGACGACGTGAAGATCCACTACATGACCGGCGGACATGGCGCGCCGCTGATCCTGCTGCACGGCTATGCGGAAACCTCGCGCATGTGGAAGCCGATCATGCCGCTGTTGGCGGATCGCTTCACGCTGATCGTGCCGGACCTGCCCGGCATCGGCGACTCGTCGATTCCCGCCACCGGCATCGACATGAAAACCTCGGCGATCCGCATCCATGCGCTCGCGCGTTGGCTCGGTGTCGAGAAGGCCACGGTCGTCGGCCACGACATCGGCCTCATGGTGGCGTACGCGTACGCGACGCAGTACCCGGGCGAGGTGGAGAAGCTTGTGCTGATGGACGCTTTTCTGCCTGGCGTGGGTGAGTGGGAAACGATCTTCCACAACCCGTTCCTGTGGCATTTCCACTTCTATGGACCGACGCCGGAAGCCCTGGTCAAGGGGCGCGAGCGCATCTATTTCGAGCACTTCTGGAACGACTTCGCGGCCGACAGGACGCACTCGATTCCGGAAGCGGAGCGCCAGGCGTACACGGCGGCTTACGCGCGGCCCGGACGCATGGCTGCGGGCTTCGCCTACTTTTCCTCGTTCGTGCAGACGGCGAAGGACTTCGCTGTGCTCTCCCAGACCAGGCTGACGATCCCGGTGTTGACCCTGGGTGGCGAGAAATCGTTGGGAGAGTTCCAGGGCACGCAGTTGAAACTAGTGGCGTCCGACGTGACGGTCGTCGTGCTGAAGGACACGGGGCACTGGGTGCTGGAGGAGCGGCCGCAGGAGACGACCGCCGCGCTGCTGCAGTTTCTGCGTTGACGAAGGAAAGCCCCCTCTCCCTTGATGGGAAGGGGGCTCGATTTCCCAGGGGCTTGGACCCGAGAGCGGATGAGGTTATGATCGCCCGCACATAGTGCGAGCAGGCCGGCGCTAGCCGGCATAAGCGGTTCACCCCACGTCGCGCATGGAACTGGGCACACTATTGCCCCATCCGAAATCTACCCATGAGAGACAACACAATGAAGATATCCATGTACCAGGCCTCGGTTCCGGTCTTTGTTCGCATGCTGACCAATCTGTCCGCCGTTCTCGACAAAGGGGCGGCGCATGCCGAAGCCAGGAAGATAGACCCCGCGGTATTGATCAATGCGCGCCTCTATCCCGACATGCTGCCGCTGGTGAAGCAGGTCCAAATCGCTTCGGACGGGGCCAAGGGCGCGGCGGCGCGACTGGCGGGGCAGGAGCCTCCCAAGTATGAAGATGCGGAGACCACCTTTGCCGATCTGAAGGCCCGCATCCAGAAGACCATCGCGTATCTCAATACCTTCAAACCGGAGCAGATCGACGGTTCCGATGAAAAAACCATCACGCTGCAGCAGCGAGGCAACGCGGTAAACTTCCAAGGGCTGGCGTATCTCCTCAATCAGGCCACGCCGAACTTCTACTTCCACGTGACCACTGCCTACGACATTCTGCGCCATAGCGGCGTCGAGATCGGCAAGGCGGATTATCTGGGCACGCGCTAACGGGCAATCCCCAAGGACGCGGTCCGGAGCGGGCCGCGTCCACACGACGCACTGGGTGAGATCCGGGTAAGCCTGTAGTGCTCGACTTCTTTCGCCGCCTGCAGCGTAGCCGAACGGTCAGGGAGCTGGGGCCGGGGCTGATCACCGGCGCAGCGGACGACGATCCGAGCGGAATCGCCACCTATTCCCAGGCCGGCGCTCAGTTCGGCTTCAACATGCTGTGGACGGTCGTGCTGACCTATCCGTTGATGGTAGGCATCCAGCTGGTCAGTGCACGGCTGGGCTGCATCACGGGTCGCGGGCTGGCGACCAACATCAAAGAGCAGTTTCCATCCTGGGTTTTGTACGGCATCGTCGGCTTGTTGCTGGTGGCCAATACGGTCAACATCGCTGCGGACATCGCGGCGATGGGGGAAGCCTCGCGCCTGCTGCTGGGCGGGTCCGCCCACCTCTACTCGGTGGCGTTTGGTGTGCTATGCCTGACCCTGCAGGTCTTCGTGAGCTACCAGACCTATGTGCGTTATTTGAAATGGCTGACGCTTTCGCTGCTGTCGTATGTCGCGGTCGCATTCACGATCCACGTGCCGTGGATCCACGTGATGCAACTGGTTGTCCTCCCCCACCTGGGCTGGGACAACGCGACGGTAACCGTCGTCGTGGCTGTCTTCGGCACGACCATCAGCCCTTATCTGTTCTTCTGGCAGGCAGCTCAGGAGATGGAGGACCTCCGCTCCTCGCGCAACCGAGTGGACGGGCCTCTTCCCATGGAGGCCGCGCGTAAGCATCTACGGCGTATCAGGCGCGACACGTACATTGGCATGGGATTCTCCAACCTGGTGGCGTTCTTCATCATCCTGAGCACGGCGGCGACGCTGCACGTCGCAGGGATCACGAACATTCAGACTTCCGCTCAAGCGGCAGGGGCCTTGCGGCCGCTCGCCGGCCCGTTGACCTTTCTGCTCTTCAGCTTGGGGATCATCGGTACCGGCATGCTGGCGGTTCCGGTACTGGCAGGATCAGCCGGCTATGCGGTCGCGGAGACGTTCCGCTGGCGTACCGGTCTGAACCTCAAGCCGGTGGAGGGCAGAGCGTTCTACAGCATCGTCGCTTTGGCGACGCTCGGAGGAGTAGCCCTGAACTTCACGCCGATGGACCCCATCAAGGCGCTGTTCTGGAGCGCCGTCATCAACGGAGTGATTGCTGTTCCGATCATGGCGGTGATGATGATTCTCGGGTCGCGGAAGGAGGTCATGGGACAGTTCGTGATCCGGAAGCGACTGCGCGGCTTGGGGTGGCTCGCGACCGGCGTCATGACGCTCGCCGTGGTAGCCATGTTCAGCACGATGTAGTCGAATAGGTCCTTTAGTCCAAGTCGTACTAGAATCTCACGTTTGCAGCCGTCGAGGTCCACAATAACGGCGAGTGGGCTCTAGCTGGCACGGACAACGACTCAACTCATACGCGGGGAGGACCACCAATGCAGCGTAGATCGTTTCTCAAGAAAGCGGCTCTGGGGACGGCCGCGGGCGCCATCGCGGCTCCGGCCATCGCCCAGTCCCAGCCGAGCGTCCAGTGGCGCCTGGCGGCGAGCTGGCCCAAAAGCCTGGACACCATCTTCGGCGCTGCGGATCTGGTCGCCAGGCGCGTCGGAGAGATCACCGATGGCAAGTTCCAGATCCGCACCTTTGCCGCTGGCGAAATCGTGCCCGGGTTGCAGGTGCTCGATGCCGTGCAGGCCGGTACCGTGGAGATGGGCCACACGGCTGCCTATTACTACTACGGCAAGGATCCGACTTTCGCACTCGCCACCTCGGTCGGCTTCGGTGGCAACACACGCCAGAATTTTGCTTGGTGGTTCTTCGGCGGTGGCTCCGAAGCGATGGCGCCGCTGTTCAAGGAGTATGGCTGCGTCGCGCTGGCGGCGGGCGCCACGGGCTGCCAGATGGGCGGCTGGTTCCGCAAGGAGATCAAGACCGTAGACGATCTGAAGGGGCTGAAGTTCCGCATCGGCGGCATGGCCGGCCTGGTGCTGGCGAAGCTCGGCGCCGTGCCGCAGATGATTTCCGGGCCGGACATCTACCCGGCGCTGGAGAAAGGCACCATCGACGGTGCCGAGTGGGTGGGCCCCTACGATGACGAGAAGCTCGGGTTCAACAAAGTCGCCCAGTATTACTACTACCCGGGGTGGTGGGAGGGCGGCCCCATCACCAACATGCTCATCAACGAGAAGCAGTGGAACGGGTTGCCCAAGTCCTACCAGGCCGCGTTGCGCGCAGCATGCAGCGAGGCCTGCGTGTGGATGCCCGCGAAGTACGACACGCAGAACCCCGACGCCCTGCGCCGGCTGGTAGCTGGCGGCACCAAGCTGCGTCCGTTCCCGAAGCCCGTGATGGAGGCGTGCGAGAAGGCGGCCTACGAGTTGTATGACGAGTTACAGGCGAAGAGCGAGCACTGGAAGCGGATTTACCCGGCCTGGAAAAAGTTCCGCGACGAGCAGTTCCTCTGGTTCCGTGTTGCCGAGTCGAGCTACGACAACTACGCGTTCTACTCGAAGCTCGGCGCTGGAAAGTGAGCCCGCATAGCGGGCGGGTGGTGGGAGCCTGACTGCAAACCACCCCGTCACCTTCGGCGCCACCCCTCCTTGAAAAGGAGGGGAGAAAATAATCTTTCCCCTCCTGCCGGAGAGGTGCCTGCGCAGCAGGCGGGATGGTGGGAGCCTGCCCGAGGAGAGGGCCCTGAGCGCCTTACTTTCTCTCCTGCTTGAACAGCTGTTCGAGGTCGCCTCCCTCGTCGGCGCCGGAGCGCTCCTTGCCGGGCCCCTGACCGGGTCTGGTGCCCTGCTTCGGCGTTCCGAAGTCTGGGGCGGCGTCATCGCGGCCGGGCTGGTCCCGCCCGTAATCCGAGGCGGGGATGTTGATCTCGATCTTCGACGGATCGACGTCGCTCTTGCGCAACGTGCCGGTGACCAGGTGCGGGAACGCGATCACGATCCCGACCATGATCACCTGGATGACGACGAAGGGCACTGCACCCCAGTAGATCTGCCCGGTGGTGATCGGGGCGATCAGCTTGCCGGTGATCTTGTCCAGATACGCCTTGGCCGGGGCGACGCTGCGCAGATAGAACAAAGCGAAGCCGAATGGCGGATGCAGGAACGACGTCTGCATGTTGACGCCAAGCAGCACTCCGAACCAGATGAGGTCGATGCCGAGCTTCGCCGCCACTGGCGCGAGCAGAGGCACGATGATGAAAGCCAGCTCGAAGAAGTCGAGAAAGAACGCGAGGACGAATACCATTGCGTTGACTACGATCAAGAACCCGATAGGCCCGCCGGGAAGGCCGGTGAGCAGGTGCTCGACCCATAGATCGCCGTTCACCCCGCGGAAGGTCAAGCTGAACACAGTCGAGCCGACCAGGATGAAGATGACGAAGGAGGTCAGCTTGGCGGTCGAATTCATCGCCTGCTTGAGCAGCGCCCAGCTCAGGCGCCGGTTGATCAGCGCGAGGATCAGCGCACCGGTGGCGCCCATGGCGCCGCCTTCGGTGGGTGTGGCGATGCCGAGGAAGATCGTCCCGAGCACCAGGAAGATCAGCGCGAGCGGCGGGATCAGCACGAAGATCACCCGGCGCAGCAGTTTGACGCCGCGCAGCGGGCGCGCTTCGGGCGGCAGCGCAGGTGCGGCCGCGGGAGAAAGCACGGTCCGGATTAGAACGTAAGTCAGATAAAGAGCGGTCAACCCCAGACCCGGCAGGACCGCGCCCTGATACATGTCGCCCACCGAGCGCCCCAGCTGGTCGGCGAGCACGATGAGCACCAGCGACGGTGGGATGATCTGGGCCAGCGTCCCCGACGCCGCGATCACGCCAGTCGCGAGACGCCGGTCGTAACCGTAGCGCAGCATGATCGGCAGCGAGATCAGCCCCATCGAGATGACCGACGCGGCCACCACGCCCGTGGTGGCGGCGAGCAAGGCGCCGACGAAGACCACTGCGTAGGCGAGGCCGCCGCGCACGGGCCCGAACAGTTGCCCGACCGTGTCGAGCAGGTCCTCGGCCATGCCGCTGCGCTCGAGGATCAACCCCATGAAGGTGAAGAACGGCACTGCCAGCAGCGTATCGTTGCCCATAATCCCGTAAATCCGCTCGGGCAGCGCCTGGAACAAGGCGGGATGCAGCAGGCCGAGCTGCACGCCGAGGAAGCCGAACGACAAGCCGACCGCCCCGAGCGCGAACGCGACCGGATAGCCGAGCAGCAGGAATACGACCAGCGCCGCGAACATGAGCGGCCCGATATTCGCGGTGACGAAGGCCGTCATTTGGCCACTCCATCGTCCACGCGCAGTTGTTCGATGGCCGGGTCCTCGTGCTTTTCTCGGGGGTCCGGGATCAAGCCTTGGAGGAACGCGATACGCTTGATCAGCTCGGAGATGCCTTGCAGGCTGAGCAGAAAGAAGCCGGACGGAACCAGCAGGCGGGCCGGCCAGCGGATCAGGCCGCCGGCGTTACTCGACATCTCGCTGCTGACCCAGGCGTTGACGAAGATCGGCCAGGACAGGTACAGGATGAAGATCGCCATCGGGAACAGGAAGAAGATGGTGCCGAACACATCGATCCAGCCCTGGACCCGGGGCGAGAGGCGCGAGGAGACGATGTCGATGCGGATGTGATCGTTGTGCAGGAGCGCGTACCCGGCGCCCAGAAGGAATACCGCTGCGAACAGGTACCACTGCAGCTCGAGCCAGGCGTTCGAGCTCAGGTTGAACAAGTAGCGGGCCGATGCATTGCTCGCACTGACCAGCACCATCACGAGCACCAGCCACATGACGGCCCGTCCAACCCGGTCGTTGAGTGCGTCGATCGCACGCGAGATCGTCAACAGCGTCTTCATCATGGCAGGCTCTCGTCGATTCGAGCGGGCCGGGCCCGCCTGCTGCGTCTTTGTGGGAAAGGCCGCGCAGCGGGTTGCATTCTCGCCGATCAGCGGGCTGGACGCAAAGCATGCCTCGGCGCTCGGCTGTGTCCACGTGGGAGGGGTAGGGCGATGCAGCATCGGCCCAGCCGGAACGCCTGTTGCGGGGCGCTGTGACAGATTTGGCGGTGCAGCGGCAACCAATCTGGATAGTCAACGCCGCGGTGCCGTATTATGATGCGGTGCAGGGGGGTACATAACGAGTGGCGTGCAACCGCCACCCTCGACCGTAGATCGAGTCGGTCCCCGCTCATCCCTTTTCCAATCATCTGACGGTCATCACGCCCCCATGTTTGAAACGACTATCGCCGGAAGCCTGCCCAAACCGTCCTGGCTCGCCGAGCCGGGGAAGCTGTGGCCACAGTGGAAGCTTGCCGGCGACGTCCTGACTGAAGGCAAGCGCGACGCGACTCTGCTCTGGCTCAAGTTACAGGAAGACGCCGGGATCGACACGGTCAGCGACGGGGAGCAGTCGCGGCAGCACTTCGTGCACGGCTTCCTCGAAGCGGTCGAGGGGATCGATTTCGCTCGCAAGGTCAAGATGGGCATACGCAACAACCGCTACGACGCCATGGTGCCGACGGTGGTCGCACCCCTGCGCTTGAAGGGTCGCGTGCACGAGCCGGAGGCGCGCGTGGCGCGGGCGCACACGACTCGGAAGCTCAAATTCACGCTGCCTGGGCCCATGACCATCGTCGACACCATCGCCGATGCGCACTACGGGGACAAGGTGAAGATGGCGATGGCGTTCGCGGATTTGCTCAACCAGGAGGCGCGTGCGCTCGAAGCGCAGGGCGTCGACGTGATCCAGTTCGACGAGCCCGCCTTCAATGTCTACATGGACGACGTGAAGCGCTGGGGGATCGATGCGCTGCACCGCGCCATCGAGGGCCTGAAGTGCGAGACCGCCGTGCACATCTGCTACGGCTATGGCATCCAGGCGAACATCGACTGGAAGCAGTCACTGGGCAGCGAGTGGCGCCAGTACGAAGAGATCTTTCCGGCCCTGGCGAAGAGCCGCCTCGACCAGGTTTCCGTCGAGTGTATCAACGCGCGCGTGCCGATGAGCCTGCTGAAGCTCCTGGCCGGCAAGGACGTCCTGGTCGGCGTGATCGACGTGGCGACGGACAAGGTCGAGACAGCGGAGGAGGTGGCGCGCGTCATCGCCGAGGCGACGCAGTACGTGCCGAAGGAGCGTCTCCATCCGTGCACCAACTGCGGCATGGCGCCGATGGACCGCGATATTGCCGCGGCGAAGCTCGCGGCACTCGGCGCCGGCACGGCGCTGGCGCGCAGCCGCTTGGGCTAGCAGCTCGAACTAAAACCCTAAACCCGTTCGCGCTGAGCGCGTTTCGACTCTACTGCGCGACGCTCAACGCGGACGGGGCGAGAGCTGCAGAGTCGAAGCGTGCAGCGCGAACGGAGTAGTTTCACCGCGAACGGGGCGATGCCGCGAGACTCCCGTCAAACCGGCGGCCGCCTCCCGAGCACCAGGAAGACAACGAACAAAATGATGCCAAGCACGGCGAGTATCCAAGCGATATTCACCGCTGTACCGGCAATACCGCTGAACCCGAAGATCGCGGCCACGAGGGCGACGACCAGGAACGCAATAGCCCAGGACAACATGTCGACTCCTTCTCTCGTATAGCGGCCCTGCCTCTCGCTCGAACCCCTCGAGTGCCGGGACCGCAATCCATCGCTATGACGATGGCGAGGCGAGCAGCAAGTCGGTGCATGCACGGCTGCGCGGCCCGCATCTTGATCTCAGCAATCGCTAGTCCAGCAATCCCCGTGCCGCCTCATGCTGTGCGCTCGCTCCACGCGTCTGCGGAGCATCGAACCCTGCGAATCTTGCGCGGAGTCGCAATGTAGCACGCCCGCCATCCATACTCGGAACGCTCCCGGTCCGACCCCCAGTCATCGGAGACAGGTGAGTCCCAACGCGCACCGCGACCGGTGACCAGGTCCCTTGGCGCGACACGCAGGTCAAGATCGAAGGGCCGGTGGTGACCGAATTTCAGAAGCTGTTCCTGGAAACCTGGGGGAAGCAGAAGGGGGATCCGCTGCCTCCGAAACAGTACTCGCCGCGTATCGACCCCAAGGGCAATCAAGTGGTGCGGGCGATCGGCAGCACGCCCGATTCCGCCGTCAGCATCATGCGCACGACACTGCTGTCCGCGATCGCACGGGCGGAACGATCGATCCACCTGACCAACGCCTACTTCGTTCCGGATGAGGAACTGCTGGAGCAAGTCAAAGCCGCAGCGCGATTGGCACCGTCTGTCACACAGACAAGCCGCCGGCGTGGGCGACGGCCGCGCTGAAGACTTGGGCGGACCACTCGCCTTGGCGCGTTGGCGAATAACGCTGCGGTGCTGCGCCAGCTATGCAACGCCTGATCAATTCGTCTCTAGAAGCGCTAGAATCGCGCTCCACCCGCTGGTCACGAGCCACCGGCGCGCATCTGTGAGCTCATAGGAGAGAAGCCATGCGTTACCGCTTGCTGGGCCGAACCGGCCTGTACGTTTCAGAGATCTGCCTCGGGACGATGACCTACGGCGGCAAGGGACGCTGGGAAGTGGTTGGACGCCTCGGCTTGTCCGAGGCGCAGTCGCAGATCAAGGCGGCCTTCGACGCCGGTATCAACTTCATCGATACCGCCAACGTCTATTCCGAGGGCGACTCGGAGAAGATCGTCGGAGAGGCGCTCGCCAATCTGGGTCTGCCGCGCGAGGATCTGGTCGTGGCGACCAAGGTGCGCGTCCGGATGGGCCCGGGCCCCAACCGCGTGGGGCTCACGCGTGTGCATATCATGAACGAGGCGCACGCCAGCCTGCGCCGGCTTCGGCTGGACCACATCGATCTGTACCAGATTCACGGGGTAGATCAGGTCACCCCGCTGGAAGAGACGCTGCGCGCGCTGGAAGACCTGGTGCGCTCCGGCAAGGTCCGCCATATCGGCCTGTCCAACTATGCCGCGTGGCAGATCATGAAGGGCCTGGGCATCTCCGCGCGACACGGGTGGGATCGCTTCGAGAGCATCCAGGCCTACTATTCCATCGCCGGGCGCGATCTGGAGCGCGAGATCGTGCCCGTTGCCCTGGACCAGGGGCTGAGCATTCTGGTCTGGAGCCCGCTGGCTGGAGGGCTCCTGAGCGGCAAGTTCAGCGAGGGCGCTGCCGGCCCCGAGGGGGCGCGCCGCTCTACGTTCGACTTTCCGCCGGTGGATCGGCAGCGGGCGTTTCGCTGCGTGGAGGCCATGCGCCCGATCGCACAGGCCCATGGCGTGTCGGTAGCGCGCGTAGCGCTTGCCTGGGTGCTGCGCCGGCCCGCGGTGACCAGCGTGATCGTGGGCGCGAAGACGATCGAGCAGCTCACCGACAACCTGGCCGCGAGCGAGCTGCAGTTGTCGGACGCGGAGCTCACCGTACTGGAAGAAGTGAGCAAGCCGCCGCGCGAGTACCCGGGCTGGATGTTCGAGCGGCAGCTGGCGGATCGGATACCGAGCTGAGCTCGGCCCTTCACCCTCACCCCCGCCCTCTCCCATCAGGGAGAGGGGTTCTACCCCGACAGGCCGCAAAGCGCACAGCGATCTCGGTCCACCGGCCGGCCCCCTCTCCCATTCAAGACAGAGGGAGGCTTTGGGGTTTTTCGATACCCCCGCTAGAGCGTAGAAAGATAGTGCACCAGCGATTTGATCTGGTCGTCGGTCAGGTTCTTGGTGTTAGGCACCATCAACCCGTTGTCGTTGGTGCGCACGCCGTCGCGGAAGTCTTTGAGCTGCTTGACCGTGTAGTTGTACTGCTGGCGTGACACGCGCGGGATGACCCCCACGCCCTTGAAGTTGGTCTGATGGCAGGTGGTGCACTTGCCTTCCGCAGCGATCTTCTTGCCTTCCGCTACCCGGTCGGGGTCGGCGTGAAAGGTGCTCGCCGAGAGGTTCTGGGCGGAAAAATAATCGGCCAGATCGCGAATGTCCTCGGGCGTCATGATCTGGATCATCGTCGACATGATCTGGTTGGGACGCCGGCCCTCCTTGAGGTCCATCATCTGCTTGACCAGGTATTCGGCGGTCTGGCCGGCCAGATTGGGATACGCCGCTGCGGCCGAGTTGCCGTCGTTGCCGTGGCAGGTCGTGCAGGAGGCCGACTTCTTCAGGCCAGCCGTTATATCCGCGAGGGCAGAGCAGGGCAGTATCGCTGCTACCAGCGCGAGCGCAAGCAACTTCATCGATGTTCTTCTCCCGTATTAGCCGAGGTCGGGCCGAGGACGGCCGACGACGTTTCCGTTTTGAGCAGCGCCGGGAGCGCGGATTGGTGCAGTGCAGGAAATCACGCCGGCCGCTGGAGCCGGTCGAGCTAGCGGCTGTCGGCCCTCCCGACTCTTCAGCGAATGGGATTATAGCCGACCGAGGCGTTCGCCCCGGACCGGCAGTCCCACTTCGCGCTAGACAACGGATCAGTACCGCGCATGCCCCGGCGTCCTGGGGAACGGAATCGCATCGCGCACGTTCGTGAGCCCCGTCACGTATGCCACGGTGCGCTCGAAGCCCAGGCCGAATCCTGCGTGCGGCACGCTGCCGTAGCGGCGCAGGTCGCGATACCAGCTATAGTGCTCTTTGTCGAGCCCGGCCTCGGTCATGCGGGCGTCGAGCACCTCGAGCCGCTCCTCGCGCTGGCTGCCGCCGATGATCTCGCCGATTCCAGGCGCCAGCACGTCCATCGCCGCCACGGTCTTGTCGTCGTCGTTCAGCCGCATGTAGAACGCCTTGATCTGCTTCGGGTAGTTCATCAGGACCACCGGCTTGCCGGCGTGCTTCTCCGAGACGTAGCGTTCGTGCTCGGATTGCAGATCCATGCCCCACTTGATCGGGAATTCGAACTTCTCCTTCGCGCTCTCCAGGACGCGAATGGCCTCGGTATAGTCCATCCGCACGAACTCCGAGTCGACGATCCCCTGCAGCTTGGCGATGACTCCCTTCTCGATGCGCTCGTCGAAGAAAGCCATGTCGTCGGCGCGCTCGCTGAGCACCGTCTTGAAGATGTGCTTCAGCAGGGCCTCGGCCAAAGTGGCATCGTCGGCCAGGTTCGCGAAGGCGATCTCGGGTTCGATCATCCAGAACTCCGCGAGGTGCCGGCTGGTGTTGGAGTTCTCCGCGCGGAAGGTGGGGCCGAACGTATAGACTTTGGACAAAGCCATGCAGTAGGTCTCGACGTTCAGTTGCCCCGACACGGTAAGGAAGGTTTCGCGCCCGAAGAAATCCTGCGTGAAGTCGATCTTGCCCGCGGGGGTGCGCGGCAGATTGGTGAGGTCCAACGTCGAAACCCTGAACAGCTCACCCGCTCCCTCCGCGTCGGAGGCGGTGATGATGGGTGTGTTCACCCAAACGAAGCCATGCTGGTCGAAGAAACGGTGGATCGACTGCGCGATGGTGTGGCGCACACGCGTCACAGCGCCGATGACGTTGGTACGGGGTCGCAGATGAGCGACATCGCGCAGGAATTCGAACGTATGGGGCTTCGGTTGAATCGGGTAGGAGTCCGGGTCCTCGACCCAGCCGACCACCTGGATCGCCGTGGCTTGCATCTCGAACGGCTGCCCCTTGGCGGGCGAAGGCACGATGATGCCGGTGGCTTTCACCGCGCAGCCTGCCGTGAGGCGCAGCACTTCGCCCGCGTAGTTGGCGAGCGTGTTGGGCGCTACCACCTGGACGGGATGGAAGCCGGAGCCATCGGACACGTTCACGAACGAAATCCCGGCCTTGGAATCGCGGCGCGTGCGCACCCAGCCCTGGATAGTGACCGGCGCATCCTTCGGCGCACGGCCGGCAAGAATGTCCGCACAGCTGAGAGAAGTCATTTGGAGCCTCGAACGAAAAGCACCAGCGGTCGCTGGTTACGAGGTACCAATTGTGCCCGGTTTCAACTTTGAGCGGCTGGGGCAACTCCCTGGCCGACGCTGTGAGGGGGCCCGCGAGTCTGCGGTCGTGGCTAGGCGTCGAGAATCTCGTTGCGCGCAGTGAAGTGGGCAGATGTCTACGCAGCGCAAATCTAGGGCTCCCGGGGCACCGGCGGGGATTCGTTCAGAATCAGCCAGTAGAGCCCGAGTTGGCGCACTGCCTCGATGAACTGGTTGAAATCAACTGGCTTGCGCACGTAGCTGTTGGCTCCGCTGCGGTAGCCGGCAAGGCGATCTTGTGCTTCATTGGAGGTTGTCAGTATCACCACTGGTAACAGCTTGGTGCGCTCGTGAGCGCGCAATTGCCGCATGACCTCGAACCCATCGACCTTGGGCAGCTTGAGATCGAGCAGTACGAGTCGCGGCAGCGCGTCGGGATCGCGATTCGCGTGTGCGCCGCGCGCGAACAGGAGGTCCAGTGCCTCGACACCATCTCGCGCCACGATTATCTCGTTGGAGATCTTGTTTTTGCGCAGCGCCCGCAGCGTCAATTCCTCGTCCTTCGGATTGTCCTCCACGAGCAGAATCGATCGATCCTCGATCATGACGCGATCTCCTTGTTGCCCAGCGTGAAGTAAAAGGTAGCGCCCGACCCTACGGCCCCTTCCGCCCATACGCGCCCGCCGTGGCGATCGATGACGCGCTGCACGGTGGCAAGTCCGACACCGGTTCCCTCGAATTCCGCCGCCGTGTGCAGGCGTTGAAACACGCCGAATAGCTTAGCTGCATAATTCATATCGAAACCGGCCCCGTTGTCACGCATGAAGAAGACCTTGCGGTCGCCATCCTCGTGCTTTCCGAACTCGATGCGACCGTGATCGCGCTTGCCGGTGAACTTCCAGGCGTTGCTGAGCAAGTTCCCCAGCGCCACTTCAAGTAGCTGCGCGTCGCCCTCGCCCCTCAACCCCTCGGCAATGACGCACTCCACCGGCCGGTCGGGCTGCGCGCTACGCAACCGCTCGACGACTTTGCGCGCCAGTGCCGTGAGGTCCACGCTGGCCCGCCGCAGATCCTGCCGGGCAACGCGCGACAGCGTCAGTAGACCGTCGATGAGCTGCGCCATGTGTTGCGCCGACTCCCGGACAGTGTGCAGGTAATGCCTTCCCTGTTCGTCCAGCCGGTCGCCGCAGTCTTCGAGTAATGCCAGGCTGAAGCCGTCAATGCTGCGCAGCGGCGCGCGCAGGTCATGCGATACAGAGTACGAGAACGCCTCCAGCTCCTTATTGGCGGCGGCCAGCGCCGCCGCCCGACCTTCGAGGCCCGCGTTGAGCGTCCGAATGCGCTGCTCCATTTCCAGGCGAACGGTGATGTCACGGATAATCGCCGTGAATTGATGCCGCGTTTCCTCGCGCCATTCACCAAGGGATAGCTCGACAGGAAATTCGCCGCCATCCTTGCGTCGACCGGTGAGCTCCACCGCCCCCTTCCCGACAATGCGGGCCGCAGCGCCCGAAAGGTAACGTCGAAACCCCTCTGCATGAGCTGCCCTGAAACGCTCGGGCATGAGACCGGTCAGCGGCTGCCCGAGAAGCTCCCCGAGCGCGTAGCCAAACAGGCGCTCCGCGGCGGGGTTGGAGTAGACGATCATTCCCTCCTGATCGGCAGACAGGATCGCGTCGCTCGCCGTTTCCGTCAGAGCGCGAAACTTCTCTTCGGCCCGCCTGGCTGCGTTTGCGACGATTTCGAGCTTACGATTCTTTTGCTCCAGCTCTTCGACCAGCGCGGCCTTTGTCTCTGCCAGCTCCTTCGCCGCACGCACCTCTGCCGACTCCAGCTCCTTCCGCAGCAGCTGCAAGCGTATCCGGCGGCTCTCGTCCTCGATCTGCTTGCGCCGTAGTTGCGCACGCACGCGCGCTTTGAGTACTTCCTCGTCGCTGGACTTCAGCACATAATCGTCGGCGCCGGTGCCTAGCCCTTCGATCATGGCATTGCGATCCTCCATCGCCGTCAGCATTATCAGCGGGATATCGCGCGTGGCGGGGAAGGCCTTGATACGGCGGCAGGTCTCGGTGCCATCCATGCCAGGCATCAACCGATCGAGGAGGATGCAGTCGACCGCCTGCACCGCGAGCATCTCGAGCGCCTCCTCGCCGGAGCGTGCCGGGATGACGTCGTAACCGTCGCCGCGCAGGATTGTCGTCAGCTCTCCCAGATAGGTCATGCTGTCGTCGACCGCGAGGACTTTTTTCGGGCCCAGCAGGCTTGCCGTTTCACGATTCGCATTGACGCTGACACGCAGCACGGCGGCCACTCGCGCCAGCACGATGTCCATATTTTCTTCCTTGCGCACGAAGGCATCGGCACCGGAATCAAGCGCGTGCAGCTCGACGCTGCGATCGACGCTGGATTCCGTTAGAAGTACGCATGGCGTCTGCCGCAGGGCGGCATCGAGCCGGATCTTCCGCACGACGGTCGCGCCGTCGATGCCCGGTAACACACCGTCGACGATGATGGCCGTCGGTCGATTCGCGACCGCGCTTCGCAGACCCTCCTCGCCGCTTTTGGCGCTCAGCACGCGGTACCCTGCCCCCTCGAGCGCATCACAGAGCTCGGCGCGAAACGTGGCGCTGTCGTCGATCACCAGAATGGTGGCGTTCGCGGCCGGCGCCACGTCCTGGCCGCGCCGCAGCAGCTCCCGGGCGCGCGCCACGACATAGTCGCGGTCATAGGGCTTTCCAACGTAGTCGTCCGTGCCGATTATCAGGCCGCGTATGCGATCGCGAACTTCCCCCTCCGTGGAGAGCATGAGGATCGGCACGTTTGCCCCCGCGGGGTGAGCGCGGATTTCCTTCGCCAGCTCGACCCCGTCTGCATCTGGCAGCAGCACGTCGAGAATCACCAATCCGACCGCTTCCTTGGCGAGCGTTTCGCGTGCCGCGGCCGCAGTTTCGCAACCGATTGCACGCATGTCCTCGGCAGCAAAGCCCTCGATCAGGTCCATGCGAACCGTGAGGCTGTCGTCCACAATCATGACGGTACCGTTCATCGCTGATGCAAGACTTCCATTTGGCGCACCAGCGCGGCAAGTGTCCGACCAATATCCGGCAATGGCAGGACGGATGCAGCTGCGCCAAGCAGGATCGCCTCGCGCGGCATACCGTAAACAACGCAAGTGGCTTCGTCCTGTGCGATGGTGAAGCCCCCTGCCTTGCGGATATCGAGCAGACCGCTCGCGCCGTCGCGGCCCATTCCCGTGAGCAAGCAGGCTATGGCTGCAGCACCGTATTCGCGCGCCACCGACTCGAACAGCGCGTCCACCGACGGCCGGCAGGAATGCCGCTCCGGATCGTCAGTCAGATGCAGCCGGTCGTTGCGCACAATGAGGTGGCGACCGGGCGGTGCCAGGAACACACCGGGCGCGTCCAGGCGCTGCCCCTCCTGCGCGTAGCGCACCCGATGCGAGCTTTGGCTGTCGAGCCAGTCTGCAAAGGCCGATCCGAACGGCTCGCCGATGTGCAGCACTACCAGCACGGGAAGAGGAAAGTCCTTGGGCAGCACGTGCAGCACCTGAAGTATCGCGGCCGGGCCGCCGGTCGATGCACCGAGCGCCACAATTCGATACGGTCGTCCGCTGTCCGACAGCGGCAGTGGCGCCCCGGCTCGCACTGGCGCTGCCCGCGCTGAATCGACAGACCCCCGCGCTGAATCGACAAACCCCCGCGCTGAATCGACAAACCCGAGGCGTGCACGCAGATGAGTGATAACCTTGACACGCGCAACCAGCTTCACGGTGGAGACCAGCCGGCGCTCCCAAACTCCGTCGATCTCATCGCCGGCAGGCTTTTCCATGACGTCGAGCGCCCCGGCGGCAAGCGCCTCGTAGGTCTTGAACAGCTCGCCGCGATTGGTCGACGACGAGACAATCAAGATCGGCGTGGGCCAGTGCGCCATGATGTACTCGGTCGCGGCCAGCCCGCTCATTACCGGCAACATCATGTCCAGCGTGATTACGTCCGGACGCAGGCTCTCGCACAATTCGATCGCGCGCTTGCCGTCTTCGGCTTCGCCGACGACCTCGACGCCAGGATCAGCGTCCAGCACCTCGCGCAGGCGCTTGCGTATCGTGACCGAATCCTCGACCACCAGCACGCGGATTGGGGTCATTGCTGCACCAGCCGCGCAATCCGATCCAAGAAGTCGATCTGGTCGAATTCGCCCTTCACGATGTAGGCGCAGGCTCCCGCGGCCTGCCCGCGCTTGCGGTCTTCGGCGGACTCGCGCGAGGTCACGAGGATGCACTGTACGTTGCGCAGCAACGGATCGGCGCGGGAGCGTTCGATGAATGTGAATCCGTCCATGCCCGGCATCTCGACGTCCACGAGGAACAGTCCGAAGGGCTTGCCGCGCGCCATGTCGAGCGCCTCGTCGGCCGAGCTGGCGAGCTCGACCTGGTAGCCTGCCGACTCCAGGATGCTTTGCTCGAGCATGCGCGTCGTGAGCGAATCGTCGATTACCAGGATCGGAAGGGGCGCGACTGCCGCGGCGGGCTTCGCGGTGAGGGGCAGGCGCAGGCGATTGACCAGCGCCTCGGGGTCGAGCACCGGACGCGGATTACCTTCGGTATCGACATACGTACCCGACACGACGGCTGCGACCGGCGTCAGTGCCGGCAGCGGCCGCAGCATGATCGTTTTCGTCCCGCGCAGCCGATCCACCGCCACGGCCGCCACCGCGTTCGTACCGGCAACGACCACGGCCGAGACCGGTTGCCCGTTCCTCGCTTTGGCGAAATCGATCCCATCATGAGACAGGCACGAGGCGAGCGGGAAAAGCGGGATGAGATTGCCCTGGTGCACGATCGCGTCGCCCTCTGGCCCGTGTGTCACCAGATGTGGCGCGATGCGCAATGTAGTGCGTATCGCATCGAGCGGAATCGCCGCCGCCTCGCCGCCTGCCTCGACGATCAGCGCGTCCAGCGAGGCGAGCGACACCGGTACGCGCAGTTCCAGCGTCGTTCCCGAACCCGCAGCGGTCTGCACCGAGACCTCACCGCCCAGACGGGCGGCAACCTCGCGCACGACATCGAGCCCGATACCACGGCCGGAGAGCTCGGTGACACTATTGGAGGTGGTGAGCCCTCCCTTTAACAGTACCCGCAGCAGCTCGGCGGATCCAAGCTGCTCGGCACCGTCCGGAAGCCCCCCTTTGCGCGCCAGCGAGCGTCGCACCGCTTCGAGGTCCACGCCGCGGCCATCATCGCGGCAGCGGAACAAAACGTGATGAGCGCGCCGCGTCACCTCGAGACGGACACAGCCCTCGGGGGGTTTGCCCGCCTCACGTCGCTCAGCCTCGGACTCGATTCCGTGCACCACCGCGTTGCGCACGATCTGCGCGAGCGCGCTTTGCACGGCGTCGAGCACGTGGCCTTCCAGGCGCACATCCCCACCGCTCGCTGCGAAGCTGACTCGCTTGCCGCCACTGTGCGCGGCGTCGCGTGCCACCCGCTCGAGCGCATTGAACGCGCCCCCGGCCGGCACCAACCGCAGCCGCTCCGTCAGCTCGCACGCTTGACCCAGCTCGCGGTCCGCGTGTTCCGTACAGGCGGCGACACTGCGTTCGAAACCCGCGATCCCTTCACTCAGCTGTTCGGCCAGAGCGCGCACCTTGTCGAGCGACGCCCCCGCTTGCCGCGTCGAACGCGATGCCTCGCCCGCGCGGGCCGGGGCGAGTTGCTCGGTGAGCAGGGCAGCGAGATGGCGCCCACGCTTTACCTCGTCCAAGGCCCGCCGAATTGCCGCAAGCTCGGCGTGAACCTCAGCGAGACTTTGCAGCAGATCATCGACGTCGGCGACCTCCGCGCGCACCGTCCGTGCCACTTCGGCCGACGGCGCCGTGGTTTCTCCGCCTTCCGGCCCCGGCAGCTGCGCGAGTCGAACCGAGATCGCATCGAGTGAGTCGAGAAGGCTGTCGATTTGCTCGCGCTCCACCGGCTGTCCGTCCGCGCGATACGGCGCGAGCGTCTCTTCCACGATGTGAGCGAGATCCGCGATGTCACGCTGCTTCACCACGCGCGCCGCACCCTTTAGCGTGTGCGCCAACCGTAACAGGCTCGAGACTTGTTCCGCGCCGGCAGTGCGTTTCTCGAGATCGAGTGCGGCCTTGGTAAGCTGATCCATCAGCTCGCGCGCCTCGACGCGGAAGAAACGATATGGATCCTTGGCCATTGAAAGCCCTACGCGCCGCCCGCCTGCGGCCGAATCAGGCGCAGCAATTCGCGCGACAACCCGGCGAGCTGCGATGCCGTTTGCAGGGTCTGACCGGTGCTCGCTTCCGTTTCATGGGTGGTTTGAGCCACGTCCGCGACCGCAATACGCACCTGGTCCGCGGCCGTCGCCTGTTGCTTGGTCGAGAGCTCGATTTCGCGTGCCGCATCGGTGGTTGTGCCCACCAGCGCCGCAATTTGCTTGAACGCTACGGCCACCTCGGCGAATTGTCGCGCGCCCGCGTCCACCGCTTTGGCGCTGCCTTCTGTCGCCATGACCGTGGTGTTCACAGCGCCGCGAATGTCATCGATGAGCGCGCGGATCTCCTTGGTCGAATTCGCCACCCGATCGGCAAGCTTGCGAATCTCGTCGGCCACAACGGCGAAACGTCTGCCAGTCTCGCCGGCGCCGGCCGCCTCGATGGTCGCGTTGATGGAGAGGATATTGGTCTGCTCGGCAAGTTCCGAAACGATCTCGAGCACCGCACCGATTTGCTGAGACTTCTTGCCAAGATCGAGCATGTGATTCACGACGAGATCCACCTGCCGCCGGATCCCGGAGGCGGAGTCCTGACCTCTTTCGACGGTCCCTTCCCCGTTACGGGCTGCGACCGCAGTTTGTTCAGCGATCTGGGCGACGCGCTGCGCACTGTCGGCGATCTGACGCGAGGACGCGACCAGCTCGCTGATGGTGGTGCTGATCTCATTCATCGCACTCGCCTGCTCCTTGGCGCCGGAGGCCTGCTGGGTCGCCGCTGCCTGGAGCTCGGAGGAAGAGCTTTGTACCTGGCCGACAGCGGTGCCGATCTGGCGGCTGAGCGAGCGTGTGAGCACGATGGCCACCATTGCGGCGAACAGCACGGCGGCGGCGGTCATTGCTATCAAAGACGTAACCGCAGTCGAGACGGTGTCGGCTGCGAGTTGCTTCGCTTCTGCGAGCGAACGTTCCTGCAGCGATACGAACGAGCGGACCGACTCATTGAACCGCTCTCGCGCAGGAACCACTCGTTGCTCGAATAAGCGCGCGACCGTTTCATTCCTGGACTGCGCGCGCGCGAGTGCAATGGCTTCGTCTGCGACCCGCCGATAATCATCCGAGGTGCGTGCGACAGCATCCAATAGGCGCCGCGCTTCATCGGTATCCGCTTCTGCCTTCAGCCGGGTCATGACGGCGACTAAGTCGTTGCGCGATTCCCGGAGCTGTTCGAGAAAGCGCTCTTCGCGCACCAGAAGATAACCGCGCACGGAGGACGCGGTTCGCTCGGCAACCGAATTCAGCCGCTCCGCGTCGAGAAGCAGTTGCATGTTGACGCCCGTCACGCGGTCCTTGCTTGCGACCACGGTTCGCAGCGCGTATGCCGCAACGGTACTGATAAGGATCGCGAACACGACCATCACGGCGTAGCCTGCGGCCAGTCTCTGTGCGTACGTCCAGTCCTTAGTCATGGTTCAGCGCTCCTTGGTAAGACGGCGTGCTTCCATCCGCTTTTGAATGTCGTCAAGGATGGACGGCAGGTGCACAATTGGGCGCAACACCCCGCCGGCGTGGACGGCACCATGCAGATGTGCTCGCGTAGCATCCGGCTTTTCACTATCGACCGGAGAAACCAGATGCTCCGGCGGCACTAGCAGCAGCGCCTCGAACCCGTCGAACGCGAACGCCACCGTATCGCGCCAGCGCGCCAGCACGAACCAGCGCGGTACGGTGCGGTGCGCGGTGCGGTGCGCGTAGCCGAGGAAGGCGGCCAGATCGTAGACCGGCGCAACCTGGCCGTGAAAGGTTGCCACGCCAAGCAGCTCGGCCAGCGGCGTTGGCAATGCGACAACGCGGCGGTTGGCGTACAAGGCGCGAATCGCCGTCACCGGTATGACGTACGCGTCGCCGCGGATACGCACGGCCAGCATGTTCTCGAAACGTGCGGCTTGTGTTGCCGATGCTTGACTGAAACTTCGGTCAAACGCGTCGCGCATGGCCGACGCGGTTGCGGAAGTCGTCATGGCAGCTGCGTTCATGAGTTGTCCCTGCAGGCGGCTATTTCGGCTCGGCACACGGCAAGGAGCGCCTCGCGGCTGAAACCGCCGCCAAACAGGATCAACCGCGACGCATCCTCTTGCCGTAACAGCAGCAGTGCCTGTGCGAGGTCCCGGCGCGCGGACTCCATTTGCCCCTTGCGCCGCGCCAGCAGCCCCAGGTGAAATCGCGCCATCGCGAAACGCGGATCGAGGTACACCGCGACACGATCCTCTTCAATCGCACCTTGGACGTCGCCGAGACCTTCGCGGCACAGGGCGAGAACATAGTGGGCACCGGCATTCAGTTCGTCGCACCCGAGCAGCTGCCGGCACACCTCCTCGGCTTCGGCAAGAGCACCGCTGTGCGCAGTCGAGACCGCGCGCAGCAGCAGCACTTCAGGCTCGCGGGCCTGTTCGGCGGGGAGGGTGGCGAGCTGTTCGAGCGCCTGACCGAACCGTTCGTGGCGCAATAGCTCGAGCGTCCGATGCAGATCGGGTGCGGGTCGGCTCAGGGTCGCGGGCTGCGCCAGCGCCGGCGATAGTTGCTGCGAGGCGTCGGCGAGTGCGTGAATCCGCTCGGAGGCACTGCGCACCACGTCTACCCAACTTGTCGTGTCGTCAAACCGGGGAATCGCCGGCCAAGCGATCGGCTGCCGGGCGGATGCGGCTGGCTCAAAATCCGCGGCGCCATCCTTGCGCCGGTAGTAAAACGTTTCGTGTGTATGACAGAGATGGAAATCATTCGACAAACCTCGCAGCGTCTCGGCGTGACCGAGGAACAGAAACCCACCGGGGACCAGCGAACCGGCGATCCGCGCAACGATGGCCATTGCCACGGCCGGATCGAGGTACATGAGCATGTTGCGGCAGAATACGACGTCCCAGGATTGCGGCTGCCAGAGCTCCGGCGCGTCAGGCACGAGATTTCGCTCCTCGAAGCTTACGGCCCGACCTATCGTGGCATCGAGTACGAAGCTATTTCCGTCCGCGCGGAACCAGCGTGCCCGCAAGGCCGCGGGCAGGTCGCGCAACGACCAACTGCTGTAAGTCGCGAGCCGCGCCTTTTTGATCATCGCCGGATTCACGTCAACCGCCAGGATCGACACCTTGTCGACAGCGGCCTCCAACTGTTCCCGGATCGCGATAACCAACGAGTACGGCTCATCGCCGGAAGCACAGCCTGCCGAGAGCACCCGAACCTTGCGCGTTCCCGCGCTGGGTGCGAGACGCTGTGGCAATGCAAGTTCGATGAATGCGCGAATCTGATCGGGGCCGCGATAGAAGTAGGTCTCAGTGACCGTGAGCTCCTGCGCGATCTGGCCTAACTCCTCCGGCGGGAGGTGTCGTGCCGCCAGGCGCTCGAGGTAGGGCGCGCCGGCGGCATGGTTGGCTTCGATGCGGCGACGCAGGGCTTCGGCGAGCAAGCCCAGTTTCGAGTCGTCGAAGATCAGCCCCAGTCGATCGGCGACAAGTGCCCGGAACTGCTCTACCTCCAGGCGGCCGACCGCAGTCGTCATATCGCCGATCCGGCTGAGTCGATTGCCGCCCATACCGACTCGGGCACGATGCGCGCGCTTTCCAGAACGAGCAGCAATTCGGCGTCGAGTCGAGTGATCGCAGACACAGTGTCGTCGCCGACCTGGTGCAGGAGCGGAGGAACTTCGTTGAGCGACGCGAGTGGAATTGCGCGCACGCCGAGCACCGATTCGACTGCGAGCCCGACCAGGCGGTCGCCAATCTTGACGGTGACGATCCGCTGCGGTCGCGTCGGCGTGGTTGAACCAAGGAGTTTGGCGGTGTCGACGATGGGCACGGGCGCGCTGCGAATGACGGAGACGCCGAGCAGAAAAGGCGGCATGGCAGCAAGGGGCTCAATGGCAAGCGGGCGCATCGTCTCGGCCACGCTTATGAGCGGGAGCGCACACAGGCAGCTGTTGCTACGGCAGACCAGAAACGAGGCGGCGTCTCGGCTGTCGCTGAGCCTCTCATGTGCCATTAGCGCTTCTCCGGCGAATGCGCAACGCGGCAGGGGTCTCTGACGCAATGCCTGGACGATCTCCGCGATTTCCACAGGCACTGCGTCCCAATGGCTGCTTATCGGCCGGGTGAGGGAGATACTGAACACATATTCGCGATCCATCAACGGCAACCGCGTGTCGATAGTCGACCCGGTGCAGGCTGCCGGGTTCCACGCGGAGAAGTCCTTGCCGTTCCAACTATGAAGTCGCCGCCCAGGACGGGAATCCGGTATTTGTTGCATATCCGGTCATTTTCCGACAGCGCGCAGGGGCTCTTACTCTCCACAAGAACGCGAATGCGAACTACCTGACGGAATTCCGTCGATTGCACCAACTCTACCGCTTGCAGTAGCCTTCCCTGTTGGCCTCGGCCCGGGTCCGGCCGGACCGGATCTTGACCACGTAAACATACCCTGACCGGTTGCGGGGAGCGTGCATGACTGCAAGCAGCGATCCAGGAAAGAACCGGGCTTCGAGCCCCGTCCGGCAACCGATCATGGGCCCTGTCGAACCCGCATTGCGCGAGTGGCAGGAGCGCTTCGCGACGCTCAACCGGCTGTCGACCCAGTTCTTCTGGGAGACCGATGCGCAGCATCGGATTACGTGGCTGGTCGGCGGCCCGTCGGAGGCCTCCAACAGTCCATCCGGCGAGCAGCTCGGGAAAACCCGCTGGGAATGTCCCAGCACGAAGCCGGACGAACCAGGCTGGCAAGCCCACCGCGAGCTGCTCGACCGGCGCCTAGGGTTCCGCGACTTCGAGTTCGCACGGCCCGTGTCTGCCGGCGGCGAGCGCCAGTACAGCATCAGCGGCGAGGCGCGTTTCTCGCCCGACGGACTGTTTCTCGGTTACCGCGGTGTCGGCCAGGACGTGACCGACCTGCGGCATACGGAGTTCGAGCTGCGCCGCTTCCGTGCCGCCGTAGATATGACCGCAGACGGGATTCACATCGTCGATTGCGAGACCATGCACCTCATCGACGTGAATGAGACCGCATGCCGCTACCTGGGCTACACGCGCGCGGAGTTCCTGGCTTTGGAGATCGCCGATTTCGCGCCCACTTTCGACCGCGAGAGACTCACCGCCAGCTACGACCGACTGTTTACCGGCGAAGACGCCGAGCAGCGCGCAGAGATCGTCCATCGCCACAAGAACGGCGCCCATATCCCGATCGAGATCCACCGCCGCGGCGTCGTGATCGACGGGCGCCGCATCGTCGTCAACGTGGTGCACGACATCACTCAGCGGAAAGCGGCAGAAGCGGTTCTGCGCGAGAGCGAAGAACGCTTCCGCAGCCTCACGGAATTGTCGTCCGACTGGTATTGGGAGCAGGACCAGAAGTTTCGCTACACTATCGTGTCCGGCGGCGTGCTGCAGAAGGACGGCAGCGACGTGAGCGAGATCCTGGGCAGGGCCAACTGGGAGCTGCCGGGCATCAATTTGTCCAGAAAGGAATGGGCCGCGCATCGGACGCTGTTGGAAGCGCGTCAGGCGTTCTACGACTTTACGTTCAAGCAGCTGCGTCCCGACGGTGTCTGGCGGCACGTGTCCCTGAGCGGCCGGCCCATCTTCGATGAGCAAGGCGGATTCAACGGCTATCGCGGCATTGGCAAGGACGTAACCGTAGCCAAGGTCGCCGAAGAGCGCATCCAGTATCTGGCCTATCACGATGCTCTCACCACGCTGCCCAACCGCACTTTGTTCAGCCAGTTCTTGAACCGCGGCATCAGCCAGGCATACCGCTATGACAAGAAGCTCGCCGTGCTGTTCATCGACCTCGACCGTTTCAAGAGCATCAACGACACGCTGGGGCACGATGCCGGCGACTTGCTGTTGAAAGAGGTCGCCGCGAGGCTCAAACGGTGCTTGCGCGGAAGCGACATGCTTGCCCGCCTGGGAGGCGACGAGTTCGTCGTCTTGCTGGAGGAGGTCAGCGACTCCAAGTATCTGGGCACGGTTGCCCAAAAGCTCCTGAGCGCCGTGGTCAAGCCGTTCGAGATGGCCGGGCAGGAGTTTCGCGTCACCGCCAGCGTGGGCATCAGCGTGTATCCCATCGATGGCCGCGACGAGCAGACGTTGATGAAGAATGCGGACATCGCGATGTATCGGGCAAAGGAGGAGGGCAAGAACAACTACCAGTTCTATTCCTCCGAGCTGGATGTGAATTCGTTCGAGCGCCTGGCGCTGGAATCGAGCCTGCGGCGAGCGCTGGAGCGCAACGAGCTCGAGCTGCACTATCAACCCAAGGTCGATCTGCGCACCCGGGCGATCACCGGCATGGAAGCGCTGCTGCGCTGGCAGCACCCCGATCTCGGAGTGGTGGCGCCGGCGCAGATCATCCCGGTCGCGGAGCAGACCGGGCTGATCGTGCCGATCGGAGCGTGGGTCCTGGAGACTGCGTGCCGGCAGAACAAGGCCTGGCAGGAGCAGGGGCTGCCTGCGCTGCCGGTGGCGGTGAATCTTTCGGCGCGGCAGTTTGCCGATCAGAACCTGCTGCACACGATTACCTCCATACTCGAGGAGACCGGACTGAGTCCCTTCTGTCTGGAGCTTGAGATTACCGAGAGCATGGTCATGCGCGACATCGAGAACGCAACGCGCGTGCTGAGCGAGCTGAGAAAAATGGGTGTGCGGATCGCGATCGACGATTTCGGTGTGGGTTATTCCTCGCTCGCGCACCTCAAGGCGTTCCCGATCGATACCGTCAAGGTAGACCGCTCGTTCATTCGCAACCTGCCGGGGGATGCGGAGGACCGGACGATCACGGAGGCCATCATTACGATAGGCAGAAAATTGGGTCTGACCGTTGTCGCCCACGGAGTCGAGACGCAAGCACAGCTCGACTTTCTGCAGGAGCAGGCGTGCGACGAATTCCAGGGTTTCGCTTGCAGCCAGCCGTTACCCGCGCAGCAGTTCGAGGAAATGTTGCGCCGTGGCCAGCCCGCCCGCGAGTAGTTGCCCTTTCCCGCCGCGGAAACATCGCGTTGCACTGACACGCAACGTCCCCCATTCCCACCCTCGGCTGTCCCTCACCCTCTCCCGGACCCTCACCCTACCCTCTCCCGGAGGGAGAGGGACCTTATGTCTGCTCGAGAGCGACCTTATCTCTGCTGCGCGACGCACTGGTGCAACCGCCGCCAGTTCTGCAGGACGCGCTGCAGGAAAGGCTGCGGGCGCAGGCGATGGAACAAAGTATAGAGCGGCAGGCGTTCCAGCAACAGCTGGTTCAGCGAGAGGCCGAAGCCTGCCAGCCAGGCTTCGCGGCCGAGCGCAACTGCGGACAGGCGTTGCAGCGTTGCGCGGTGCAGCTCGAGGTACCCCATCACCCGCTCCTGCGCCGCATCGGCGGGCAGCACGAAGCACAGCAGCTCGGCAAGGTCGTACTGCGGAACGCGGATCGTCGCCAGCTCCCAGTCGAACGCGCACGGGCGCAGCCGTCCTGCACCCGGCCGGAACGCGAGATTGCGCGGGTTGAAGTCGTTGTGAATCAGGGCACGGGGCATCGATGCGAGCACCGAGCGCCATTTCCTGGCGGTATCGGCAACCGACCGTTGCAGACGAATGCTCGACTCGCCCCACCAGGAGGAGAAGAACTCGGCTGCATGGTCGGCCAGCGCGTGCCAGAGCGGCAGCATCTCCGCCGCATCCGGCTCTCGCATATGCCATGACTCGCGCTCGAGTGCGCCCGTGCTTCCGAGAAACGGGGAGTGGATCCGGGCCGCGGCCTGCACGACAGCGCGGATGGCTGCATCGGGCCAGGGCTGATCGGGACCTGCCCAGCGTGGAAACGCGGCATCGTCGAGGCACTCCAGCGCGAGCGAGCCGAGCTCGCCGTGGTCTCGGGTCCAGCCGTACGAGCACGGCATGTGCTGCTGCAACCTGGGCTCGGCGAGCTGGTACAGCGCCACCTCGCGCTCTTGCGCGTGCAGGAAGCCGAGGCCGTGCCCATGCGTGCGGAAGGCCCGCCCGAGTGTCGTACCGCATGCGGATGCAACGGCCTCGCCCGCTGCCAGCAGCAGATCGTCACCCGGCTTGCGTTTGAGGACGATCCGCAACGCCTCCACGGGCGCATGGCGCCGCCGCCGGTACGTCACCGCATACTTGGCGACGCCAGCGTCGCGCCCGAGCTGCCATGAGAACAGCTCGCTCAATATCCCGCCATCGACGTTGTGCCGTTCGAGCCCCACGATCTGCAGGCGCGGTTCACGGAAATGCGCGCGCAGCAGCGTTGCGAGGGTGGCCTCTGCCAGAGGGACGGCCCTCTTTCTATTGCGCCGCGGCTGGCGCGTTGAAGGCAGATGGCCCGAAGCGCAGAGCGTGCCGGTGCAGCGCGCCAGAAACGGGCCGTCGAGCTCCGGGGCACGCAGGCCGAGAGCGTCGAGCATCGCCAGGCTGCGCCCGGACTCGATGCGCTGCCTGTTGGCCTCGAAATAGAGCTCGGGCAGGGTGTTTCCACCGAGCACTCCGGGACGCGCGAGGAAGAATGCACGCAGCGGCCGCAGATCGGGATCGGTCCGCGGTGTCGCGTGCCGCACGTGATCGAGCCAGTCGGCGTACGGGACCAGCGCCGCGCGGTAGCCGGCGATGTTGAGCCAGGCGACGATCTCTCTCCAATGCCGCGGCGTCCGGTGGTGGACGTGCAGGGTCGAGAAGCCAGGTCGAGGCGAGCAGGCGAGGGCGACCAGGACCGCCGCGACGAAGTCCACCGGACAGGCGTCGACCTGCCAGTCGACGTCGGGCGCGATGCCGGTGCGCGCCGCGGACAGGAGCAGACGGCACAGGAGGTCGTCGGGGTTCGAGCGGCCGGTGCGGGAATCGGCCGCGATCAAGCCGCTTCTGACAATTGTCACGGGAAGACCGCGCTCGGCGAGCCGCGCCAGCAGCCGCTCGCCCACGCATTTCGCCTGCGCGTAGGCCAGTGGCATCCCGGCGAGATAAGGGGACATGTCGGCGTCCTCGTCCACACGATCGGGCGCGCCGTGCGCGTAGCACACGGCGAGGGTCGAAACAAACAGCAGCGGCTTGCGCCGGCGCGCACAACACAGCCGCGCCAACTCCAGCACCGAGAGCACGTTGACCGCACGCAGGGCGTGGTACGGCTTGCTCCAGTTGACCTCTGCCCCGCAATGGATCGCCAGATCGACCTCGGCGCTCAGCCACTCGAAGTCGCGTCGCCCGAGCCCCAGCGCGGGCAACGCCAGGTCGCCGAGCGCGATGCGCACGCGAACGGCCGGAAGCGCGCTCCCGGTTGCCGCGGCGAACGCCGCCGCCAGGCGTGACCGCGCCTGTTCGACGCTGGCGGCTCGCACCAGGCACACGACCTCGGTGCCGGGCCGCTCGAGCAGTCCGGCGAGTACCGTAACGCCGAGAAAGCCGGTCGCGCCGGTCAGCAGTATGCGGCGCGGAGGCTGGACTGCACCCTCTGCAGGGACGAAATCGGCAGCTTGCAGCAGATCGCTGAAAGCGAGCTCGGCGGCGCGAGCGAATCGGTCCGTCATGTCCGGTACTCCCGGTTCCACCTCAGGTACAGATCACGTACGCGCTCCTTGTTTGCGATCAGGTCCTCGATCCGCCAATCGGCGGTGTCGATCGTCGGCTGCACGTAGACATGGACCGTTCCCGGCTTGGCGTCCAGTCCCTTCCCGGGATCCATCCGATTGGGTATCGCGATGAAGAGCGGCACGATGGGCAGCTTCAGATCGGTTGCCAGGTGGAAGGAGCCCTTGTTGAAGTGACCGATCTCGCCGGAGGTGATGCGCTCGCCTTCGGGGCTGAGGTAGACCGACTCGCCGGTACGGCGCAGCGTTTGGGCGGCGCGCTTGAAGATCGCCGTGCGCTGTTCGGGGAAGGCCTGGTCCACGGTCCAGAAGATGCCGATGATGTAGCCGATCACCCCGAGCGGCACGAGCTTGCGCAGGAACCCGGAGAGAAAGAAGCGTGCGTTGGGCAAGCGCAGCGCGATGAGGACGAACATATCGATCGTCGACGTGTGGTTGGAGATGTAGATCGTCTGCGTTTGCGGAAACGGGCGATCCTGGTGGACGATCATCTGGATGCCCCAGACGGCGAGCGTGAGCTCGCCGAGCGGCGCGACCATCACCTCGCGATAGAAGCGGGGCAGCCGGAACAGCGTCAGCGTGGCCACTACGAGCAGCACCAGAGCGCCCAGCGACATCAACAGCAGCGTGACACCGGCGCGAACGAAAAAGCTCAGCCGCTTCATGTCGGGCCTAGCGGGCGCGGCAGACGACGGTCTGCATCGCGAGGTTCAGGCGGCGCTCGAAGACCAGCAACGGTGCAAGCAGCGTCTGGCCGATGAAATAGGGGACGATGGCACGGTCGAGGTTCAAACCGCGGCCGCGCAGCAGCTTGAAGGCGGCGCCCGCGAACAGGTAGAAGTAGGCTGGAAAGGCGCCGTAGGGCAGGTGGTCGACCACGGCAAGCCCGGCCGCCTCGACCGCCGCGAGCAGCGAGGCCCGCGTGTACAGCGCGGTATGTTGGGGTGCCTGGAGGCCAGGCCAGCGATCGCCGTACAGGCGGAAGGTCACGCTGTCGAGTCGCGGCACCTCGATGACGAGGCGGCCATCAGCGGCGAGAAGATCCCGCGCGTAGCGCAACGAGCGCAGCGGATCGTAGTCGTGCTCCAGGAAGTGCCACATGGTGATCAGATCGAAGCGCCGGCCGGCGAAGGGCTGTTCGTAGAACAGGCCGCAGCGGAACTCGAACCGATCGAACCCCGGCAGCGCCGAGAGGTCCTTGAAATCCACCCCGGTGGCGCGCACACCATTGGCCGCCTGAAGCCGCAGCAGGAAGGTCGCCGCGCCGCAACCCACGTCCAGTACTTGCGTGCCGGGCCGCAGGGTCACGTAGCGCGACACGATTCCGGCCTTGGCTCGGTCGAGGCGCTCCATCGCTCGACGGTACAAAGGCGTGAGCCAGCCCCAGTCGGTCTTCTTGCGGTGCGCGATGTACTCGTCGTCGTACCAGGCCTTGATGTGCTGGAGGGCGAGGCGGGGCTGCTGATAGGCGAGACCGCAGCTCGAGCAGGTGACGAAGCTGAACCGCCCGGGCTTTCCGGTCAGGTCGTCCTCGCCGGCAATGAACGGCACTGCTCGATTGCTGCCGCAGAGGTAGCAGGCGACCTCCTCGAACTGCGCGGCCGGAGGTCCTGGACGGTTCATCGGACCGCCACGTAACCCAGCATGCCCGCGAGCGCCAGGCCTTCGGCGACGGCGACCAGCCGTGCGGTCCTGGAGCTGCGCAGCGCCGGGTCGTCGATGATCTCGATGAGGCACAACGCGAGATAGAGCGCGGCTCCGATGGCCAGAGCGCGCAGCGCTTCCGGGCTCGAGGCGACGAGCCAGACGAACACCGGATACTTGGCGAGCACCAGGTGCGAACGCAGCAAGCGGCGGCCGGGCTGCGCCGCCAGAAGGCGATAGGCGACAGCGAGCGCCGCGACCAGCCCGGAATAGAGCAGCGCGTGCCGCGCACCTTGCGTGAGCGCCAGCGCAACGCCGAGCGCGACGATGGACAGGACCAGCACGCTCCGGAAGGTCCGCAGCGATGCGGTCGTCGCGAGAACGCGCTGCGGGTGATGCGCGCGGTCGTAGGCAAGATCTTCGAGATCGTCCCACAGGCGGAACTGGCAGACGAGCGCCAGCGCAAGCACCGCGCTCAGCGGAGCGGCCGCGAAACGCTCCGCCGACGCCGCCGTCGCGCACGCGCCCACGAGGACGGCGAGCGCGACGATGCGTGGCCGCAGCAGCCGCGTGCGGGCGTAGGCGGCGAGCTCAGCCGCGATAGATCGTGACGATGCCACGGTCCCCATCCACGCTTACATCGTCGCCCTCGCGAATCAATTGCATCGCGCCAGGCACGCCAACTACTGCCGGGATGCCATATTCGCGTGCGATGATGGCTCCGTGCGAGAGCATGCCGCCGCGCTCCACCACCAGGCCGCGCACCAGGAAGAACACCGTGGCCCATCCCGGATCGGTCTGGCGTGTGACCAGCAGCCCGTCGGCCGTGAGGCGCCCCGCTTCCGTAGCGTCGGCCAGGACTGCTGCGCGTCCGCGATAGGTGCCGCCGCATGCACTGATTCCGCGCAATGCGTCCGCGGGTGTCACCCTGGCCGTCGCCATAGCGCAGTCCTGGTCCTTCAGGTACTCGCCTGGAGGAAGACGGAGCGTCTCCGGCAGTGAAAGCTGCATGAAGCGCGCGTGCGCCTGCATGCGGCCGGCGACCAGGTCCGCCACACCGTGCGGGAACATCGCGCTTCCCGCCAGCAGGGCATCCAGCTCGCCGACCTCCAGGTAGAAGACATCCTCGGGGTTGATCAGCGCACCGCGCTCGGTAAGGCGATCGCCGATCGCGAGCAGGATCCGGCGTAGTCTCGTGTAGAGCAGCGCTTGTCTGAACCGCGCACGCTCGCGCAGACCGATCGAGCCCTGTGCCGCCCGCAGCAACAGCCTGAACCGCGCGGCGCGGCTCGCGAGCGGAAGCGCACGCAGCGCGCGCAAGGGCGTAAGGCGTTCCTCCAGCGCGCGCGTGAGGGCGAGCCTCTCCACCACCTGGTTCGCGAGCAGAGCGTCGGGCGAGGGGCCGTCCAGCGCCGCGTAGAGCTTCAGCAGGGCAACCGTTTCCTCCGGCCGTTCCGGCGGCGTGGGGACGGTCAGCATCAGCTCGCGCGAGCTGCGAAAGCCGAAGCGATCGAGGTACTCCAGGAATGACCGGGCGAAGGCCGCGTGCTCCGGATGATCGAGCACGGCCATGAATTGCGGGGCGCTGCAGTGCTCGATCTGCGCGCGCAGCGCTGGCTCGGCACGCAGCTCGCGCGACAGTGCCCACAGCCGCGTCACCGGTGCGTGACTGGCGAGATCGGGCAGGCCCTTCAGCAGCGTGTTGTGGAACGCCTCTTCGTCGTCGCCGGAGAACGCATGGCGCACAGCAAGCTGGAGCAGCCCGTAGGACACCATCGCCGCAGTGTCCGCGAGTGCCGCGTCGTTCCATCGGTGCAGTCGGATGTCGAGAAACTCACGCACCGCCTGGCGCAGCGTCGTGAGCGGCTGCGTCGCCAGCGTCTCGGGTGGAAAGCGCGCACAGAATGCGTCGACCGCCCGCTCGAATCGCGCCACGCGCTGCTTCACTGTCAGGTACTTGGCGCAGACCAGCAAGGGTATCCGCAGCGCTTCCAGCACACGCCCGAGCAAGCCCAGGCGCGGGAGCTCCTGTTGCTGGGGGAAGTCCCGGGCGCCGGTAAACTGGTTGAAGAAACCTGTCAGCCAGCGTCCACCGGGAGCGAGGCCGAGGAGCGTATGGATGTTGGTGAGGTTGTAGTACAGGCGGCCGGCGTGCACGCCGATGATGTTTTCCAGGGCGTCCTGCATCGCGTCGATGCGCTTGCGCGAGATGCCGAAGCCGAGGCCGAGGTTGCGGAAGTAAGCGGTATAGCCGGCGCGCGCGATCGAGTAGAGCATCGGGCTCACCGGATCGGGGAAGTTCTCGGCGATGTTGGCGTTCGACCAGACCACCCGTGGCGCGCCCGTCGTGATCGGCCGTGCCTGGAGGAACCAGAGCGTGCCCGCGCGGGAAATCGTCCATTCGATGTCCAGCGGCAAGGCGAACGCCCGCTCCAGCGCTATCGCGCCTTGCCTGAGGGCGTCGAGCTGCGCGGGATAGCTACTCAGCCCTGAGCTCGCCTCCGGCGGCGGTGTATCCACGATGACCGTGCCTTCACGGCGTGACAGGACCAGGGTCCCCGGGGCAGCGTGCCCGTTGACGAGCTTGTCGCCGAGGCCGTCGCAGTACTCCATGAGCATCGTGTCGCTCGGACTAGCACACGCGGCGGGCGGCCGGGTAAAGAGCACGCCCGAGATCCGCGCATCGATCTGCTCACAAACGATGACCCCCAGTGCGCGCAGGCGCACGCCGCGCCTTTGCTGGTACGCAAGGCAGCGCTCGGACCACAGCGACGCCCAGATCTGGCGCACCGCGTCGCAGAGCCCGATGCCGCTGGCGACGTCGAGCAGCGTATCCAGCTGACCGGCGAAAGAGTGCTCGCGCGAATCCTCGCCGCAGGCCGAGCTTCGCACCGCGAGCCGGCGTTGCGGCCAGCGTTGCGAGAGGGCGGCCAGCACTTCGGCGAGCGCCGGGTCCAATGGTGTTGCAACTACCGCAGTGCGTATCGCCTCCGCGTGATGGCTCCACGCAGCCTCGCCGGCACGATCCAGCGCGGCTGCGAGTGTCGAGAGCGCATCGCCGAGGCCGCAGCGCTCGAGATGCTGATCGAGCAGGAGCGCGGGCAGCGCGACGCCGTCGGGGATACGGAGCCCCGACGCGGACACGCGCGCCAGGTTCGCGGCCTTGTCCCCATACACCTGAGGCTCGAACGCGGCATGCAGAGGAACGATCTGCATGCTCGTCACAGGGCTCGTTCCTTCACGCCCATGCGGTGCAGCCAGATGCTGAAGAGTGCGTGGATCCCTGGGCCCAGAAGCAGCACCCACGCCCATGTCGAAAGCGTGACGGGAACCAGCAGCGTGACTGTGAGCAGCACGCCGAGTACAGAGTCGATGCGGTCGATGATCAGGCATGCCGCGGCGAGGCCCGGTCGCCGCGGGGCCATCCCCGGCGCGATGCCGAGGCGGCGCTTGAGAAACGAGTTGGGCAACTCGGCGAGCATGAACGCGAACCCGCAGGCGAGCCCCAACAGGGCGTACTGCACCGGTGGCAGGTCCCACATTCCGGCGACCAGCCATGCCGGGAGCGCGTCGCGAACTTCGGCCAAGGCCCAGAACGAGGCTGCAGCACTGAGCGGCATCACCGCGAAGCCGCGCCAGGTCTTGTTGGCCCCGAACACCGGCCGACCGCGGAAGCGCAGGCCGAAATCGACCGGCACGCGCAGCCGCTCCGAGAGCGACGTGCGCAGCCACAGCGCGTGCGGGATGCCGGCGAGCGACATGGCTGCGACGAGGAAGATTGCGCAGGGGAGCGAGTAGGGCGCGGTGGCGGCGAGGCTCACAGAGTGAACCCCGTCTGCATCCGGTTTTGGAACAGGAATACCGTCCCGGGAAGACGCTTCGCGCCGCGTAGCCACACCCACCATCCGACCTCGTTGCTCGGACGATAGGGTATTCGGCGCAGATCGTATCCGGGCACGCGCACGTACATGTGGTGCAACTCGTGCGCGTCGAAGTGCAGGATGAGCCACGACAGCCAGCCCGGCAGTCGCAGCGAGCGGGTGAACGCCTGCTGCTCGAACGGCGTGAACGGACGGACGCGTTCGCCCGCTGACACACGCTGCGGGACATGCGTGTGCTGGCTGAGCAGCAGCGGGTCCTCCACTGCGAGCGCGAGTAGCCGTCCGACGGCGCAGCACTTCAGCAGCACGAGCGGGCCGACCGCCAGCGCGAGAATCGCGTATCCCGCCAGGTAAAGCACAACGCCGAGCTTGAGTCGCGCGATTTGCTCGGACGGGAGAAACGCAGCGAGACGGCGGAGGTTCCAGTAGTTGGACAGTCGGTACATCACCGAGAATAGCGGCATGCCCGTCTTCCATGCGAAGTTCACGGCGCGCCGCTCCCACTGGGCCAACGGCCGGGGTACCAGCGTTGCCGTGGTTGCGTCGAGGTCCTGCCAGCCCGTCCAGCGGTGATGACGGGCGTGTATCCGCTGCCAGGAAGGATAGGGAATCAGCGCGAAGAAGCCGGCCACCCAGCCGGCCAGCGGGTTCAGTGCGCGCGTGCGGAACAGCGTTCGGTGCCCCGCCTCGTGCAGCAGTACGAACCATTGTACGAACGCCAGGGCGAACAACAACTGACCCGCAGCCCACCTCCATGCCCCGCCGGAAACGGCGAGCCATGCGGCCGCGGCGGTGACGAAGCAGGCCAGGCCGAAGAAGCCAAGGCCTGCCAGGTCACGCGGGCGCAAATGCCGGAACGCGCCCGGATCCGGCGGCATAGTGCGGCTGCCGGAGATTTCCCGGTCTGCTGCCTGCATGCTCCGTCCTCCCGCAGTGGTCTGCCGTGTAAGTATATGGCATCCGGCGGGAAGGACAGTGCTCGGTCAGTGCCAAACCGGGCCGGAGTGGAGAGTGCTGGCGAAGCGCGCGCGCCCCACGCGCGCTGGCCGTCGGCGGACCGCAGCGTGCAGGCCTGATCCGCCGTAGCCGTGGTCGCATCAAAGTCGTGGACCATTCGGGTCTCGAACAGCGGGTCTGCGAATGCTACGCGGTGGTGCGCCCGGAATATGACCGTCTGCTGCCCTTCGGGACGGGAACGAAATAGTGCATTGACGCCGGGTCAGGGCTATAGTCTGCGATTCAGCTGACGAGTGTCAGCGCGATCTCAAACCCAAACTCAAACCCAAACCCAAACCCAACCCGTTCGCGCTGAGCGTGTTTCGACTCGGCTGCGCTACGCTCAACACGAACGGTTCTCTGGAACTATTGAAGCAAGCTAGAACCGCCCTGCATCCGACGACAAGCGACAATGATTGATCTCAACTCCAGGCACGGAGCATTCCTTGCGCTGTTCGCCGCATGGGCGGCCACGATGCCTCCGGCTGCGCTCGCGCAGGTCGAGCCTCTTCGCCCACCCGAGGCTGCTGCTGCCGGTGCTGCGAGCTCTTCCGCCGCCCAATCGCCTTTGTTCGTGCAGCGCGATCAATTGCAGATGGCGATCGCGAAGCGCGATGCGCAGCGCGTCACGGCATTGATCCGATCGGGCATGGATTTGAACTTCAACTTCGACGATCTGGCGCCGCGGCAGCGTACGTCCGAATCCCCGTTGACCCTGGCGATCAATCGGGACCATTTGGATATCGCGCGGCTGCTGCTCGATGCGAAAGCGGACCCCACCCGCAACGACGGATCGGGGCGCAGCGTGATCCACTGCGCGAAGTCGGCCGAGGCGTTGCGCCTGTTGATCGAGTTCGGCGCCGATCCGAACGCTCTGGATGCGACCGGCAGAAGCACACTCGTCAACGCGGTGGAGCGAGGCGACGTACGTGCGCTGGATATGCTACTGGCGAATGGCGCGCGATTCGATGCCCCGATCAAAGGTTCCGATCTGTTCACCCGCGCAGCCGATGGGCGGCACCCCGAGATGATTCCCGAGCTGCTCAAGCGCGGCGCCAATCCGCGCTCACCGCCCACGCAGGCGCTCTGGTTGCTGATCGACAGCGGCGATACCGAGCGCGCGAAGCTGCTGATCCGCGCTGGCGCCGATGTCGATGCTCGCAACGACCGCGACTGGCTGCTGACCAGGGCGCTATTCCGGCAGCGTTGGGAGATCGTGGAGACACTGATCGATGCCGGAGCACGCGTCCAGTTGCCTGATACACCGGGGTGCGGGCGCTCGTTCAGGGATTGTCCGTCGATCCAGCTCGCCAGGTTCGCGACCTTCAATCCGCCGACTCTCGCGAAGCTCAAAGCCAAGGGGCTCGACCTGAATGCCGCCGGCCCCGACGGGCACACCGCTCTCACCGCGATCATCGTCGAGCAGCCGATGGCTATCAGAGTGATCGGCGCTGGGACCGCGGTGGCTGTCGGCCAGAATGCGGTGACCGGTGAGACAGTCACCCGCAGCACGCAGGCTCCGGCGACGGTACGCGACATCCCCGCGGCGGACAATGCGGCGCGATCGAAGGCGCTGCTCGAGCTGGGTGCCGACCCGAACAAGAAGTATCGCGACCTCACCCCGCTCATGCTCGCGATCAGCCTGCGCGGCAAGCCCGCAGCAATGACCGATGCGCTGCTGAGCGCAGGTGCGCGGATCGACTTCGAAGCCACCGTTCCCAAACCTCCGACGACCGAAGCGGAAATGGACCAGCTTCGGGTGAGGTCTGCGCTGACCCCTCCGGTAGCCGCGATCCCCCTCTTCGCTCAAGGTCAAGGAGAGCCGACGCTTCAGGCCGCTTCGGCAGCCGTGCTCGCCGGCAACGCTCAAGGAGAGTTGACCGGAATGAGCCTGGGCCCGCTCACGTGGGCAGTGCTCTACCGCAGGCCGGACATCGCGCTGCGCCTGCTCGAGCGAGACCGGAAGATCACGCGTGCCGACCGCCATCTGCTGTACTTCGCCGCGTCTGCCGACTACTGGGAAGTGGTCATCGGCGCGCTGCCCTACGGTACGGAAGTCGACGCTTCCAACCGCGCCGGCGTAACGCCCCTCATGCTAGCTGCCGATGCGGGGCGTGCCGACGTGGTCCGGG
>JBGPMS010000005.1:0-38714 GCA_041487115.1 Gammaproteobacteria bacterium
AGCGCGTCAAGTCCGCTGTGTTGCGCACCGTCTCGCCAATGCGCGCTATGATCTCCTCGCTGAAGTCTCGGCCTGCCACCAGCATACCGACCAGCGTAGCAAGGATTTTTCCCCGTGTCCAGCGTGAAAGAGAGTCAGCCCAGAGGGAGAGGGGTCTTATGTCTGTTGGGGAGAGGGACCTTATCTCTGCTGGAGAGGGAGTTCCTTTCCCGCGCTGGAGCCTCCGCTTCGAACACGATACAGTGACTGGTGTGCTGGCTGGGACAGCCCGCGATCGAACCTATATAGCACCGCTTGGAGGGGAGAATGGAAGAGCAGCTCAAAGCCGCCGCCTTGGAGTACCACCGCCTGCCCACGCCCGGCAAGATTTCGGTGGTGCCGACCAAAGGCTTGATCAATCAACGCGATCTCGCGCTGGCTTACTCGCCCGGCGTGGCCTACGCCTGCAAGGCGATCGAGGCCAATCCCGCGCTGGCAGCCGAGCTTACCTCGCGTGCCAACCTGGTGGGCGTGATCACCAACGGCACGGCAGTGCTGGGGCTGGGCAACATCGGTCCGCTTGCGGGCAAGCCCGTGATGGAAGGCAAGGCCTGCCTGTTCAAGAAGTTCGCCGGCATCGACGTGTTCGACATCGAGCTGAACGAGACCGACCCGCAGAAGCTGGTCGACATCATCGCCGCGCTGGAGCCGACGCTTGGCGGGATCAATCTGGAGGACATCAAGGCACCCGAGTGCTTCTACGTCGAGCAGAAGCTGCGCGAGCGGTTGCAGATCCCCGTGTTCCACGATGACCAGCATGGCACCGCGATCATTGTCAGTGCGGCGGTGACCAACGGCCTCAAAGTGGTGGGTAAACAGATCGAGAGAGTCAAGCTGGTCTGCTCCGGTGCCGGGGCCTCGGCCATCGCCTGCCTGGACCTGCTGGTGCGCCTCGGACTCAAACGCGAGAACGTGTTCGTGTGCGACAGCAAGGGCGTGATCTACGAGAGGCGCGAGCCGAACATGGAACCCAACAAGGCCCGCTACGCGCGCAAGACCGACGCCCGCACGCTCGCCGACGTGATGCCGGGTGCGGATATCTTTCTGGGCCTGTCCAGCGCCGGCGTGCTCAAGGCCGAGGCGATCAAGAAGATGGCGGACAAGCCGCTGATCCTGGCGCTGGCGAACCCCACCCCCGAGATCATGCCCGAGGAGGCCAAGGCGGTGCGGCCCGACTCGATCATCGCGACCGGCCGGTCGGACTACGTGAACCAGGTCAACAACGTGCTGTGCTTTCCCTTCATCTTCCGCGGCGCGCTGGACGTGGGCGCGACGCGCATCACCGAGGAAATGAAGCTCGCCTGCGTGAAGGCCATCGCGGAGCTGGCTCAGGCCGAGCAGTCGGACGTGGTGGCGATGGCCTACGAAGGGGAGGAACTGAAGTTCGGGCCCGAATACATCATCCCCAAGCCGTTCGATCCGCGGCTGATCATCAAGATCGCTCCGGCCGTGGCCAAGGCGGCCATGGACAGCGGCGTGGCGACCCGCCCCATCGCCGACCTCGAGGCCTATCGCGATCGCCTGGCCCAGTTCGTCCATCGCTCCGGGCTGATCATGAAGCCGGTGTTCGCGCTGGCCAAGCAGCAGCCGCGGCGCGTGATCTACGCCGAGGGCGAAGACGAGCGCGTGCTGCGCGCGGTGCAGATCGTGGTCGACGAGAAGCTGGCCAAGCCGGTCCTGATCGGCCGGCCCGAGGTGGTGGAAATGCGCATCGAGAAGTTCGGCCTGCGCATGGCGCCGGGGCGCGACTTCGACATCGTCAATCCGGAGAGCGACCCGCGCTATCGGGAAGTCTGGACCGAGTACTACCGCATCATGCGCCGCCGCGGCATTTCGCCCGACGACGCGAAGGCCCAGGTGCGCCAGTCCACCACGCTGATCGGCGCCATGCTGCTCCATCGCGGCGATGGCGATGCCATGCTGTGCGGCACCTTCGGCCGGCACAAGGACCACCTGCGGCACGTGGCCAACATCATCGGCCTGGAGCGGGGCGCTTCGATCTTTGCCGCGATGAACGCGCTGATCCTGCCGAAGCGAACCGTGTTCGTGTGCGATACCTACGTGAACGAGGACCCGACCGCGGAGCAGCTGGCCGAGATCACGATCATGGCGGCAGCCGAGGTGAAGCGCTTCGGTCTCACCCCCAAGGTCGCGCTGTTGTCGCACTCGAATTTCGGAACCGACGACTCGGCCTCGGCAGTCAAGATGAGCCGGGCGCTCGATCTGGTGCTGCACCGTGCCCCGGACCTGGAAGTCGAAGGGGAGATGCACGGCGACGCCGCCCTGTCCGAGGAGATCCGCAACCGTGTCTATCCCGATTCGCGGCTGAAGGGCGAGGCGAACCTGCTGATCATGCCCAATCTCGATGCGGCCAACATCTCCTTCAACTTGTTGAAGTTGACCGGCAGCGAGGGCGTGACCATCGGGCCGATCCTGCTCGGCGCCGCCAGGCCGGTGCACATCCTCACGCCGACCGCGACGGTGCGGCGGCTGGTGAACATGACCGCGCTGGCCGTGGTGGATGCGAACGCGGCCCACCGCTGAGCAGACTCCCACCACCCCGCCTGCTGTGCAGGCACCCCTCCTCGGCAGGAGGGGAAAGAACTTTTCCTCCCCTCCTTTTCAAGGAGCGGAGTAGTCCGGCGCGAAGCGACGGGGTGGTTACGCTCAGGATAAGCTCGCTGCAGCAGAGTCGAAACAGGCTCAGCAGGTTCTCGGCCGTACTTCCCGTTGACGCTCCGTGACCACCATCCTCGACTTCACCAACCGCGTGGGCAAGAGTGCGAGGCACCTGGGGAAGTGGGCGCGCCGGCGCCGCATCCAGTGCTACCGCGTGTACGACCGCGACATTCCCGAATTCGCTTTCGCGCTGGACCTGTATGGCGCGCGGGCCCATCTGCAGGAATACGAGCGCTCCGCTGCCGAGGAGGACCCCGCGCGTGCACGCTGGCGTGAGGAGGTGCGCCTCGCAACGGCCGAGGGGCTCGGGATCGCACCTGCGCACGTGGTGCTCAAGCGCCGCGCCCGGCGCCGGGCGGGCGAGCAGCACGAGAAGACTGGCGCGAGCGGCGAGGACTTCGTCGTGGAGGAGGGCGGGCACCGCTTCATCGTCAATCTCGAGGCCCACCTGGATACCGGGTTGTTCGTGGACCAACGCGTCACGCGCGCTCTGGTGCAGGAGGAGGCGGGCGGCAAGCGGTTCCTGAATCTCTTCTGCTACACGGGGAGCTTTACCGTCTACGCAGCGGCGGGAGGGGCCACGGAATCGATCAGCGTCGATCTGTCCAACACCTACCTGGAATGGGCGCGGCGCAACCTCGAGCTGAACGGCATCGATCCGCGCCGGCATCGGCTGGTGCGCGCAGACGTGTTGCAGTGGTTGGGGGAAGCGCGGCGGGCCGGGGAGCGCTTCGGCTTGATCGTGCTGGATCCGCCGTCAGCCTCCAAGTCCAAGGCCATGGCCCACCCTCTGGACGTCCAAGAAGACCACCCGGCGCTGATCTCCGCCTGCGCCCGGTTGCTCGCCCCGCGCGGCGTGCTCTATTTCTCCACCAACCTGCAGCGATTCCGCCCCTCACCCGCAGCGTTCGAGGGACTGGATGCGGAGGAAATCTCGAGCCGCACGATGCCGGAAGATTTCCGCAACCGGCGCATTCACCGGTGTTGGCGGGCCGTCAACGTGAAGCGGTGACTACTTCACCCGCACAACCCGCCTGTCCGCCACCTGCACCCGGTCGCCGATGCGCAGGTTGCCTACGTCGTCCTGCTCGATCAACGCATAGCGGCCATCGTTGAAGCGGACCGTGATCTCGTAGCTCAAGTCGATAAAGCGCTGCTGCATCTGGGGGCTGCCTACCGCGCCAATGCGGGTCGTCGTCGGTTCGTTGCGGCTGCCCCAACTGAAACTCAAGACCGGTCCGATACGGGGCGGCTCGTCCTGTCGCGTAGCCAGGTACTGCGGCGAAGTGACGTAGATGTCCGGCCGCGACAGCTGTCGCTCCGTCCGGATCTCGCGGATCGAGCGAATCACGCCGCAATCGCGGCAGTTGCCGGCCGCGCTGGCATCCGGATTGCGCTGCTCGCCTTCCTCGGCGCCGGGGGCATTCGGCGCCAGCAGCACCAACGCGAATAGCGCCGCCACCAGGTGCAGCGGCCGGGACGCGGCCCCCCCACCCGCCACGCAGCCGGGCGAAAGCGGGCAGGCGAGTCGTGGGCTCGGGGTCACCGGTCGTCGTTTGCTCATTCCGGGAGGCTTTGCAGATAGTACAGCGCGGTCAGCAGGGTGCTGGGGCGCCCCAGCGGTCCGAGCCAACGGTCGAACACGGCTTCGATCTGGCCGCTGCGGTAAAGCCCGGCCAGCACGCGATCGACTGCCAGGCGAAAGTCCGGATCTCCACGCGGCAATGTGAGCGCGTAGGGCTCCACCGAGAAGTCCTCGTCGAGCAGGCGAAAGTTGGAGCCGATCTTCGAGGATAACCCCTGCCCGATCAGCACCACCCGGTCGGATGCGTACCCGTCCACCGTTCCCTCCTGGAGCTTGGCGAGGCCTTCTTCCGCCGAGGCCACCAGTACTACATCGACATCGAGCATGCGTGCCTTGAGCGCCATTTGCAGAGAAGTTGCGGTAGTGGTCGTTGGCACCACCGCCACTTTCTTGCCGCTCAGATCGGCCAGGCGCAGGAACGCGGAGTCGCCACGCACCAGGACGGTCGCCCCATCCACGAAGATCATCAGGCTGAAGTCCACCTCTTGCTGGCGGGACAGGGTCCAGGTGGTGGTGCCGCATTCGATGTCGACCCTGTGGCTGCGTACCGCCGCGATGCGATCCTGCAACGCCAGCGGAACCCACTCGATCCGCAGCTCGGCCAGCTTCAACTGCTGCCGGATGCTTTCCGTCACCCGCTTGCACAACTCGACCGAGTAGCCTTGCGGCGCGCCGTCCTCCGCAGCGTAGGAGAACGGCGGAGAGGTTGGAAGATAGCCCAGCCGGATGGTGCCGCTTTTCTGAATGGTGGCGAGTGCGCCGTCTGCGGCCTGAGCCGCGGCAAGAGGAAGGCACAGCGTAAGAGCAAGGAGAGCGCGTTTCATGTGTCGATAATCGAGTCTCGAGCCAGCATATGATGGTAGGTTCACATGATACTCCAGGGCACTCGCGCAAGCTCCGGTCTGCGCGCGTGCGCACATAGCGCGGCCTTGATATTTCGACTCCGCAGCGGGGGCGACTCGGTGCGGGCTAGCGCGCCACCATCAGCCCGAGCCGCAGTTGCGATGGGAAGCGCCGGTTGTAGTCCAGGATGCTCTCGCCGAACCCGTCTAAATATTGCAGCAAGACGTCAGAACCAGGCTGATCGGCTCGCCCGCAATCGCGGTATCTGCCGGCGGCAACAGGATGTACTCGGCACCCGCGGCGCTGCCGGTCAGGGCGAGCAGCGCCAGCAGTTGCGTCACGCGGCAGGCGACCGCACCGGCCGCTCCGGGTGGTCGTGTCACGTGGGCCCTTCAGTCCGCGAGTCGGGCGCCGCGGATGATGTTGACCGGCAGTGGATCGGGTGCCGGGTGAGCCTGGATATACTTGATGTTGGTGAGCGGAAACAGCATGACGCTGCCGTCGACTTCGAGCATGAGATACTGATGTTCGAGCAAACCTTCGATGCGGGTCGCCAGGCTGTGATCCGCGCCCTCCGCCTTCGGGCAGGCGAAGGAGAGCTGAGTGCCGTCGGTGAAATGGATCGTCAATCGAATCTCATCGGTCATGATCTCTCCGGGATTGCTCACAAGCCTCAGCGCCCGACCTTTGGTATCTTCGGGGGCGTCTTCATGAATTATCCAGGTTAAGGCTCTTATACCGGTTCCGCCCGTCGCGGACAACAGGATCGCGGGCCCTGTTGCCTTCGTCTTACTCAGCAAAGGGGGCTGACCCGCGGCCCCGGAACCGGCGAAGGAGAAGCCATGTTCAAGTCCGGTATCAAGCTTGCGCTGATCGTCCTGGTCGGTCTTGGCGCCTGGGGTTGCGCGTCCACGCAACTCGTGAGCAGCTGGCAGGACCCCAGGTTTTCCGGGCCGCCACTGACGAAGATCCTGGTCATCGGAGTGACCAAGCAGGCCGGCATCCGGCGCACGTTCGAGGACGAGTTCGTCCGGCAGCTCCAGGCCAGGGGTGTGCAAGCGGTGCCCAGCTATTCGCTCATTCCCGAAGACGGCGAGGTGCCCAAGGACCGCCTGGCCCAGGCGGTCAAGGACTCCGGTGTGGAGGGTGTTCTGATCAGCCGCCTGGTGAAGGTGGAGAAGGAGGCCCAGATCTATCCCGGCGGATACACCGGCCCGCCCTACGTCGGCTTTTACGGCTTCTATTCCAACTCCTGGGTCGGTTTCTACGAACCGCCCCAGGTGTACAGCTACGACGTGGTGACGGCCGAGACGAATCTATTCGACGCGAGAAGCGACACGCTGATTTGGTCCGGCACCACCGAAACCTTCTCTCCGCGCGACATCCGGAAGGACACCAGGGACTTTGCCACCGTCATCATCAACGCTTTAGTGGCCAACAAGCTCATCTGAGCCGAGCAACTCGCGGCTGGAGCGCGCGTCGCTCGAGCTCGGAGCCACGAGACTCAGCGGTGGGACTGGATCTATGCGGAGCGGGCGGCTATTGCTTTTGGGCCGGCTCCTCGGCGTCCAGTTCCTGCTCCATTTCCTTGAGCGTCTTGCGCCGGGGTGCATCGGAGTGCTCGGTACCGGAGGAGGGCGGGTTGCCGTCGTAGATCATGCTGCGCCGCCGCTGGAGATAGGCGTCGCGCAGAAACGCGTACTTGTCTATCGCCGCTGCGTCGAAGATTCGTTCCGTCTCGAGCAGATTGGTGCGCACGTTGATCACGCGGGTGCCGAAAACAATCCAGGTCTCCGGCGACTGGCTGACGAGATAGAACTCGGGATCGGTGAAATAGTCCCCCGCCCAACCAACCGTGTCTCGGAAGTTGCTCGGCCCCAACAGGGGAAGCACGAGGTAGGGCCCGTCCGCCACGCCCCATCTTCCCAGGGTCTGCCCGAAGTCCTCGTTGTGCTTCTGCAATCCCACCCGGCTCGCCACGTCGAAGACGCCGAGGATGCCGACGGTACTGTTGACCGCTATCCGGCCGACGTCCGATGCGGCGTCGGAGATCTTGCCTTGCAACAGATCGTTGATGGCCGTGGTTACGTCGCGGAAGTTACCGAACACGTTGGTGACCCCGTTACGCACCGGGGGTGGCAGTACGGCCTGATAGCCCTTGGCCACGGGCTTGAGCACCACCTTGTCGAGCGTTTCGTTGAATTGATATACGCCGCGGTTGAGCGGTTCCAGCGGATCCCGCGGGTCATGCGCACTGGCACAGGCTGCCAGGGTCGTGCTGAGCAGGGCAAGCGCCATCGAACGCCGGACGCGGAGAAGGATCTGCTGCATTCGTAGAGTGGGTCTTATTCTTCGGCCGGATTATAACAATAGCCTTGGCCCGCTTCGAGGCGTGACGGTTTGCAAACCAGATGCGGTTGTCGCAGCATATGCCGCTTCGTGGCGACAAAACGCCGGACCTTCACCATCATCAGGAGGAGTGTGCGACATGGACTTCGGAATCCGCGGTAAGTCGGCCCTGGTATGCGCAGCGAGCAAGGGCCTCGGCAAGGGCTGCGCGATCGCTCTCGCGCGCGAGGGCGTCAACCTGACGCTCATTGCGCGTGGCACCGAGGCACTCAACGCCACCGCCGAGGCGATACGGCGCGACAGCGGTGTCAAGGTCACCGCCGTCGCTGCGGACATTACCACGCCTGAGGGACGAGCGTCTGCGCTCGCCGCCTGCCCGCAGCCCGATATCCTGGTGAACAATGCCGGCGGCCCCCCGCCGGGGGATTTCCGGCAGTTTACGCGGGACGATTGGATCAAAGCGCTGGATGCTAACATGCTGACGCCCATCGAGCTGATCAAGGCCACGGTGGATGGCATGATCGCGCGCAAGTTCGGGCGTATCCTCAATATCACCTCCAGCGCAGTCAAGGCGCCCATCGACATCCTCGGCCTGTCCAACGGCGCGCGCAGTGGCTTGACCGGCTTCGTGGCCGGGTTGGCGCGCAAGACGGTGGCGCACAACGTCACCATCAACAACCTGCTGCCGGGGGCGTTCGATACCGACAGACTCCAGCAGGCGAATCTGGCCGCTTCCAAGATGCAGGGCAAGCCGGTGGAGGAGGTGCGCCAGGCGCGGATCAACAGCGTGCCAGCCGGACGCTTCGGCACCATCGACGAGTTCGGCGCGTTGTGCGCTTATGTCGCCAGCGTGCACGCCTCGTATATCACCGGGCAGAATCTCTTGATCGACGGCGGGGCGTATCCGGGGACGTTCTAGCAACTGCGTGACGAGTGAAGGGTGAAGAGCGAAGCGGAAGGAAGATCCCCTCTCCCCCGCGCAGACATAAGGTCCCTCTCCCTCTAGGAGAGGGTAGGGTGAGGGTCCGGGGAGAGGGCTAGGGTGAGGGGCATCACTCTTCACCCTTCACTCTTCACGCGTATCGAGCCCGCGCTATACTCGGCTGCACCTGCGCCGTCAACCGTTTGAGGCCCTCCATGAACGCACCCCGAGACCCCCGGCAATTCGCCCTGCAGCTCAAAGACGCGAAGCTGTTCCACCAGCAGTGTTACATCGACGGCCAGTGGGCCGAAGCAGACGGCAGGCAGACCATCCCCGTAACCAATCCCGCGAATGGCGGCCAGATTGGCACCATCCCGAAGATGGGCGCGGCCGAAACCCGACGTGCCATCGAGGCAGCGGACAGGGCGCTTCCAGGATGGCGCGGGAAGCTCGCCAAAGAACGCGCGAGCATTCTGCGCAAATGGTTCGAGCTGATGCTCGCCAACCAGGACGACCTGGGCCTCATCATGACCACCGAGCAGGGCAAGCCTTTGGCAGAAGCCAAGGGCGAGATCGCCTACGCTGCCTCCTTCATCGAGTGGTTCGCCGAGGAAGGCAAGCGCATCTACGGCGATGTGATCCCGACCGTATGGTCCGACCGTCGTCTGGTGGTCATCAAGCAGCCGATCGGAGTGTGCGGTGCCATCACACCGTGGAATTTCCCGGCGGCCATGATCACCCGCAAGGTTGGGCCGGCGCTGGCCGCCGGCTGCACGATGGTGATCAAGCCCGCCACGCAGACGCCGTTCTCCGCTCTTGCACTGGCCGAGCTGGCCGAGCGCGCAGGTGTGCCCAAGGGCGTGATCAACATCGTCACTGGCAGCGCCAAAGAGATCGGGGGTGAACTGACGGGCAACCCCATCGTGCGCAAGATCACTTTCACCGGCTCGACGGAGGTCGGTCGCGTGCTCATGGCGCAGAGCGCGCAAACCATCAAGAAGGTGTCGCTAGAGCTGGGCGGCAACGCGCCGTTCCTGGTGTTCGACGACGCCGACCTGGATGCCGCTGTGGAAGGCGCGATGATCTCCAAGTATCGCAACGCAGGGCAGACCTGCGTGTGCGCCAACCGCATCCTGGTGCAGGACGGGGTGTACGACGCCTTCGCGGACAAGCTCGCGGCCAAAGTCAAGGCGCTCAAGGTCGGCCCGGGGACGGAAGCCGGCGTCAACATCGGCCCGCTGATCGACGCGAACGCTGTGGCCAAAGTCGAGGAGCACATCAACGACGCTGTGGCAAAGGGCGCCAAGATCATCGTAGGCGGCCACAAGCACCCGCTCGGGGGCCTGTTCTTCGAGCCCACTGTGCTGACCGACGTGAACACCGGGATGAAGGTCACCCGGGAAGAGACCTTCGGCCCGGTGGCGCCGCTGTTCCGCTTCAAGACCGAGGCCGAAGGGGTCGCCATGGCCAACGACACCGAGTTCGGGCTCGCAGCGTATTTCTATGCCCGTGACATCGGCCGCATCTGGCGCGTGGGCGAAGGCATCGAGTCCGGCATGGTGGGAGTCAATACCGGCCTCATATCCAACGAGGTCGCGCCGTTCGGCGGCGTGAAGCAGTCCGGCATCGGTCGCGAAGGCTCCAAGTACGGCATCGAGGAATTCCTCGAGGTGAAGTACCTTTGCATGGGCGGGATAGCCAGTTGAAAGCGTGCGAAACCAAAGAAAAACGTGGAACCCGCTGGTCCGCTGCAGTCGTCGATACACAAGACCGAGTTCTTACTCTTCTTCACGCTGCTCCAGTTGAGCGTGATCATCCTTGCTGCGCGCCTGTTTGGTCATCTGTCAGTGCGCGCCGGCAACTCGCGCGTGGTGGGCGAGATCTTGGCTGGCATCCTGCTGGGTCCTTCCCTGTTCGGGCTGTTGTGGCCAGAGGCCTTCGAAGTCGTGTTTCGCTCGGTGCCTCCCGAGCCGATGACGATCCTCAGCCAAGTCGGGCTGATCTTGCTTCTATTCCAGATCGGAATGGAGTTCGATTTTGCACACTTAGCCGAATTGCGCAATCGACAAGCGGTGGTGCGCATAGCTCTTGTCGGTGAATTGGTTCCGTTTGTGTTCGGGTTCGCGTTTGGAGAGCTATCCGCAGAACACATGTTTCCGCAAGGCAATGCCCTGGGCTACAGCCTGTTCTGCGGCACTGCGTTCTCCATTACCGCGCTGCCGGTGCTCGGACGCATCATGCTCGAGCTCGGCTTGCATCGCACCAGGATCGGGACGGTCGCCATCAGCGCGGCGGCTATCAACGACGTGGTCGGATGGCTGTTGCTGGCGTTGGTATCTGCCATGGCTGTGGCGCACTTTTCTGCGGGCTTGCTCGCGTTCAGGGTGGCAATGCTGGCGACCTTCATAGTTGTCTGCTGGTGGCTCGTGCGCCCGCTGCTGGCCAGGTTGATCCAGCGCTTCGAGGTAACGAAATCCAATCTGCCGCTCGATCTGCTGGCGCTACTTCTGGCGGCCATCTTCGTCGCCGCAATGACGACCTACACCATCGGCATCTTTGCCATCTTTGGCGGGTTCATGATGGGAGTCCTTGTTTACGACCGGCGCGAGCTGGTGTCAGCTTGGCGCGACCGGGCGGGCAGTTTCGTGAATGTGTTCTTCGTTCCGATCTTCTTCACCTATACGGGCTTGCGCACCGACATTGGCGCTCTGGATACCTGGCAGATGTGGGGCTGGGCCGCGCTGCTGGTCGGGCTGGCGACCCTGGGCAAGTTCGGTGGTTGCTATTGGGCGGCTCGCTGGGCCAGGATGGACACAACCGAGGCGTGCGCGATCGGCATCATGATGAACACGCGAGGGCTGATGGAGCTCATTGTGGTCAACGTGGGTTACGACCTGGGAGTGATCCCGCGCAGCGCGTTCACGATGCTGGTGATGATGGCGATCCTGAGCACTATTTTCACCACTCCGATACTGGCTCGGTGGCTCAAGATGCGACCGGTGGAGCAAGCGCAGGGCGACACCGCTTAGCGGTTGCCATCCTCGCTTTGCGGCGCGCTCTCCGAAGCCCGCTGCGGTGTACGCTGCCCCACTCAGTCGGTGGAGAGAAAAGCGGCCGCCTTCTGGCGGCCGTGTCTTTTGGGTCGGATGTTCGTGCCGCGACGCTCGTCAACGTGGGCACGCCTGCTCACGGGAGGGTCAGGCGCCGCCTTTGCCGGCGCGTGTATAGTGCCCTTTACTCTTTGCTTTTTACGGTAGGACAGCATGCCGTTCAATCAGCCCGCGCCCGAGCTGGCCAATCAGTATGCCGACGACCGCGTCCTGCGCTCGTACGTGCGGCGAGCGCTGCCCCCCGAGGTCCTGCAGCAGATCGAATCTCAGCTCGCCGAGATGGGAGAGCTGGCGGGCGGGCCGCTATACGGCTTCCAGCGCGCGGACCGGACGAACGAGCCGGTGCACACTCCGTGGGACGCCTGGGGCAATCGCATCGACCAGGTGGAAGTCACTCCGCTGTGGCGGACGGCGGAACAACTGGCTGCGCGTCACGGGCTGATCGCGATTCCCTACGAGCGCGCGCACGGCGCCTGGTCCCGGGTGCATCAGTTCGCGCTCGTCTATCTCTTCACGCCGTCGACGGATGTCTACAGCTGCCCGCTGGCGATGACCGACGGTGCTGCGCGCACCTTGAGCGTGGCTGGCAATGCAGAGCTGGCGGCACGCGCACTGCCGCATCTCACCTCGCGGGACCCGCGCGAGCTCTGGACCAGTGGACAGTGGATGACCGAGAGCACGGGAGGCTCGGACGTGGGCCTGTCCGAAACGGTTGCGCGACAGGACGGCGCGGGCCGATGGCGGCTGTCCGGCCGGAAGTGGTTCACCTCCGCGGTCACCAGCCGGATGGCGCTGACCCTCGCCCGGCCGGAGGGCAATCCCGCCGGCGGTAAGGGACTCGCGCTGTTCTATCTGGAGACGCGCGGGGACGATGGAGCGCTGAACAACATCCTGGTCCACCGGCTCAAGGACAAGCTCGGCACGCGCAAAGTGCCCACCGCCGAGCTCACCCTCGACGGCGCGATCGCGATTCCCGTGCAAGGCCTGAGCGACGGCATCCGGAACATCGCGCCGATGCTCAACGTGACGCGCACCTGGAACAGCGTCAGCGCAGTGAGCTACATGCGCCGCGGCATCGCCCTGGCGCGGGACTATGCGAGCAAGCGCGCTGCTTTCGGCGCGCCGCTGGCTGAGAAGCCGCTGCACCTGGATACCCTGGCCGGCATGCAGGCCGAGTTCGAAGCGGCGTTTCATCTGACGTTCTTCCTGGTGGAGATGATCGGGCGCGACGAGGCCGGCACGCTGCAGGCCGAGGATAGGGAACTGCTGCGGCTGCTGACGCCGATCGTGAAGCTCACCACCGCGAAACAGTGCGTGGCGGTCGTGAGCGAGGCGCTCGAATGCTTCGGCGGAGCGGGTTACGTCGAGGACACCGGCCTGCCTATGCTGCTGCGCGACAGCCAGGTGTTCCCGATCTGGGAGGGGACGACCAACGTGCTTTCACTGGATGCGCTGCGCGCCGTCGGCTCGGGCTCGGCTCTGGAAGCATTCGGGCAGCAGCTGCGCAAACTCGTCCATCCGCTCGGAGATACGAGGTTGGCGGAGCCAGCGAGGTGCGTGGCGGAGGGCTTCGCGAGCGCCGTTAACTGGCTCGAGTCCGCTTCCGCTCGAGGGACGGAGGCCGTCGAATCCGGCGCGCGCCGTTTTGCTCTCACGCTCGGTCGGTCGCTCGCGTTGGCGCTGGTGGTGCGGCACGCGCAATGGTCGGCGGATGCGGAACACGACGAGCGGCCGCTTGGCGCTGCGCTTCGCTTTGCGCGGCATGGGGTCGATGTGGTCGATGCGCACGATCTCGCGCTATCGCGCTCGCTGGCGCTGGACTAGGGACTCCGGATCTTTTGCAGCGACGCGATGAAGAGCGCAGCGGCGGCAGACACCTGCGCGGGAGCGGCGCCAACCTTATAGAGCGCGGAGCCGAGGCCGAAGCCATCGGCCCCGGCGGCCCAGTAGGCGGCCATATTGTCGGGCGTGATCGAGCCCACCGGCATGATCGGCATGCCCTTCGGCAGCACCGCACGCATCGCCTTGAGTACGTTCGGCGGACTGGCCTCGGCGGGGAACAGCTTGAGGCCGTTGGCGCCGGCGGCGATCATCGCGAAGGCTTCCGTCGGCGTGGCGAAGCCAGGCAGAGCGTAGAGTCCGCCGGCCTTCGCCGCCGCTACCACGCGCCCGTCGGCGTGCGGCATCACGATCAGCCGGCCGCCGGCCTTGCCCACTTCGATCACCTGTTCCGGCCGCGTGACGGTTCCGGCGCCGACCAGCACCTTGGCGCCGAACGCCTTCACCAGCAACGAGATGCTGGCCAGTGGCTCGGGCGAATTGAGCGGTACTTCGATGATGCTGAAGCCGGCGTCGATCAGTGCCTGTCCGATGTCGACAACCTCGGCCGGCTTCACGCCCCGCAGGATAGCGACCAGCGGGCATTTCGAGAGCGCGTCCTGGAACGGGAGCATCAGGGTGATTCCTTTGGCAGCGTCGCGGAGAGGCGAAACAGCCCCTTGACCACCGCATCCGGGTCGAGCACCAGGGCGGAGATTCCGCACGCCGCGAGCGCTTCCACATAAAGGCTCGTCAGTTGCTCCGATCCGAGCAGGTAGACCGTCTCGCTCAGCAAGGGTATGCATGCCAGCTCGTGTCCGACCAGCAACCCGGACAGGTAGGACGCAGAGCTCGAGTCGGCAAGCTCACCGAACAGCCCGGCTGTGCGCACCCCGAACAGGTGATGCAGCAAGCCGCCGGCGTCACGCGCCCGCACCACGCCGTCGGCGAAAGCGTCCGCGTCGGTCGCGGCCTCCCGCATCATGCGGCCGAGAATGCTGTGGCCTTTCATGACGGCGAACACCTCGCCCGTCATGTAAGTGGCGAACTCCGTGATGCGCCAGTCTTCCAGCCGCACCCATTTGCTGTGCGTCCCTGGCAGGCACACCCAGGTGGACTTCCGCGGCAGCTGGTCCAGCACGCCGATGAGTTGCGTCTCCTCACCGCGTATCACGTCCGGGACGCCGGTACGGTCGCGGCAACTGAGGCCGGGTGCGATCCAGGCGTTGCGGCCCTCTCCCCAATGCACTTGTACCATGCCTGCGGCGATCTCCTGCTCGCCGGCGGGACAGGCGGCGTAGGGCGCTTCCTTCCAGCCCTGGCGGCTGCCGATCATCCCGCTCATGACCACCGGCGCCTCGCCCGCGTCGAGCCAGTCGCCTACCTGGCTCTCCAGCGCGTCGGCGAACTTGCCATCCTGGACCGCGAGGATCCCCAGCGGCCCGCTGCGCTTGTCCAGTACCGCGCCCTCTGGCGCCACCCGGTAAGCGCGAAAGCTGGATGTTCCCCAGTCGATGGCGATCATTCGGTCAATCCAGTAGCTCGATACCGCACCGGTCCAACCAGAGTCAAGCCGAAGTCAGAAAATCCCGTACCACCGCGATCTGATCGTCACTCATAAGCATCGGTGCATGGCCAATGCCGTCGAACTCTACCAGCCTGGCCTTCGGTCCGCGTAGTGTCATCTCTTCGGCTGTCTCGCGCAGCAGCAGGTCCGACTGTTTGCCGCGCAGCACCAGCGTCGGGCAGGAGAGGGCGTCCCAGACCGGCCACAGGACGACGTCCTGAAGCGGGGCGGCGAAGGCGTTGCCGATGGCCGGATCGTAAGCTGCGCCGAGGCTTCCGTCATCATAGCGGCGGGACGAATGCTCGGCCAGATGGCGCCACTGCGCATCGGCGAGCGGCCCGAAGGGGGCCGCGATGGTGCGCAGGTACCGCTCGAACTCGTCCAGTGTAGCGAACCGCGGTGTCTTGCCGACGTAGATGGCGAGCCGCTCGAGTGCAGCCTTGGGGATGAAGGGGCCCACGTCGTTCACCACGAAGCGCCGGATCGGGCTGTCGGGCTGCGCGGCGAGCATCATGCCGATCAGGCCTCCCATCGACGTCCCGATCCAGTCCACCTGGTCCGCGCCGGTGCGCGCGAGCAGCGCCGCCATGTCCGACAGGTATAGCGGATAGCCGTAGTCCTGCTTGTGGCTCAGCCATTGGCTATGCCCGCGTCCCACGACGTCGGGGCATATCACACGGTAGTCGGCCGCCAGTACGCGCGCCAGCGCGTCGAAATCGCGGCTGTTGCGAGTCAGGCCGTGGACGCATACGACGACTCGCGGATTGTCCGCGTCTCCCCACTCCCGGTAGGCGACGCGGTGGAAGCCATGGGGTCCCAGACAGCGCAGCTCGCTCTCTCTCATTCTTTCCCGGCGACGGGCAGAGGCTGCGTGGCCTCCAGGTCCGGCCCTGCGGGCTCCTTGTCTCGCACCAGCAGCCCGCCGCGGAACATGAGATACATCGCTCCCATCTGGATGACGTCGTACAGGTCGTTGTGGTTGAAGTGGGCGTGGATCGACACACGGCCCTGCTGGAACAGCGCAGCGAGCATGGATACGAGCACGCCGGCCAGCACCCACGGCGCGGAGGGTACCTGGCGTGCCCAGGCGCCCCAGGTGCTCAGAACGACGAGCACGAGCATGGTGAGGGCGCTGTCGGACACCACGACGCGGAAGTTGTCGTTGACGGCCATCAGCACTGCGAACAAGGCAAACTTCGCGACCGCGACACCGGACAAAATACCGAGCAGACGGCCCGAGGTGTAGACATGCAGGATGGCCAGCAGGAACAGCAGGCTGCCCGCGCTCGCCAGCAGCATGGCAGCGATCCACAACACCGCGGCGAGGCTTGGATCGATCTGACTGGAGAAGCCATGCCAGGTTCCGCCGACGAACGCGGAGGCGGCGGTGGCAGAGAACGCTGCCAGCCAGAGATTGGCGGCACGATCCTTGAGGCGGTAGAGCTGCTGGAACAGCGTCCAGGCCAGCCAGGCCGTGAAGGCTGCCAGCAGCCAATCGGTCACCAGGGTGCTGGGCTCTGCGATCTTCAAGCGCACGCTCCGCCGTCGGTACCAAGCGGGACGCAGCGCGCAGGGCAAGCGGCGGGCGGCATCAGGCGCGAGGTGGGTTCCACGTCAGCCTTTCCCTCTTGTGTCCTGTGTGCTCCAGCTACCGGGATCAGTAAAGGTTGGTGACGTACTGCCCCAGGGCGTCGATCTGCTCGTCCGTCAGCCCCTGCGTATAGGCAGTCATGCTGCCGGCGTCGTTGGTGCGAGCCCGGGCGCGGAAATCCGTGAGCTGCTTGACGATGTACTCGTAGTGCTGCCCGGCGACGCGCGGCACTTCGTTCTGCCCGGAAAAGCCACCCAGGTGGCACATCGGGCAGAGCGCGTTGTCGGCGATCTTCTTGCCTTCCGCGACCTTGCTATCCTCGACCTCGTAGCGGCTCGGGAGCTGCTTCTGCGACGAGAAGTGGGCGGCTAGGTCCAGCATGTCGTCGCGGGAGAGGTTGGCCGCCATCGGCGACATGAGGACGTTCTTGCGCCGTCCTTCCTTGAAATCTTTAAGCTGCAGATAGATGTAGCGCGCGGTCTGGCCGGCGAGGTTGGGCCACAGCGGGTTGACCGAGTTGCCGTCAGCCCCGTGACAGGCCGCGCAGATGGCCGCTTTCTCCTTGCCCGCCGCCTCGCCGGCGGGCGCGGTCGACGGCGCCAGAGCGACAGAGCTCAGCAGGAGGGCGAGAGTAGCTTCCGTCGGGATCATCCGAGTTGACATGGTGTTGCGCGGAAAGCAGGCAATAAAAAGGCCGCACCTAGTATAACGCGCCAGGCGCGGCCTCTTCCTGCTGTCGAGACGGGTTACGGCAGCGCGAACACGATGTAGTTGTTGCCGCGCTTGAAGTCGAGCTGCGAATTGCCCCCGGCGGCCACCGCGATGTACTGCTTGCCGCCCACGGTGTAGGAGATGGGCGGAGAGTTGACGCCCGCACCGCATTGGAACGACCAGAGCTTCTTGCCCGATTGCGCGTCGTAGGCGTTGAAGCTGCCGTTGCCTTCGCCCGTGAACACCAGACCGCCCGCCGTGGCCAGCACGCCGCCCATCAGGGGCTGGTCGGTGTCGGCCTTCCAGGCCACCTTGCCGGTGTCGAGGTTGACGGCGACCAGGCGGCCCCACTGCTTCTCGGTCCCGATGATCTTGAACGCGCCGCCCAGCCACAGCTTGCCGCCCGGATAGTCGGAGGCTTCGACGTGATAGGTCATGGGCTGATGCAGGTTCGCTGCATACGCCATCCGCGTCTTCGGGTTGACGGCCATCGGCGACCATTCCACGCCACCGTTCGCGCCCGGCAACATGCGTGCGCCACCGGCGGTCGGCAGCACCCACATGTTCTCCTGCGGGATCATGGCTTCGGAATAGCGGATCAGCGAGAGGTCGTTGCGGTTGTGGACGTAGACATGCCCGGTCTTGCCGCCGTGGATCGCCACCGGCACCATCTTGCCCGAGTTGTCCTTCGCTTCGGTCAAAATAACGGGGCTGACCGCGTCCAGGTCCCACACGTCGTGGGGGACGTACTGGTAGTGGGCCTTGTATGCGCCGCTGTCCAGATCGACTGCGACGATGGAGTCGGTGTACAGGTTGTCGCCGGGACGAATGGCGCCATACAGGTCGGGCGAGGGATTGCCCACCACGAAATACACGGTCCTGGTCTTCCGGTCGACTGCCGGCGTCATCCACACGCCGCCGCCCAGGGTTTGATAGAAGCCGCCGCCCTTTTGCTGCAGGTCGGCTTTTTCCTTGGCGATGTCGCGCTTCAGGTTGCGGCCGGTGGCGTCGGTCGTAGCCCACTTGCCTTCGTGGCCCTTCTCGGGGATGGTGTAGAACGTCCACAGCAGCTTGCCGCTGCTCGCTTCGTAGGCCTTCACGAACCCGCGGATGCCGTATTCGCCGCCGTTGGTGCCGATCAGCACCTTGCCGTCCACCGCCACCGGTGCCATGGTCTCGGAGTAGCCCTTCTCCGGATCGGCGATCTCGGTGCTCCACAGCACCTTGCCGGTCTTCGCGTCCAGCGCGACGAGCTTGGCGTCCAGCGTGCCCATGTAGAGCACGCCTTCGTTCACTGCCACCCCGCGGTTGTTGGGGCCGCAGCAATAGGTGGACACCGGACCCATCTTGTGCTTGTAGTGCCAGAATTCCTTGCCAGTGGTAGCGTCTATCGCGTAGACGTGGTTATAGGAAGTGGTCAGGAACATCACGCCGTTGATCACGATAGGCGAGGTCTCGTTCGATTCCTTGACCTCGGTCTGGAAGATGAACGCCGGCTTGAGCTTGCCGACGTTGCTGGCGTTGATCTGATCTGCAGGGTAGTAGCGGCTGTTGCTGTACGCCATGTTGGAGTGGAGCCAATGGTTCTTGTCTCCTTCCGATGCGTCGAGCATGGCTTGCGTGATCGGGACCAGATTCGACGACATGGGTGCACCGCTGGTGGTGGACCCGCCCTCGATCTCGGCCGCGAACGCGTTGCCGATTGAACCGGCCAGCACCGCGGCTGCCAGCAGATTCAAGTTTTTCAGAGAAGACTGCATACAACCTCCCGAACGTTGGATGTTTTACTTCAGGCGTCTTGCACCGCAGCAAATGCAGCCGCCGCAGTGGCTCGGACTATAATGTGTCGCTCCTCTGAGTTCAAGCCCGAAAAGCGGCGCAGGCACAGAGGGAAGCAGGCGTTTTCGGCCAACTCGGAGAAAGCTTTAGAACATGGTTGCATTCCTGCGTTGCATCACGCCCGCGCTCATGACGATGCTGTGGCTGGGTCCGGCCGCGCTGGCACAGGTGACAGAGCCGCAGCTCAACGTGCGCCTGCTCGAATTCTCGAAGCAGAAGGACGAGGCGCGCGCCCGCAAGATGGTGGAAGACGGCGCCGACGTGAACTCCCGCACCCGCCGCGGCGAGACGCCGTTGATGCTATGGGCGAAAGCGAGCAACCTCGGCATGGTGAAGTGGCTGATCGACGAGGGCGCGAACGTCAATCAGGAGGCGCTGGACAAGACCACGGCGCTGATGGCGGCGGCATTTGCGGGAAGCGCGGAAATAATGCGTGCGCTGATCGACGCCGGTGCCCAAGTCCAGCGCGAGGATCAGGTGTTCAAGACCGCCATGATCTATGCCGCGGCCGAGGGCCAAGTCGAGGCGGTGTCGCTGCTGCTCGACCACGGTGTGGAGGTGAATCGGCGCTACAACCACAACCTCACCGCGCTGATGTGGGCGGCCGGCTATGGCAAGGGCGACTGCGTGAAGCTGCTGCTCGAGCGCGGCGCGGACGCGAAGCTCAAGGACGACCGGGGCAAGACCGCCGCCGATATCGCAGCGGAGCAGGGATACCAGGCGGTGGCTGCAATGCTGCGGGACAGCGCGGGGTAGCGTCGGACCACGGCGCGCACTGGCTACCGCACGATGAAGTGCGTGAGCAGCAGGAGAAGGCCGCTCCCGGCGCCGACTGCGATCCCGAGTTGTATCCAGGTCCACAATCCGTAGCGGCGCGCCAGGTGGTTGGGATCGAGGTCGGCCAGCAGGAACAGGCGGCCATCGCTGGGCCTGCGCATCACGTTCACGCCTGGCTGCGAGACGATATCCTGATGCGCCTTCCTCACTTCGCGCAGGGCGGCCCGGCGCGCCAGGTCCCACTCCTTGAGGTCGATCTGGCCGTTGCCGTCCAGGTCGAAGCGCTTGAGCAGCGACGGTTTGTCGGCCTTCCAGTCCGCCAGCAGTGCGTTGAGGTCGCGCGTCGTGTCCAACGCGCTGGCGCTTCCGCCTTCGGCGCGGAGCTCGCCCAGCGCGTACAAGTTGCCGCCGGGCGTGAACAGCCACTCGGTGTAGCGGCGCGGCCCGTTGCGCCACTTGCGTCGATCGCAGGATACGATCTCGGCGCAGTCGGGGTCGATCACCACCTTGCCGGTGCTGTCATCCAGCAGGAAGGTGTCGGTGCTCATCCCCGAACCAACCTCGTGCCACTTGTTGTCGCGTCGCTCCTCGATACAATAGCGGAACCATACGCAAGGCCGCATCGAGACCGGGCTGGTCATCGTCAAGCCGGGATGCATCCTCGCTCTGCCGAACAGCTCGACGTAACCCTGTGGGGCTGAAGCCACCCGCGAGGTGGGCGTGTCGGCCACCGCTCGCGACCGGCGGAAGTTGGCGCTCCAGGCGAAGATGGAAATCCCACCGATCAGCGCCAGACAGCACACCCAGGCGACGGGCGTGGCGATGCGGGCGGCAACCAGCAGCAGCAGCAGGTGCAGGCCCGAAGTCAGAAAGTTGCCGTATCGGTAGTGGAGCTCGTTCATGCGATTTCACCCTCACCCCCACCCTCTCCCATCGAGGGAGAGGGGCCTTTCTGCACTCCGCAAAGCGCGCAACCATTTCACTCAGCGGCCCCTCTCCCAGCAGAGATAAGGTCCCTCTCCCGCTGGGAGAGGGTAGGGTGAGGGTCCGAGAGGGCTAGGGTGAGGGGTGAAAACGTACCCTATCCGCGCAGGAACCCGGTCACGCCGCGAACAGCTTCTTCAGGTCCACGTCGGTCTTCTCCTCGGAGCCGAACTCGAGCAGATGCCTGGGCGGGAAATCAAACAGGTTCGCGACGAGGGCGTCCGGGAACTGCTCGACGCGCACGTTGTTGATGTTCGCGCTCTCGTTGTAGAACTCGCGCCGGTCGGCGATGGCGCTCTCCAGCGAAGAGATGCGCGCCTGAAGATTCATGAACTGCTCGTTGGTCTTGAGATCCGGGTACGCCTCGGCCACCGCGAACAGGTTGGCCAGGCTGCCGCGCAACTGCGTCTCGGCCTTGCCCAGATCGCCCATGTTCTGCGACTGGCTGGCGTTGAACACCTTGGAGCGCGCCTCGATCACGCGCGTGAGCGTGTCCTGCTCGAACTGGCGGTACTGCTTGCAGATTTCCACCAGCTTGGGGATCTCGTCGTGGCGCTGCTTGAGCAGCACGTCGATGTTGGCCCAGGCCTTGGAGACGTTGTGCTTCACCGTCACCAGGCTGTTGTAGACCATGACGGCGTAGATTGCGGCGATAGCGATGAGGGCCAGGATGATGATCGCGAACAGGCTCATGGCGCGTCTCCTTTACTAGGGTTTGCGGGCTGGGATGCACCTTCCGTGCCAACCAGGCCGGCGTCAGGGCCGTGTTGCGGCTCAGCGGCTGCACCCCTACAATAACCGCGCAAATACGCAGAAACAGGCAGGTTTTTGCTAGAGGCCGCCGCGTTGGTAGGCACTAGGTCCGGGGCCGGAGCGTTCTGCAGCCGCCTGCAGGGGCACACGAGGCGGGACCGCGGGAGAGGGATTGCACAAACGCATTGGACGACTGCTGCGCGCTGCGATCCTGACATGGTTAACCACACGGGGCACCCCGACTGGCGCACAGCAGCCTTCCACCTTTGATCTGCCGCTCCAGGACAATCAGCGCTAACGTCATCCGTCCAGCCTCCGCGCATCGTCAACACTCCGGGCGCAACCCCCAGTGCAGCCAACGTCCCGCGCGCATCGGAGCGTCCGTCTGGTCTGCCGACGGGCGCCGTCCGCCGTGTGCCCGAGGCGCGACTTGAGTTCCAGGATTTCGTTGCCCAGTCCCTCGGACCCAACCTGCCGCTCTTCGGCCACGATCTGTTCGTGGAAGCGCCATCCACCTTCGCGCCGCTGGACCAGGAGGACTCAGCCGATCATGCTCAGGCGCATGCTCAGCCCCGGCGCACATGAGTTGGGCGCGCCCACACCGTGGCGCCGCCTGAAGATCATCGCTGCGATCGAAGATCGCCCGCTGATTCCCAAGATCGTCGCGCACCTTACCGATGCATGGCGCGAGCAAGCCCCGCGAAACCGCCTGTGCTCAGCAAAGACTCGTGCGATTGACTGCTCACCAGGCGGGCGATACAGTCCTGTCTAGAAAAAGGGCCGTGTTTGTCTTCCCTATCCCCTTTCACATCTGTCCGGTAGACGGGAGCCGAAGTAATGCAGCAAAGCGTGGTGCAGGTGCCTGCAGTGATGCCAGTCGACAGAGAAGCCTGGGCGAAGCAGCTAAACCTGTCCAACTTCGTCAATTGCTATCACCAGTACCGCGACATCACCGAGCTGCAGCGGGCACGCAACGTTCTGATTGTGGGACCCGGTCAGGGGCTCGACACCAGCGTGCTCCGTTGGCGCGGCTACGACGTGACCACGCTGGACATCGATGAAACGTTTCACCCGGACTTCGTCGGCAGTGTGCACGAGATGCCGCAATTCCGTGATAAGCAATTCGATGTCGTTACCGCATCGCACGTGCTCGAGCATCTGCCGCTGCCGTACCTCGATACGGCCATGGCGGAAATCGGGCGAGTCGGCCGGTTTGCGCTGATCTATTTACCGGTGGCCGGGCGACATTTGCAGCTTCGCTTCACGCCGGGAATTCTCGGAATCGACTGGTCCTTCATTGTCGATATCTTCAACTATGTGCATAAGCCCGATGGTCTGCATGCGCGTTATTGTGAGGGACAGCACTATTGGGAGGTGGGGATGAAAGGGTTCCGTGTGCGTGACGTGAAGCGGCGTTTGTCGCGCCACTTCGCTATCCTAAAGGCTTATCGCAATCGTGATTGGACGCCGAGCATGAACTTTGTCGTAGCTGCGAAGGACGAGCCGTAGCGATGTCACTTAGGATCGGGTGCTCGTTCACTAAGAAGGGCGTCGAGGCGGATTTCTGGACCCACGAAGTGCGCGACGCGTCGACGGATGACTACCAGTTGAGCCGATTCAATCACGATCCGTATCGATCCCAATCGGATTCTGCGGGCCCTGCTCCTCGACATCTGTACTTCGACGAGGATGCCGACCTGATGTCCCTTTGTGCCAATATGCAGGCATTCCTGCGCGAGCAGAAGGTGGATGCGCTGATCGTCGACAGTGCGCTTGACTTGCGAACCTCTGCCCCATGATCCAGCACTTGCATGCTCCGGCCTGCCGAAACTGGTAGGACAACCAGTGCGCCGATGCGACGTCCGGCGGACGTCTGCTGGATGAATCAGACCACCTCACCGAACGAACAATTATTGAAGAGTCCGTCCATGGCAAGACCACTGATAGGGCTGGCCCACTACATCTATCGCGCGACACCATTCCGTGGCCTGCGAACTGCATATTTCAAAGCCTTCTGTTTTGCCGTGCGGGGGCGTGTGGTACAAGTCGAAATCAACGGGATCCATTCCGAGCTGGACCTCGGGGAGACCATCGATCTCGCTCTATATCTTGGACTATTCGAACCGGATGTGGCACTGGCAATCGAGGCCCACTGCAGGCCTGGGATGACAGTGCTCGACATCGGCGCCAACATCGGCGCGCATGCACTACGCTTGGCTAGCTTGGTCGGAGATTCTGGGCACCTCTTTGCTTTCGAACCGACAACCTACGCTTTTCGAAAGCTTATACGGAACTTTTCGCTCAATAAATTTTCGCACGCGAAGGCTTTTCAGATCGCGCTTTGTGATGAGAACGCGACAGGCAGGGAGTTGCGCTTTCGGTCGAGCTGACGTACTGACGGGCGGCGCCGCCTGGATTCCGATCGAGTCGACTTCATGCGGCTGGATGATTGGTGTACCCGCGAGGGAGTGGATCACGTGGATTTGATCAAGCTTGATGTTGACGGCAATGAGTTTCCTATTATTACCGGCGGAATGTTGCTCATTCAGCGTTGCCGCCCCATTTTCATCATGGAAGCGGTTGGCCCACACTTCGAGAATGACGCATGCAATCCATATGCGGTACTGGCGGGACTTGGCTACCGCTTTCGAGACACGAAAACACACGCCGAGTACAGCAGGCCCGAGGAAATAGGCGCGCTTTTGCCGCGTGGTGACTACGAAATGACATACTCGATCAATGTAATCGCCGAGTCCGCGGCACGTGCACGCTGAGCAGGCACATGTTTTGGCGGGCGGAGGGACTTTGCGGTGAAGATCCTCTATTCGTTCAATAAGCGCGGCTTTGAGGCGCAGTTCTGGACGCAGGAGATTGCCGCAGCCTCCGACGCGGAGATCACGTTTATCCCATTCAACCACGATCCATTCCTGGATGTAGGCCGTTACCTGCGCGCACAACAGCTCGATCAACTCTACTTCGATCGTCACGCCGGACTGATGCGGCTCTATGCCGAGGTTGAGGCGCGGGTGCGGGACGATGGCATCGACGCACTGATCGTTGACAACTGCCCGCCGTACCATCCGGAGTGGCTTGCCCAGTTGCCTGTTTACAAAGTACTGCGCACGGCCGACGGTCCAATTAGTGCCTACGACCGCGATTTTGCTTATGTGCATGCCTACGATCACGTGCTGTACCACAGCCCCGCTTATAGTCGGGATTTGGACATGGAAGCGAAACTTCGGTACGTGGGCGCTAAGCGAGTGGATTTCTGGGCACTTGGGTTGTTCGACGCCGCATTCGATACTGCCGCGAACGAACAGGAAGTGCTTGGCGGAGCACGGGACATTGATGTAATTTTCATCGGCGCGCAACACATTGGCAAGATGCCGTTACTCGCCAAAGTCAAGAAGGCGCTCGGACGACGTTGCCGGTTGCACGGGCTCAGCAACCTGAAGCGCAATCTGTATTTCAATCTAAGATTCGGCTTTCCGGGGTGGGTCAGGCCAGTTGCGTTCGAGCAGTACGTGAAACTTTATCGGAGCGCAAAAATCGGATTCAATGTACACAACCGGGGCAAGTATACGGTAGGCAGTTTCCGCCTCTTCGAGCTACCTGCAAACGGTGTGATGCAAATATCAGACGGTGGCGACTACCTCAACCGGTTCTTTAAGGTTGACGACGAGATCGTAGGTTACGAAGTCGTAGATGAGCTGGTCGACAAAATTCTCTACTACCTGGGTCGAGAAGAGGAACGCCTGCGGATTGCGCGTAACGGCTACCGGCGAGTAATGCGCGACTACCGGTTTGGTCATTTGCTTCGGCAAGCCGGACGCCTAATCGCCGCGAGGGCCCAGTTCGGCAGCACCGGAGTCCGTGGCTAGTTTGGCGGCGTACTCATGCTCGTGCCCAATGTGTTGGACCGGGCAGTGGTGAGGTATGGCGACCCAGGTTCTCGATATCAGAGCAGCCGTTCACGATGCGCCCGGACAAACCAAAGCACCGCGAGAAACGCGGTTGACCAGCCGAGCACATGCGCCCACGCCAAGCCGGCGACCTGCATGTGTGGAATCAACAGAAATGCGGAGGTCACGATCACAAGGTCCCTAGGCAACGTGACGACTAGGAGCGACCACCACATTCTCTCAAGCGAATAGACCAGCTGATACAACGATACCATTAGAGTCTCGACAATAGCAGCCAGAATGAGAATCTCAACAACTGGCCGCGCGGGCGTGAAGCCTGCGCCGAAAAGGGGCAGCAACAGATCGGTCAATAAATAAACCGTCACGCCTGCGAGGCCGACGGCCACGGCGCTCGCGAACACATTCGCCCAGTAAGTCGTTCGAAAGCGTGTCCCGTCGGTTTCGCCCGAGTGGCTTTGTACCAAAACCCCGCCGACACTGGATACAATCGACGGAACAAGAGTCACCAGGGTCTTCAAGTTCAGCGCGGCCGCGAAGAGCCCGAGCTGCGAGAAACCTCCGGGTTGCTGGAGAAGGAAGGTATTCGCGAGCCAGAGCGCCGGCATTGATGTTAGGCCTGGGAGCGCGGCAGGTAATGAAAAATGCAGGAGGACGCTGCGTTCGTCGTTTTGCAGAACGTAGGATATGCTTATCGCGAATCTTTTCGCCTCCATCCGAATGGCTCGATGATAGAGCCACCATTTCAGAATGAGGCTGGCGACGAGGGCCCAGAGTGCGCCCGGCAGTCCGTATATCCATACGCCGATGAACGCGAGAGCGATGTGGACGATCGCATGCAGTGTGCCTACTCGCGCCATGCGCCGGTACCCTTCCAGCCCGGCGAGCGCGCCGGTTTGGTAGCCCGACATCGCTGAAACTAGCACATACGCCGCCATGACTTTCAATCCACCCGACAGCTGGGGGGCGTTCAAGGTCTTTGCGCTTAGCCAGTCCGATAGAAGCAGGAGAAGGAGGGCGGCGGTCAGTCCTGTCATTAGCGTAAATAGCGCGCAGAAGCCGAGTATCCGCCCCACGCGAGCCGGATCGCTGATTCGGTATCGGGCTACGTAGCGGGTCGCGGTGGCCCCCGTTGCGACCTGCGCGAGCGCGGAGAGGGTCAACGCGGTGTGCTGCAACTGGCTGAGCTCGCCAAACAATTGCGGCCCCAGGCGACTAGCGATGATGAGGCTCGCCGCAAAGGCGCTGCCCTGACCGAGTGTCGTACTCAACACGTTCCATGACACGCCACGAACGAACCGTTGCTGCAGGCTGCCGCGGGGACACTCTGGGGAGGGCTGTTGCCCGTCGCCTTGGCGATGCGGACTGCCCATATCGTTCAATCGAGGACGTCCCCGGCCCACAACTCTACCCAGATCAAAGGCCACAGCCGATTCAGAAATGCCGGGTGCAATTCAAGGGCGTCAGCTATGGAAGTGGCACTCGCTCTAATCATCGGGTGATCCGGAGGGCATGCGACTGGTCATGCCTCAGCGTCCAGTGACGGCCATGTTACTGCGCTACCGTCGGAAGACGAAGTTCGAAGGGAGGTCAGTCGACGCCTCAGAGTTGGCTTAGGTGCCACGTCGCCTTCATCCCGAAGCGATGTCGGAAGCGGAATAAGGTGTTCGGAGTGTTGCGAAAGTGGCTTGGTGAGATTTTCAGAGGGCTTGCGCAGCACGAGGGGTCGTAGGTGGTTGATGGGCACATGATGCCCGATCGCGTGCTTATGTGCATCAGCATCCCGCCGAGGCATGCGGTACTGAAAGTGGTGGGGTACATCAAGGTCAGGAGCCCGATCACGATTGCCCGGAGGTTTAGGAACTTCACCGGCGAGGTGCTTTGTGCCAGAGCCTACTCGTGTCCACCGTGGCGGTAAACGAAGAAGTGGGAAGGGCGCATATGCGAAGCTAAGAGTATGAGCGGCTGGACGACATAAAACTCGGCGTGTGAAACAGCCACTTTTGTCTCTACGGCGTGGGTCCACGACTGTATGGCCGGGTCGAACTTAACCTTGGGCAGAGCGGGTGGTTGGCTTACGTTGTAGCGCACTGTGACTGGCGGACTCGTATAATAGACCCGCACAAGCAAAGTCGAGGCCGACATGCCGCTGGTAGCGGTGATGCTCGCTGCCCAGCGGGGAGTTTGGATGGTGAGCGGGGATGAAGATCGCCCAGCCGGTTGATGCGCGGTCGGCAGTCGTGTTGGGCATCCGGGCCGCGCTTAATTCGCGTGGTGCGAGGGATGTGCTAATTGCCCTTCGCCGAGGGGAAAGATGCAGGTGAGAGCCCGAGCAGTGCTCACCGGCGCTGCATCGTTCTTGCCTGTGCTGCGCGAACGCGTATGCGGCGGCACCGGTGGCACTTTGTCTGCGCGATACTGCTACTCGGTCTGGCTGCGTCATCTTGTTCGGGCTCATGAGCGGGGGCTCAACCCGCTAGTCCACTCCTTGGCGGAACTGGGCCCTGGCGATTCGCTCGGTATTGGGTTGGCCGCTATGCTCAGCGGGGTAGCTGTGTATCGAGCCTTGGATGCCAAGGTCCACGCGGCGCGTGAAAGGAACGTCGCTGTCCTGGGTGAGCTATACCGCATGTTCCAACAGCGTGCGCCCGTGCCCGGAGATATGGAGTTTCCCGATGTCCATCCCAAGCTCGCTTCTTACGATTTCCCGTGCCAGATCCTCAACGATGAAGTCCTGGAGATCGCGCTTCGCGCTGAGCGGGTTGCGGCAATCCGCGCTGCACTTGAGGATGGGAATGAGCGCATTGACGGCATTCGCATCGACTACATCGCGCCATGGGAGGGGTTTTCGCTACGCGCGCCGGCGTCAGTGGATATGGTCATCTCGCAGGCAGTAATGGAGCACGTTGAAGACGTAGCAGGGACCTATCGGGCGCTGTTTGTCATGCTAAAGCCGGGTGGTCTGATGTCCCATAACATAGACTTCCGCTCTCACGGTTTGACTAGAGATTGGAATGGGCACTGGACGCTGGCCGATCGCACCTGGCGGCTGGTGAAGGGATCACGTCCCTACCTTATCAATCGCTTGCCGCATTCAGCGCACGGTGACGCGCTTGAGGGGATCGGATTCCGAGTCGTTGCTGATTGGCGCCGAGGTGGGCAGATCATCGAGCGAAGCAGACTCGCACCAGCGTTCGGAGGATTGTCTGACGAAGATCTCACTACCTCCGGTGCTCTCATGCTCTCGGTTAAGCCAGAGCAGTTCCGCAGTAGCGCGCTGTGACTTGTACAGCCGGCCGATCTCGGAATTCTCTGCTGTCGCTGGACCATTGGGTGTAGGCATCTTCGCGGTTCTGCCCGGCGCGATAGTGACCAGCTTTGTGGCAAGAATGTTCTTCTACCAACGATCTCGGTATCTGATTGCGGGGGGACTGCCACTTCGCTGCGTCCGCATGGGACCGTCACAAGGATGAATGAGTCGCGCCCGCACATGCTGACAGTTCTGCACTGCATCCCGCATCTCTGCGGTGGCGGTGCGGAGCGCCAGCTCAGCTACCTGGCTGCTGAGCAGGTGCGGCGCGGGCACGACGTGCATGTGGCATATCTCAATGCTGGAGCTCAACCGACGCCAATGGATTCGATAGGTGTGACCTGCCACCGGATCAAAGCGGTGGGCAACTACGACCTCCGTATCCTGTCGCAGCTCTATCGCCTTGCCGGGACGCTCTCACCAGACATCATCCAGAGCTGGTTGTTGCATATGGATGTCCTAACTGGACTCGTCTGCTGGGCCACCGGTATTCCCTGGATTTTGAGGGAGCCGACCACCGCTCAGTCATATTCTGGATGGAAGGCGAGGCTCAGGCGACTAGTTGGGCAGCACGCTTCGGCTGTGGTCGCGAATTCTCCTGCCGGTGCCGAGTATTGGCGGTCCGTAGGACGACGGGGCAGCGTTCGCGTGGTACGAAGCGCGATCCCGTTGGAACGGCTCCAAGCTACACCCGCTGAAGTCTTCCGCACGCAAGCTGGCGAAGCGCCACCATTCATGCTGTTCGCGGGTCGGTTGGAGCCCGAGAAGAACCTGGAGACGCTGCTCGAGGCGCTTGCCCTCTTTATCAAAGATACGGATCTATACGCCGTGTGGTGCGGCGAGGGGAATCTTCAACTACATCTGCAGCGACGTGCCGCAGAGCTTGGGATTGGCGATCGCGTCGTATTCCTCGGCCAGCAGCCTGCGGAGATGGTCTGGGGGCTGATGAAGTCGGCGATCGCCTTTACGCTGATCAGCCGGTACGAGGGACTGCCTAACGTCGTCCTTGAAGCTATGGCGAGCGGATGCCCGTTGGTGCTGTCCGACATTTCCTCGCATCGGATGTTGGCGTCAGATTCTGAGGCCGAGTTCGTCGATGTGAACGACCCTGAATCGATCGCTCGGGGGATTCGACGCCTGCTTGCCGAGCCGGTCCGTGCCCGGGAGCGGGTGGGACGCGCATGGGATCGGATGAAGGCTTGGTCGGTACCGCAGATGGCCGACGCATACGACGAGTTGTACTGGAGCGTGGTCGCCAAGCATGGTGTCTGAGCGTCTCTTTCGCTCCTGTTATCCGACTCGCTGGCATGATGGCAGTCTCAGCTTCTATACTTGGGTACGCGAGAGCCTGCGCCCAGACATGCGCGTACTCAATCTTGGTGCGGGGCCGGCGACGCGGAATCCAGTGCGTGTGCTGCGCGGTGAAGTGGCGGCCGTAGTCGGGGCCGACCCCGATCCCGTTGTGCTTGGCAACGCCGAGTTGGACGAGGCTTATGTCATTGACGGCGGACGTCTGCCGTTTCGCGACGCCACGTTCGACCTCACGTACGCGGACTACGTGTTCGAGCACGTGGAGGACCCAGTTCCGTTCCTAGCGGAGGCGTGCAGGGTGCTTAAGGCCGGTGCGCCTTTCTTCTTCCGCACGCCCAATCGGCGACACTACGTCGCATTGCTGTCCCGGGCCACCCCGCATTGGTTTCATGTGCTCGTGGCGAACCGTGTACGCGGTCTGCCCACGGACGCGCACGAGCCCTGGACGACGTTCTACCGTTTGAACAGCCTACGTCAGATCGAGGAAGCTGGGGGAGCGGCGGGATTCTCCAGCTTTGACGCCCGTCTGTTCGAGCCCGAGCCCTCGTATCTCATCTTCAATAGTGCCGCATTTCTGCTTGGCGTAGCCTACGAGCGCACGGTAAACGGCTCCGAGAAGCTGGCCGGGCTGCGCGCCAATATCTTCGGGAAGCTGATCAAATAAGGGGGAGTGCCGTGAAGGGATCATGAAGAGAGTCTTGGTTACGGGAGGATCAGGTTTCATCGGTACCAATCTCGTCGAATCCTTGATACGCCGGGGCGACGTGGTGCTCAATGTCGATATCGCGCCGCCGCGCAACGCAGACCATCGGCCACTTTGGTGCAAGCTCGACCTCGGAGACCGCGAAGGTGTCCGCGGTGTTGTAAAGGAGTTTGCGCCGGAGTACGTCTTTCATTGTGCGGCGAGGACGGACCTTGGGAGTGACGGCCCCGACGAATACCGGATCAACGTGGAAGGCACCGAGAACCTGTTCGATGCCCTGGAGCGGGTAAAAGGGACGAAGCGCGTGCTTGCAGTGTCATCCATGCTGGTCTGCCGGCTAGGATACGTGCCCCGGCGGGAGGACGAGTACTGCCCCAATACCGCTTACGGCGCGAGCAAGGCTGAAGCGGAGCGGCGCGTGCGCGCGCGGCGCACACAGGAGATGCCCTGGGTCATCGCGCGACCCACGTCGATCTGGGGGCCGTGGTTCGGTGCGCCCTACCGCGACTTTTTTCTGACTGTGGCGCGCGGCCGATTCCGTGCGCCCCGAGGCTGGACGGCGAGGCGTTCGATGGGTTTCGTGGGGAATACGACTCATCAGCTAGTGTGTCTTGCGGAGGCGTCCGACGCTACGGTCGCCGGCGGCACCTTCTATCTGTGCGACTATGAGCCAATATGCATGGGTGACTGGTCTAGGAGCGTCGCCGCTGCTTTGGATGTGCGTCCCCCCCCAGCGGTCAGCACTGGTCTGCTTCGCGTCGCCGCCCGGGCTGGTAGTCTGCTCGAAGCGCTGGGAGTGATGACCGCACCGCTGACCAACTCTCGCCTGAACAACATGCTGACCGACGCGGTGTTCGACACGAGTGCGCTGGAGTCGCTATGTGGCGCGCTGCCTTATGGGACTGCGCAGGGGATCGTGCAGACCGTGGAATGGATGAGGGAGCAGCGGCTGATATGACCAGATGAAGATCCTATACGCCGTGCACGGCTATAAGCCCGCCATCCGGATCGGCGGACCCGCGGTCTCCGTTCCTGCCGTAGCCGAACGACTAGTGCGCCGCGGCCATGACGTTACTGTAGTGACCAGCGACTGTGATCTTGGTGAGCGCCTCGACGTACCTCTGGAACGCGGAGTCGACGTCGAAGGGGTGAAGGTCTGGTACTTTCCAGCTTCATCCGTGTTTTCCGGCTGGTTGCCGGGCTCCGGCCGAACTGGAGGCGCGGCGGGGTTCCTCTATGCACCGTCTATGGCATCAGTTCTGGAGCGGTTGGTGGGTTCGGTCGATGCGGTGCACACGCACCTACCATTCATCTATCCCAGCTACGCCGCGGCACATGCAGCGTTCTCGGTGCGCAAACCGCTTTTCTACCATCAGCGCGGTGTGTTCGACCCGCGGCGGTTGCAGTTCAGACGGTTGAAGAAGCGGATCTATCTCGAGCTTATCGAAAAGCCCATTTTGCGGCGAGCGACCATGCTCTTCGCGCTCACCCAACGCGAGGTCGAAAGCTACCGCCGACTGGGTGTCGTCACTCCCTGCCGCATCATACCCAACGGGGTGGAGCTGCCGGTGGTGCAGCCGGGAACGGCGAGCCGGGCCAGGGTCAGGTGGGGAATCCCCGAGGACGCGCCCGTGATCGCGTTCCTCGGTCGCCTTCATCCGCTCAAAGGGACGCGCGTTCTCCTTAAAGCGTTTGCCGGAGTGCGCCGGACCGATCCCCGCGCCCGTCTGGTCATGGCCGGGCCGGACGAAGATGGGGAGGAGGAGGTGCTGCGTGCTATGACCGCAGCCGCCGGTCTGCAGGATGCGGTCTTGTTTCCTGGGGTCGTCAAACTTGACGAAAAAGGCCTCTTGCTCGCGCGGGCCGACGTCTTCTGTCTTCCCTCCGCTGCGGAGGGTTTTTCAATCGCGGTGCTGGAGGCGCTCGCCGCGGGCACGGCGGTCTTACTCACGCCGGGCTGCAACTTTCCGGAGGTCGAGGCAGCGGGGGCTGGCCGGATCGTGAAGCAGGAGCCGGGCGCGCTAGAGCAAGCGCTCTGCGAGATGCTTGCAGATCGCGAGGAGCTCGAGCGGATGGGCAACGCAGGGCGCAACCTAGTGGAGCGTGAATATTCATGGGAGCGGGTCGTCGATCGATTGCTCGACGCGTATGTCGAAGGGATCGATCTGCACAGGCGCGAGGTTGGAATGAAGCGGCGAACATGAGCAAGAGACGATTGGCCCCGTCGACAATTGCGGATGATCGTAGGCGGGAGAGCGCATTTCGAAGCTATCCAGGCAGGCCCGCTCTTTGAGGTGGAAGCCGTGTCCGGGTGCACCTGGGCCATAGAAGACCCTCTCGCACTCATTGGCCGTCTGCCTCGACTTTGCGGGGTTCGCGGGCGGTACACGCGCGGAAGAACTTTGTCAAATGAAGGTAGTCTTCGTCAACCGCTTCTTCTTCCCCGACGAGTCGGCCACGAGCCAGTTCCTGTCCGATCTGGCGTTTTTCCTGGCTGCGGACGGGCTCGACGTGCATGTGATCACAAGCCGGTTGCACTACATCGATCGGTCGCACCGGCATCCTGTGCGCGAAATGGTCCACGGGGTCCACGTTCATCGCGTGTGGAGCAGCGGTCTGGGGCGCCGGACGCTGGCTGGGCGCGCCATCGACTATCTGACGTTCTACCTCGGCGCTGCGGTCGGGCTCATGCGCCTGCTCAGGTCCGGAGACGTGGTGATCGCCAAGACCGACCCGCCGCTGATTAGCGTCGTCGCCGCGGCCGCGGCCTTACTCTGCGGCGCTAGGCTCGTGACTTGGCTGCAGGACCTCTTTCCGGAGGTGGCCCGCGCTGCGGGAATCAAGGCTATGTACGGGCCCCTGTGGCATGTCGCGAAGGCGGCGAGAGACTGGTCCCTGCGCGTTGCGTCGGCGAACGTCGTGGTGGGTGAGACGATGCGCAGCTATGTCGATGAACTTGGCCTATCGACCCGACGCCTCACCGTGATCCACAACTGGGCGGACGGTGACGCGATCCGGCCGCAGGACTCTGAATCGAGTCCGCTGCGGCAAGAGTGGGGGCTGGCGGGGGGGGTCGTGGTTGAATATGCTGGGAATTTGGGACGGGTGCACGAGCATGGGACGCTGCTGGAAGCGATCGTCGAACTTCGCGGCGATACTAGCGTGGCATTTGTCTTCGTGGGGCACGGACATGGCTTCCACCGGCTGCGCGAGGAGGCGGAGCGGCGAGGGCTGTCCAACGTCGTGTTCAAACCCCTGCAGCCGCGCGAACGGCTAGCCCAGTCGCTTGCCCTAGGGGACGTCCACCTCGTCACGCTTGCCCCCGGGATGGGCCGGTTCGTTGTTCCCAGCAAGTTCTACGGGGTGCTGGCGGCCGGCCGACCTATCGTTTTCGTGGGTGATCCTGAGAGCGAAATCCCTGCTATGCTCGATGCGCACGAGTGCGGGTTTTCGGTCCACGCCGGCGATGCCCGAGGCTTGGCTCACACGATCCGATCCTTGGCCCAAGATCCGGAGTTGCGGGCCCGGCTGGGGCAGAACGCGCGGCTGATGTTCGAGCAGCGCTTTGCGAAGCGGATTGCGCTCCAGGCATGGAGGCGTGTCATCGAGATGACCGGTGGCGCGTGAGCCGAAGGGTGGTGACCGTGAACGACGGGCGTCACGCTAAAGGGATCACGGCAATGGACTTCTTCAGCACCGCGGGCGATAGTAAGGAGCAGGCACCGGCATCTGCGAGATTCGGTGTCGATCGTTGGTAGTGTCGTTCGGTACTCGGTGCATCCGAGACTGGCCGCGCCAGACATCTCCTGCGATCGGGCGACCGAGATGACTTCGCCCGACGAGGGAATCCCGCAGATCGAGGCACCTGCATACTGTCTCCTGCTTCAATGTGTGCAGCGCTAGCGAGTTCCTGACTCCCATGTGCGGCTTGGCTGGTTTCCTGGATCTGTCTGGCGCCCTCCCTGCGGAAGAGATGCGCGTTCGTGCAGCCCGCATGGCGCGCACTCTGATTCACCGTGGGCCGGATGATGCGGGGGAGTGGGTCGACGCCGAGACGGGGGTTGCCCTCGGTCATCGACGACTCGCCATTCTCGACCTCTCTCCGAACGGACACCAGCCGATGCGCTCGCACTGCGGCCGCTATGCGATCGCGTTCAATGGTGAGATCTACAATCACCGCGACCTGCGCGCAGACGTCGAGAAAAGTGGTCTGGCCCCGAGCTGGCGCGGCCACTCAGACACCGAGGTTCTGCTTGAGGCCATCGCGCGTTTGGGATTGCGGGCGACGCTGGAGCGAACCGCAGGTATGTTTGCGTTCGCCCTGTGGGACCGCGACGAGCAGACGCTGCACTTGGCGCGCGACCGATTAGGCGAAAAGCCCTTGTACTACGGTTGGGCGGACCGCACACTCTTGTTTGGATCGGAGCTCAAGGCGCTGCGCGCGCACCCGGTCTGGCGCGGGGAAGTCGACCGCGATGCGCTCGCGCTATATCTTCGGCACAGCTACGTACCCACGCCACGGTCCATCTACCTGGGTATCTACAAGCTGCAGGCTGGAACCATCGCCTCCGTTTCGCTGGCGGAGGCACGCCGATCTCCGGGCATCCGGCTCCGGGTGGAGGCGTACTGGTCATTGAGAGAGATCGCGCAGCACGCCGTACAGGAGCCGTTCCGCGGCTCCATCGAAGACGCGAGTCGCAGGCTGGAAGAACTGCTGCGCGACGTGATCAGGGAGCAGATGCTCGCGGACGTCCCGGTCGGTGCGTTTCTCTCGGGTGGTATCGACTCGTCTACCGTGGTCGCGCTCATGCAGCAGGAGAGCGCGCGGCGGGTACGCACCTTCACGATCGGGTTTCACGAGCGTGGCTATGACGAAGCCGTGTTTGCGAGACGGGTAGCACAACACCTCAGGACCGATCACACCGAGCTCTATGTCACGGCGCGCGAAGCGCTCGAGGTCGTACCGCGCCTGCCGGAGATCTACGACGAGCCCTTCGCCGATCCCTCCCAGATTCCCACGTTTCTAGTTTCCAAACTGGCGCGAGGGCAAGTGACCGTGTGCCTGTCGGGGGATGGAGGGGACGAGCTGTTCGGGGGGTATCCGCGCTACCCGCTGGGGCTGCGCATCTGGCCGTGGATGCGCGCAATGCCGTTCGCGCTGCGCCGCGGGCTGGCACATGCGACTTCGAGTATAGCTGCACCGGTAGTCAGTTGCGCCCAACGCGCGCTGGCGCTGCTGTCTATCGGGACACTGGATTTACGCGTCGGGGACAAGCTCGGCAGGCTTGCGGACATGCTGGCTCTTGAACGACCGGAGACCTTCTATAGAACCTTGATGTCCCACTGGCGCGCGCCTGCGGACGTTGTGCGGGGAGCTTCGGCATCAATCAACGAGCTATACGATCCGGAGCAATGGCTAGTAGTCGACGACTTCGCCCAGCGCATGATGTTCCTGGACGCGGTGACCTATCTTCCCGACGACATCTTGACGAAGGTTGATCGCGCCGCGATGGCGTCGAGCCTGGAATCTCGCATGCCGATTCTGGACCGGCGCGTGGTGGAGTTCGCATGGAGCCTTCCGCGCGAGATGAAGTTCGCGCGAGGCGAGGGCAAACGGTTACTGCGGCAGATCCTGCATCGTCACGTACCGAGGGACCTTGTGGACCGCCCCAAGATGGGCTTCGGCGTTCCCATCGATGCTTGGCTCCGTGGCCCGTTGCGGGATTGGGCTGAAACGCTGCTGGCGGAGCGGCGGCTGGACGAGGAGGGGTTCCTCGCTCCCGCGCTCGTGCGTCGCAAATGGCTGGAGCACTTGTCCGGACGCCGCGACTGGCGCTACCTCCTCTGGGATGTTCTGATGTTCCAGGGATGGCTGGAAGAGGAGCGCCGGCAGCGATCCAACGCAGAAGTCGAGGGCATTGTCTAGTTGATCGATGCGATCAAACAGCCGTGCAACTTCGGCGCCGAAGTTGACGGTGCGTGACTGAGTGCTGCTTGATCGGCGCGCTCTCCTTGCGGGCGCCGAGCCCGTCCGACAGGACTTCCCCTTCAGGATCCGCCAAACCGGGACGATAATCTCTTCGGGTAGTCCGGAAAGCGAGATTCCTGCTATTCTCGGCCCGTTTGCGTGTGGGGTTCCGGTCTGCAGCGGCGACGCTGGCGTGCTTGCCGATGCGAATAGGTGGGCTGGCACTCTCGAACGCAGCGACAGACGAGGATCACCTTCAGGCCAGGACGACGCCTGGCGACGACGGGAGAGATCGATGCCTTTATTGGATCGCGAGAGGGGAGCGTAGGTGCCGAGAAGCGGCGTTGCGCTGTTCTGTAGTGCCGTATTGATCATCGTCTTACGAAATTTTGCCATTCGCATGGGGCTCGTCGACCGCCCCCGCGGGCGCGCGATCCCTCCCAGAAATGTTCCGCTCATCGGCGGCATTGCCATGACGCTGAGCGCCGGCCTGGTTTCGGTGCTCACGGCCAGCCCTTCCGACGGTATCGTCGCCTTTGCCGCCAGTGTGGGTCTTCTGCTGATAGCCGGAGTGCTGGACGACCGTTGGGGAATGTCGGCGACCAGCAAGTTTGCAGTCCAGATCCTAGCGGCCTTGATCGCAGTGAGGTGGGGCGGCCGCGTGGTTGACACTGTAGGCAACCTGGCCGGGACGGGAGACCTGTACCTGGGCTCGCTGGCCGTCTGGTTCACCGTATTCTCCATTGTGGGGGTGATCAACTCGGTCAATATGATCGACGGCATGGACGGCCTGGCCGGCGGCGTGGCGCTGATCGCGCTTGGCTGGTTCGCAGTCGCATCCGGTCCGACAGGGACGAGCGGCGTTGCTGCGCTGCTGCTCATCTGGATCGGTGCCGTGATCGGCTTCCTGCTGTTCAATTTCCCGGCGCCCTGGCGCGACCGGGCCTCAGTGTTCATGGGAGACGCCGGCAGTATGGTCCTGGGCTTCGTGCGTACCTCCCGTCCGCAAGACGAGCGCGAGGTTGTCTGACTGCCTCCCTCGGGCGCAGGGCTAGCTGCAACCCTTCATGACGGCGATCGAACCAGTCCGCTTACTCATCGGGTTCCATCTCCCGGGAAAGCTCCTGCCATCTCCGGCGCCCTGCTGTCTGCATCTTCTGTTGGCGTTGGCGTTGACTTTGTCGCTTGGCATTCCCGCTCGCGCGGACACCGGCGACGCCACGAGCGACTCTCCGATCAAGCAGCGGGCTGCGGAGTTCCGGCTGAGCCTGGAGTACCTCAGCCTGCCCGGCGACGAAACCATGGGCATGGTGGGGGCCGCGTATCTGCTGGAGGTTGTTCCCGGGCTTTATATCGGCCCGTCTGCGTACGGGGCGGTCTCCGGCAAGCACGGGGGATTTTTCACCGGTGGCGGGGAAATCGCGTATCGCAAAGCGCTTTTCTCGAGATGCGAGATCGAGGCCGGATTTTATGTCGGCGGTGGTGGCGGCGGGACTGCGCTGGTGGGCAGCGGATTGATGCTGCGCCCGCATGTGGACCTGACCTGGAGCTTCGGCTCGGTGCGAGCCGGCGTATCAGCCTCTTCGGTGCGCTTCCCCGACGGCGAGATCCAGAGCAACCAGATCGGACTCGTACTGGCATTCGACGATCGCTTTTTCTACACGGATGCGAACCGAGTCGGTGAAGCGACCAAGACGGATACGCGCGGTGGCGTCGGGTTCGATCGGGTCGCCGTTCTGGCCGGGACCTATCGACCCCGACCCGGCGTTACCGACAACAGCGGGCGCCCCGCAACCGGGCATATCGGGCTTGCCGGCTTCCGCGCGGAGCAGTCGTTCGACGAGTACCTGCGCTGGGGGATCGAAGCCGCGGCCGCCGCCAGGGGATCGGCGGATGGCTATGCTGAAGTGCTGGGCACTCTGGCGCTGGAACTGG
>JBGPMS010000006.1:0-38051 GCA_041487115.1 Gammaproteobacteria bacterium
ACCCCGGCCGTAGACCTTCCGGTGCTATCCGGTACCGTTGGGCCGGAAGTCGTCGACATCCGCAATCTCTATGGCCAGACCGGGAAGTTCACCTACGACCCCGGCTACATGTCGACCGCGAGCTGCAGGTCGGCCATCACCTATATCGATGGCGACCAAGGGATCCTGTTGTACCGCGGCTACCCGATCGAGCAGCTGGCGGAGAAGTGCGACTTCCTCGAGGTGTGCTACCTGCTGCTCAAGGGCGAGCTTCCAACCCTGGCCCAGCAGCGCGAGTGGGACGCCAACATCACCCGGCACACCATGGTGCACGAGCAGCTGGTGCGGTTCTTCTCCGGCTTCCGACGCGACGCGCATCCCATGGCGGTCATGGTTGGCGTGGTTGGAGCCCTGTCCGCCTTCTACCACGACTCGCTCGACATCAACAATCCCGAGCACCGCGAGATCTCAGCGGTCCGGTTGCTGGCCAAGGTTCCGACCATCGCCGCCATGTGCTTCAAATACAACATGGGGCAGCCTTTCATGTATCCGCGCAACAGCCTGCACTACGTGGAGAACTTCCTCCACATGATGTTCGGGACCCCCTGCGAAGAGTACAAGCCGAATGCGGTGCTCACGCGCGCGCTGGACCGGATCCTGATCCTGCACGCCGATCACGAGCAGAACGCCTCCACCTCCACAGTGCGTCTGGCCGGCTCATCCGGTGCCAACCCGTTTGCCTGCATAGCCGCTGGGATCGCGTGCTTGTGGGGCCCCGCGCATGGTGGTGCCAACGAGGCGGTGCTGCGCATGCTGCGCTCCATCGGGTCGACGGCCCGGGTCCCGGAGTTCATCCGGCAGGTCAAGGGCGGGGACGCCAAGCTCATGGGCTTCGGGCACCGGGTGTACAAGAACTACGACCCGCGCGCCAAGCTCATGCGCGAGACTTGCCATGAGGTGCTAGGCGAGCTGGGCCTGCACGACGACCGGCTGTTCAAGCTGGCGATGGAGTTGGAGCGCATCGCGCTCGAAGACGAGTACTTCGTCGAGAAGAAGCTCTATCCGAACGTCGATTTCTACTCCGGCATCGTGCAGCGCGCGATCGGCATTCCGACCAGTATGTTTACAGCCATCTTCGCTCTCGCACGCACGGTCGGCTGGGTGGCGCAGTGGAACGAGATGATCGCCGATCCGGAGCAGAAGATCGGCCGTCCGCGACAGTTGTTCGTCGGCTCCGTCCAGCGCGACGTGGTCCCGATTGCAATGCGGGGGTAGCCGCTTGGCTTAAAGCCCCGTTCGCGCTGAGCGTAGCAGCGTAAGCTGCAGAGTCGAAGCGTGCAGGCGGTTGATCTGCCGACCTTTCGTGTTTCGACTCCGCTTCGCTACGCTCAATACGAACGGTTTCTTGAGGTTTTGCGGACCACGATTGCGTCGGTGAGTTGACGCCCCCATGTAGGCTTTTTGAGTCTGCGGAGACAAACGATGGCCGCACAGATGAAAGAGTTCCTGGGCACCTCCTACCTGTTCGGGGGCAACGCGCCGTTCATCGAGGAACTGTACGAGGCTTGGTTGGAGAACCCGGAAGCGGTCGCCCCCGAGTGGCGCCGATGGTTCGACCAGATCCAGCAGCCGGGGACGCGCGACGTTTCGCACGAGCCGATCCGCGAGGCGTTCGTACGCCTGGCCTACAAGCGGCCGGGCGGCAATGGTCACGCGCCCACGGTGGCCGTGGCGGCGCTGGAGCGCAAGCAGGTCTCGGTCCTGCAGCTCATCAACGCCTATCGTTTTCTTGGGCTAAGGCACGCCAACGTCGACCCGCTCAAGCGTTTCCCGAAGCCCGAAGTCCCCGAGCTGGAGCCGGCTTACTATGGGCTGACGGAAGCCGACATGGACGCGGTATTCAACACCGGTTCCCTGGTCGGTCCCGAGCAGCTTCCTCTGCGCGAGATCCTGCGCGCGGTGCGTGAAACCTACTGCGGCTCCATCGGTGTGGAGTACATGTACATCAGCGATGTGGCGCAGAAGCGCTGGATCCAGTCACGCTTCGAAAGCGTGCGCTCGACGCCGGGCTACTCGCCGGACTACAAACGCCACATCATGGAGCGCGTCACCGCCGCCGAGACGCTGGAGAAATACCTGCATACGCGCTATGTGGGACAGAAACGCTTCTCCCTCGAGGGCGGCGAGTCGCTGATCCCGCTGCTCGACAACCTGCTGCAGCGCGCGGGCGAAATGGGCATTCAGGAGACGGTCATCGGCATGGCGCACCGCGGGCGGCTGAACGTGCTGGTGAACACCATGGGCAAAATGCCCAAGGACCTGTTCTCCGAATTCGAAGGCAAGCACGCGGAAAATCTGCCGGCCGGCGACGTCAAGTATCACCTGGGCTTCTCCTCGGACATCGTCACGCCCGGCGGGCCCATGCACTTGACGCTCGCCTTCAACCCATCCCACCTGGAGATCGTCAACCCGGTGGTGGAGGGCTCGGTGCGGGCACGCCAGCATCGCCGCCGTGACCGCGAGGGCAGGCAGGTGCTGCCGGTAGTGATGCACGGCGACGCTGCGTTCGCAGGGCAGGGCGTGGTGATGGAGACGCTCAACCTGTCGCAGACGCGGGGTTACCGGACCGGCGGCACCGTGCACGTCATCGTCAACAACCAGATCGGCTTTACCACCTCCGATACGCGCGACACCCGCTCGACGCTGTATTGCACGGACGTGGTGAAGATGGTCGAGGCGCCGGTGTTTCACGTGAATGGCGACGATCCGGAGGCGGTATTGCTGGCGACCGAGATCGCACTCGACTTTCGCATGCAGTTCCAGAAGGACGTGGTGATCGACCTGGTCTGCTTCCGCCGCCATGGCCACAACGAGCAGGACGAGCCGATGGTGACCCAGCCGCTCATGTACAAGGTGATCAGCCAGCACCCGGGCACCCGCAGGCTGTACGCCGAGAAGCTGACGCAGCAGGGCGTGATCCAGCCGGAAGACCCGGACCAGATGGTCAAGGCCTTCCGCGCGGCGCTAGACGGCGGCTACCACACCAACAAGACCATCCTCTCCAACTACCATCCGCCCTATGCGGTGAACTGGGACAAGTTCCGGGACGCCAAGTGGACCCAGAAGGTCGAGACGTCGGTGCCGATCGAAGGCCTGAAAATGCTGGCCGAGAAGCTGACCACCCTGCCGGCGGAGTTCAAGCTGCACCCGCGGGTGGAGAAAGTCATCGCCGACCGGCGCCAGATGGGGCTCGGGAAGCTGCCGCTCGACTGGGGCATGGCGGAGAACCTGGCCTACGCCGCGCTGCTCAAGGACGGCTATGCCGTGCGCATCTCGGGACAGGACAGCGGACGCGGGACCTTCTTCCACCGCCACGCGGTGCTGCACGACCAGGCGCGCGAGCGTTGGGATGCCGGTGCCTGGGTGCCGCTGCAGCACATCGCCGAGAACCAGCCCGATTTCGTCGTGATCGACTCCGTCCTGTCCGAAGAGGCCGTGCTCGGCTTCGAGTACGGTTATGCCACGGCCGAGCCCAACGAACTGGTGCTGTGGGAAGCTCAGTTCGGCGACTTCGTCAACGGCGCCCAGGTGGTGATAGACCAGTTTATCGCGTCGGGCGAAGTGAAGTGGGGCCGCATGTGCGGCCTCATCCTGATGCTGCCGCACGGCTTCGAGGGCCAGGGCCCGGAGCACTCCTCCGCGCGCCTGGAGCGCTTCCTGCAATTGTGCGCGGACTACAACATGCAGATCTGCGTGCCTTCCACCCCGGCGCAGATGTTCCATGTGCTGCGCCGGCAGATGATCCGCACGTTCCGCAAGCCGCTCATCCTGTTCAGCCCCAAGAGCATGCTGCGCCACAAGGAATCGGTCTCGAGCCTGGAGGACCTGGCCGCGGGCGGCTTCCAGCCGGTCATCGGCGAAACCGACAACCTGGAGCCGCAGGACGTGAAGCGCATCGTTTTCTGCAGCGGCAAGGTGTACTACGACTTGCGTGCGGCGCGGCGCGAACGGGGCATAGCCGATATCGCGGTGGTGCGGCTGGAGCAGCTCTATCCCTTCCCCCACGACGAGTTCAAGGCCCAGCTCGAGCGTTTCGCCAATGCGAAGGAAATCGTGTGGTGCCAGGAGGAGCCCGGCAATCAGGGCGCCTGGCATCGCATCCAGCATTACCTGCTGCGGCACCTGTCGCCGGCGCAGAAGCTGTCTTACGCCTTGCGTCCGTCCTCGGCGTCACCTGCGGTCGGCAATCTGGCTTTGCACAACGAGCAACAGAAGGCCGTGCTAGATGCGGCGCTCACGCACGGGGTCTAAAGCATACGTCATCGGTGCGCCCGATAGCGCGGCGCCCGGAGCAAACGGAGACACCATGTTAGTTGAGGTAAAGGTTCCGCAGCTTTCCGAGTCGGTCTCGGAGGCGACGTTGTTGGCCTGGCACAAGAAGCCCGGCGAATACGTGCAGCGCGACGAGAACCTGATCGACATCGAGACCGACAAAGTGGTGCTGGAGCTGCCGGCACCCGAGGCTGGCCTGTTGACCAAGATCGTCAAGGGCGACGGCGGCACGGTGGTGAGCAATGAAGTCATCGCCACCATCGACACCGATGCCAAGGCCCCGGCTGCGGGAAAACCCGCAGCTGCGTCGGTGCCCGCGCCCGTCGCGAGGGCACCAGTGTCCACTGCGAAGGATGCCGCGCCGACGCCTCAGGCCCAGCCCAAGGCGGCGGAGCCGATCGCCTTGCCAGCGGCGCGCAAGCTGGCGACCGAGAACAAGGTCGACCTGTCTGTCGTGCAGGGGACTGGACGCGGTGGCCGCGTGACCAGGGAGGACGTGGTCAACAAGCTCGCCAAGCCCGCCGCCGCACCGGCAGCGAAGCCTCCGAGCCCGGCAGTGGCCGCGACGCCGTTGCCGGTGCCAGTGGATATAGGCGCGGTGCTGGGCGACCGGCCCGAGCAGCGTGTGCCGATGTCGCGGCTGCGCCAGCGCGTCGCCGAGCGCCTCGTGCAGTCCCAGTCCACGGCGGCCATCCTGACCACCTTCAACGAGGTCAACATGCAGCCCGTCATGGAGCTGCGCAAGAAGTACCAGGAGAAGTTCGAGAAGGAGCACGGCGTGCGGCTGGGCTTCATGTCCTTCTTCGTCAAGGCGTCGGTGCAGGCACTCAAGAAATACCCGGTGGTCAACGCCTCCGTAGACGGCACCGACATCGTCTATCACGGCTACTACGACGTCGGCATCGCCGTGGCCAGCCCGCGCGGCCTGGTCGTGCCCATCGTGCGCAACGCCGACCAGCTTTCCCTGGCCGACATCGAGAAGACCATCGCCGACTACGGCAAGCGCGCGCAGGAGGGCAAGCTCGGCATCGAGTAATTGACTGGCGGCACCTTCTCCATCTCCAACGGAGGCGTGTTCGGGTCGATGCTGTCAACGCCCATCATCAATCCGCCGCAGAGCGCCATACTCGGCATCCATGCGACCAAGGAACGCCCGGTGGTGGAGAACGGCCAGATCGTGATCCGCCCGATGAACTACCTGGCGCTGTCCTACGACCACCGCATCATCGATGGACGCGAGGCGGTGCTCTCGCTCGTGGTCATCAAAGACGCGCTGGAGGATCCGGCGCGGATGCTGTTGGATCTCTGATGGCCGAACCCTACGACGTCGCCGTCATCGGCGCGGGGCCTGGCGGCTACACCGCCGCCATCCGCGCTGCCCAGCTTGGTTTGAAGACCGTCTGCATCGACGACTTCAAGAATCCCAGCGGCAAACCGAGCCTGGGCGGCACCTGCCTCAACGTGGGCTGTATTCCCTCCAAGGCGCTGCTCGAGTCCTCGGAGGACTACGAGCGGGTGCTGCACAAGTTCTCGGAGCACGGCATCAAGGTCGAGGGCGTCAGCTTCGATCTCGCCACCATGCTCGCGCGCAAGGACAAGATCGTCGACAACTTCACGGCCGGCATCGGTACCCTGTTTCGCAAAAACAAGGTCGCCTCGTTGCACGGCCGCGGCCGCTTCGTCGGGGTCGGGGAGAACTACAAGATCGAGGTACGCGACGGCGACAAGGCGGAAGTGATCGAGGCCCGCAATGTCATCGTCGCGACCGGCTCGGCGGCCCGCCAGCTCCCGGACGCGCCGGTCGACAACGACCGGATCGTGGACAACATCGGCGCGCTGGCTTTCACCGAAGTGCCGAAGCGCCTGGGTGTGATCGGAGCCGGCGTGATCGGCCTGGAGATGGGCAGCGTATGGAAGCGGCTGGGATCCGACGTGAACATTCTGGAAGCGCTGCCGGCTTTCTTGCCAGCGGCGGACGAGCAAGTGGCCAAAGAGGCGTTCCGCGCTTTCAACGGTGCCCAGGATCTCAAGATCTATACCGGGGTGAAGATCACCTCGGTCAAGACTACGAAGAAGGGCGTCACCGTCACCTACACCGACAAGGAGGGGAACACCCAGGTCGGCGAGTACGACAGGCTGATCGTGGCGATCGGGCGCGTGCCCAACTCGGGCGGCCTGGGCGCGGAAACCGTGGGGCTCGATGTCGATGCGCGTGGCTTTATCGAGGTGGACGAGCACAACCGCACCAACCTGCCGCACGTGTACGCCATCGGTGACGTGGTCCGCGGCCCCATGCTGGCCCACAAGTCGTCTGAGGAGGGCGTGGCGGTGGCCGAGACCATCGCCGGGCAGGAAAGCCACGTGAACCTCGATACGATCCCGTGGGTGATCTACACCTCGCCCGAGATCGCCTGGGTGGGGAAGACCGAACAGCAGCTCAAACAGGCCGGCGTGACATACCGCGCCGGGCATTTCCCTTTCAGCGTGAGCGGCCGTGCCCGCGCGCTGGGCGAGACGGCAGGCTTCGTCAAGATGCTGGCCGACGCCGACACCGATCGCATCCTCGGCGTGCACATCGTCGGGCCCTATGCTTCGGAGTTGATCGCCGAGGCGGTGGTCGCCATGGAGTTCGGCGCCAGCAGCGAGGACATCGCGCGCATCGTGCACGCTCACCCGACGCTGTCCGAGGCGATGCACGAGGCCGCACTGGGCGTGCACAAGCGCGCGTTGAACTACTGAGTCCCAAGAGGGAACTGCTGACTTCCGGCCGATTGCTGGTTTCTCCCCCCGTGCCGGAATGAGCACTTCGACCGCGCTGGCGGCGCCCCACCCTTCCTCGGCCCGGCTGCTGCAGGCGCTGCGCGATGTTGCGGGCATCCACGGCTTTGCGCTGGACGCGGCCCAGGAGCGGGCAGTTTCCTCGCTGCGCCGCCTCCAACACGATCTGTTCCAGCTGGAGCGCCGGCAGCGATCCTGGTCGCGCCTCTGGTCGCGCCCCCGGCGAGTTCGCGGCGTCTATCTTTGGGGTGCGGTCGGACGCGGGAAGAGCTTCCTGGTGGACGAGTTCTTTCGCCTGGTGCCGCTGGAGAAGAAGCAGCGCGTCCACTTTCATCGCTTCATGCAGGATATCCACCACCGCCTGCGGACGCTGCAGGGGCAGCCGGATCCGCTCAGGCTGATCGCCGCGGACGTCGCGCGCGAAACGCGGCTGCTGTGCCTGGACGAGTTCCACATCACCGACATCGGAGACGCGATGCTGATGCGCGGATTGCTGGAAGGCCTCGTCGAGCAGCAGGTGGTGCTGGTGACCACCTCCAACCAGCACCCCGATCAACTGTACGCCGACGGATTGCAGCGGGCGCAGTTCGTTCCCGCCATCGAACTGATCAACGCCAACCTGGAAGTGGTCGAGCTCGACGGTGGCAGCGACTACCGGCTGCGGACGTTGACTCGTGCTGGCGTATACCATCATCCTCTCGACGCCGCGGCAGAGCGCGCTCTGGAAGGCGCTTTCCTGGGCATAGCCGGAGAGCCCGGCGCGTCGCAAGTGGAGGTCGAGATCGAGGGCCGTGAGATCCCGGCACGCCGGGTCGCGCCGGGCACGATCTGGTTCGACTTTGGCCCGCTGTGCGAAGGGCCGCGCGGCACGGCGGATTACATCGAGCTCGCGCGGCGCTACCATACGGTGCTGGTAGCGGGCGTGCCCGAGTTCCTTCCCGACCAGGGGGAGAGTCTGCGGCGCTTCACCTGGCTGGTGGATGAGTTCTACGACCGCCAGGTCAAGCTGATCCTGAGCGCCGCGGCGCCGGCCGAGCGGCTGTATGAGCGAGTGCCGGAGCGGACCGATACCGAGCGCACGCGCAGCCGGCTGATCGAGATGCAGACCGCCCAGTACCTGAGTCTGCCGCACCTGGCGTAACGTTGGACGATCGGGGCCGGAACGCGAGCCACCAAGGGGAAGAAGACGATGTCGACATTCAAGGCTTACCGCATCTTCAACGAAGACGGCAAGGTGCAGGCGCGGCTGGTGGAAACCACGCTCGAACAGCTCGACCCGGGCGAAGTGGTGATCAAGACCGCCTTCTCGAGCGTCAACTTCAAGGATGCCCTGGCGGCAACCGGGACGGGCAAGATCATCCGGCGCTTTCCCTGCATCGGCGGGATCGATGCTGCAGGCGCCGTCACGTCATCCAGCGATCCCCGCTTCAAGGCGGGCGATCCCGTCATCTGCACCAGCTATGATCTGGGCGTCGCGCATGACGGCGGCTATGCCGAATACGTCAGAGCGCCAGCCGGGTGGGTGGTCCCGCTGCCGAAGGGGTTGTCGTTGTTCGAGGCGATGGCGCTGGGCACCGCCGGTTACACCGCGGCACTGGCGGTGGAGCGCATGGAGCACGATGGGCTTGCTCCCGCCAAGGGCCCGGTGATCGTCACGGGCGCGACGGGGGGTGTCGGCAGCGTCGCGATCGATATTCTCGCGGGCGCCGGCTATCACGTGGTTGCACTCACAGGCAAGGAAGCCGAGAGCGATTATCTCAAACAGATCGGCGCGAAGGAGGTGATGCTGCGCGGTGGTCTCGACCTGTCCAAGATCAAGCCGCTCGACAAGGCGTCCTGGGCCGGCGCGGTGGACAACCTGGGCGGCGACGTGCTGTCCTGGCTCGCCAGCACCATGCAGGTCGGCGGCACTCTGGCCAGCATCGGGCTGGCAGCCGGCCACACCTTCAATACCACGGTCATGCCGTTCATTCTCCGAGGTATCAGCGTGCTCGGCATCGACTCGGTGAACACACCCATGGCGTTGCGCCAGAAGGTCTGGCAGCGGTTGGCGTCCGACCTCAAGCCGCGCCATCTCAGCGACATGTGCACGACCGTGACGTTGGAGCAACTGCCCGGCGTGTTCGACAAGATCCTGAAAGTGCAGGCGCGCGGACGGACCGTGGTCAAACTCGCGGGCGAGTAGACTCGCACAAAAGGAGGAGAGTATGGCTGAGAGCTACCAGGCCTTCTACCACCGGTCGATTGCACAGCCCGACGTCTTCTGGGCCGAGCAGGCCGGGATGGTCGATTGGCACCGGCCCTTCGAGCGCGTGCTCGACGACAGCCGCCCGCTGTTCCCGCGCTGGTTCGTGGGCGGCCAGACCAACCTCTGCCACAACGCGGTCGACCGGCACCTGGGCACGCGCGCGGATCAACTCGCGCTGGTCTGGATCTCGACCGAGGTCGATCAGCAGAAGACCTACACCTTCCGCGAACTGCACGCAGAGGTGAACCGCTTCGCCGCAGTGCTGCAGTCGCTCGGAGTAGGGAAGGGCGACCGGGTGCTGATCTACATGCCGATGACCCCGGAGGCGGTGTTCGCCATGCTGGCCACGGTGCGCATCGGCGCCATCCACTCGGTGGTATTCGGCGGGTTTGCCGCCGCGAGCCTCGCAACACGCATCGACGACGCGCGCCCCAAGGTCCTGGTCACCAGCGACGCCGCGTCGCGCATGGGCAAGCTGATCGCGTTGAAGCCGCTGGTGGACGAGGCGATCCGGCTGTCCAGTTCACCACCCAGCCACGTGATCGTGACCGACCGCGGTCTCGTGGCGATCGAGCTGACTGCCGGGCGCGATTTCGACTACGCCGCGCTGCGTGCCCGACACATGGCAGCGAGCGTCCCGGTTGCATGGCTCGAGTCCTCCGATCCGAGCTATATCCTGTACACCAGCGGCACCACCGGCCGGCCCAAAGGCGTGCAGCGCGATACGGGCGGTTACGCGGTGGCGTTGGCTGCTTCCATGCGACACATCTATTGCTCGCAGCCGGGCGACGCGTACTTCTGCACCTCGGACATCGGCTGGGTGGTCGGACATTCGTACATCGTTTACGGTCCGCTCATCAACGGGTCGACGACGATCATGTACGAGGGCGTGCCGATGCGGCCGGACGCCGGCGTGTGGTGGAAGATCGTGCAGGACTTCCAAGTGACCTCCATGTTCTCTTCGCCCACCGCCGTCAGGGTGCTGAAGAAGCAGGATCCGGCCTACCTGACGAAGTACGACACCTCGAGCCTCAAATACTTGTTCCTCGCAGGCGAGCCGCTGGATCAGCCGACCTCGGAGTGGATCGGGCAGGGGCTCGGGGTCAAGGTCATCGACAACTACTGGCAGACGGAATCCGGCTGGCCCATCCTCACCAGCGTTCCGGGCGTGGAGGAGACGCCGCGCAAGCTCGGGTCGCCCAGCTTCGCCGCTTACGGCTACAGGCTGGCGCTGAAGCACGAAGGAACCGGAAACGAGGTCGGCCCGAACGAGAAGGGTGTGCTGTGCATCGTGCCGCCGTTGCCACCCGGATGCATGAGCACGATTTGGGGCGACGACGAGCGCTGCGTGCAGACCTACTTCTCCATGTTCGCCGAGCAGGTCTACACGACCTTCGACTGGGCTTTGCGCGACGAGGACGGGTATTACTTCATCCTCGGGCGCACCGACGACGTAATCAACGTTGCCGGACACCGCCTGGGGACGCGCGAGATCGAAGAGGCCATGCAGGCCCATCCCAACATCGCGGAGGTGGCGGTGGTGGGCGTCGTCGACAAGCTCAAGGGACAGGTGCCCGTGGCCTTCGCCGTAGTCAAAGATACGAGCAGGATATGCACGCCTGAGCTGGCGCAGGCACACGAGCGGGAGGTGATGGCGACGGTGGACCGGGAGCTCGGTGCGATCGGGCGCCCCGCGCGTATCCACTTCGTGCAGATCCTGCCCAAGACGCGCTCCGGCAAGCTGCTCCGGCGCAGCATCCAGGCGCTCGCGGAGGGACGCGATCCCGGCGATCTCACCACGCTGGAAGACCCTGCGGCGCTCGATCAGATCAGAGCCGCCATCGCTGCGCACAAATGAAAAGCTGCTCCCACCACCCCGCCTGCTGCGCGGGCACTTCTCCTCAGGCGGGCTCCCACCACCCCGCCTGCTGCGCAGGCACCCCTCCTCAGGCAGGAGGGGAAGGTTTTTTTCTCCCCTCCTTTTCAAGGAGGGGTGGCGCCGAAGGCGACGGGGTGGTTACGCAATCCAGAATAAAAAAGCGCGGAGCATCCCCGCGCTTTTTCTCTCGTCTTCCCGCCGTTATTTCTTACGCGGATCGTCCGCCGCGTTCATGTATTCGATCGGCTCGCTGACCGGCCCCGTGCCCATCTCCTGGATGATCACATCGGTCTCGGCCCAGGCGAAGTGAGGCACCGAGGGGTCGGTGATGTAGAAGCTGCCCGGGGTGAATTTCGTCAGCTTGTCTTGATCGAATTTCTCGCCTACCCCGGACCAGTAGGTGCCCTGCAGCACGGTGACGATGCGCTGGTCCGGGTGCTTGTGGGCGGGCAGCTTGTAGCCGGCCGGCAGCTTGGCGCGGAAGATGTACGGGCCTGCCTGCTTCGGGCTGCCATAGATCAGCACGATCCTCATTCCGGCCGGGGCGGCTGCGTTGTCTTTCCACTCGGCGTCTCCGGCAATTGCCTCGTAGCCTTTCATGATGAACTCGGTACCGTCCGCGACCGCGTTTCCTGCGATGATCAGCGCGCCGGCACAGACGGCGGCGGCCGCGGCTCCAAGCCTTGCGGTCGAGCTCCAGTTGCTCTGCATTCCTAGCCTCCCGTGAAGCGGCGGGCGCGGGCGGCGCCCTCCTGACACCCGCCGGTGGTGGATCGATTGCTCCGTGTGAGCGTCTCCGAGGCTAATTGCCCCGGGGATCGTCGTCGGGGTTCAGGTACTCGATCGGATTGTCGACCGGACCGAAACCCATGATCTGGAGGATGACTTCGGTGCGGGCAAAATCGAAGTGAGGTGTACCCGCCTTGGTCACGTAGAACGTGCCGACATTGTACTCATCCATCTTGAACGGGTCGTAACGGTCGCCGACGCCGGTCCACCAGATTCCCTTCAGGATCGTGACGACGCGGTCGTCGGGAAATCTGTGTGGCGGAAGCCGGTAGGCGGTCGGCACACGAAGACGAAAGATGTAAGGTCCGGGCTTGGTCGGATCGCCGTAGATATACATGACGCGCATGCCGTAGGGCACGGTCTTCCCGGCTTTCTCCCACTTCTTGTCGCCCGGAATGACGCTCGTCATCCCGTTGCCGGTGTCCTCGGCGGACGCCAGCGATCCAGCAAACAGTCCAGCTGCCAGGGCAACAGCCAGCAGCGATCGCCTTATCCTTTGCACTTCCATTGGTTTTATTCCTCTCGTTTGGGGCCTCAAACCCGTCCCGCGCCTGCGCCGCCAGGCCGACGCGATCGGCACCGCAGGTCTCTTTATCGAACCGCAAAGCTTAACACGAAGGCCTTGGGCGAACCGGCCCACAGCGGACCCGACAGCGTTGACAGACAAGGTCTCCGCGAGTTCGTCGGTGCGGCCGTTCCGGCGAGCGCTCCGTTCCCTGCTACCATAGCCGCTCCTGGTCCTCGGACTCGTTGCCGATGCTCCGCCTCCATCTGTGCACCGCGCTGCTGGCGGTGCTGGTTGCCGCACCCGCTTGCGCCTTCGACGGCATCCGGGTCACGCTGTTGGGCACCGGTGGTCCGCAACCCTCGGTCGAGCGATTCGGCCCGGCTACGCTGGTAGAGGCGGGTGAGGCGGTGCTCCTGTTCGATTGCGGACGGGGCGTCACGCAGCGCCTGGCGCAAGCGGGTATGCCGCTGAAGGACATCGACGCGGTGTTCCTGACGCATCTGCACTCCGACCCTACCGTCGGCTTTCCCGATTTATGGCTGACGGGGTGGTTGCGCGGCCGGCCGCATCCGATCCTGGTGTTCGGCCCGGCTGGAACGCAAGACATGATGCGTCACCTCGAGCAGGCCTTTCGTGCCGACATCGCGTCGCGGCCGAACGTATCGCCCGACGCGGCGGCGATCGACGCACGCGACGTCGGAGAGAACGTCGTCTACCAGACCGACGATGTAACCGTCACTGCTATCGTGGTGGATCACGGCAGCATCGCACCAGCCTACGGCTTCCGCGTCGATTACCAGGGCCGGCGTTCCGTGGTCATCTCGGGCGCTACCCGCTACTCGGAGAATCTGATCCGCGATGCGCGCGGCGTGCAGCTCCTGATCCACGAGGTAGCCGCAGCCGATCCCGAGCTCCTGCGTACCTCCGAGCGATTGCGCAACATCATCGGCATGCACAGTACGCCCGAGGACGCGGCGCGGGTGTTTCGGCAGGCACGCCCGTACCTCGCGGTCTATTCCCATATCGAGCTGTTCGACGTGAGCGAGGACGAACTGGTGCGCCGCACCCGTGCGCAGTATTCGGGCGCGCTGCAGGTCGGGCGCGATCTCATGGTGATCGAGATCCAGAACGAAGTGCAGGTGCGCGCTGCTCCGTCCGACGAGCGCAGGCTGCGCGAATGACGCCGCAGCCAATGTGAATAAAATTAAACACCTGTCGCCGTCAAGCGTCACTCCGCGTCGGGTCCACGCACTTAAGTCACGCAACGGGCGAGGGGCGGTATGACAGCGCGCACTTCACTGTACCTTTTTGCGTCCGCGCACACGCGGCCTGCACCGAAGTGAGACTGTTGTGCAATCCGCCACGCCGCCAGCGTCCGCTGTCCGAAGCCCAGGTGCGTTCGGAAGCGCACACGGTCGCGGTCGGAACCGATCTTGCTTACGTCGGCGCCGGCGCGTCGGCGCGAGACGATGTGTTTTTTGTTCGCAACAGCCGGCGGCCTCTTGCTACAATGCGCGCTCGCGCTCGGGTGCCCCATCGGGGCGTTGGTTCCGACGCGCGTCCAGCACGATCTTCGCGCAGTCACTGGCGCACGTCACGGAGAAGACACCAATAGGGCTTTAACAAGGCTGTCGCACGCGCGTTCGGGAGTCCGCCGGGCCGAGGGAGGGAGTTGCTTTCAAAAAACTTGTGATCAGACGGTATGCGAACCCATCTGAAACAAAGGAGACTAGATGAACAAGGCAGATTTGGTTGAGGCGATCGCAAAGAAAACGACCAGCACGAAGGCCTCGGTGGAGACTACCCTCGATGCGCTGATGGAGACGGTGACCGCGGCTCTTAGCAAGGGTGACTCCGTCGCGCTGATCGGTTTCGGGACTTTCTCGGTATCAAAACGTGCGGCCCGCAAGGGTCGTAACCCGGCGACGGGGGCGGAGATCAAGATTCCCGCCTCCAAGGTGGCAAAGTTCTCGTCGGGCGCGAAACTCAAGAAGGCCGTCAACAAGAAGTAGAAGTAACAGGTGCCAGCGAGATCAGTCCCAGGACCGATCTCGAGCTTTCTCGACAGGGCGTCCCGAACGGGGCGTCCTTTCTATTTGTGGCTGTCCTTCACCCTCACCCTCACCCTCACCCTCACCCTCACCCTCACCCTCACCCTCACCCTCACCCTCACCCTCACCCTCACCCTCTCCCTCACCCTCTCCCAAAAGGAGAGGGAGCTATCCCTTTCGGGGAGGGCGAGCGTTCAGCGCCGCACGTTACAGCCCATTAGCATGGTGGCGACAACGCGCTGACGCATTCGTCCCGCTTCGACGTGCGACGACTCGCCTTGGCACGTTCGATCCCTAAGCAAATCTTCTCCTTCCCGGGCGGCAGCGACGTCGCGCCCGCCCGGCACCCCTGACGACACCGTGTTCCGGTGTCGCTCCAACTGCGCAGTTGCCTTCGCACATCCGCGCCGCGCATCGCGCGAACTGAAATCACCAGCGCGTTGCGTCGGTGTTCGCAGCATCATCGTCTCGGCGATGTATGGCGTTCGGTGTAGTACGTCAGGAATATATGCGCAGCTCCGGTGCTTCGCAATACTTGCGCCCCATCTAGCGGAGCCGAAGCGTACGGCGAAGATTTTCGATCTCTGGCTTGGCGGTGAGGCGCAGTGTTTGGCGTGACGTACCTGAAGCGTAAAGATGGAATGAGACCTTACCCCGAGCTGACCAGATCCAATGGAGCGACCATTCAATTCTTGCGCAGCTGTCTGTCGGTTTCCACTCTCCGAGAAGCCCTCGCGAGGTGGTCGGAGACGGCGCTGCTCCTCATCCGGGCGCAGCCGAAAGCAGCGGCTCGCAATCCCGGGTCGAGGCGCGCGATGACCCGATCGATACTCAAGTCCTTGCCGAGGCGCGCGTGCTACTCGGTTTGCTGCTGGCATCTGTCGGTGACGCCATCGTTCGCGCACGACGACCCGGACTGGCTGCCGCAGACAGAGCCGGAGACCACAAAAGAGTCCGCCACCGCGCCGACCAGCAGCACCGCTTCCCAGCCAGGAAGACTGTTCATCGAGCTGGCGGGTGACTACACCGAGCAATCCAATTCGGCTAACGCACTCAAGCACGGCAACATCGGGCTGGACGGCTATTTCACGCGCCAGTTCGGGGACGACTGGCGCGGTTTGCTCAGTGGCCGGTTCGACTTCGACAGCCAGGCCGGCATGGGGCTCAGCACGCGAAATTTGAGCGTGACTTTGCGCGAAGCGTACCTCACTCGCTACGCCGGAGACTGGACCACCGATATCGGACGCATCAATGTCCGCGACGGCGTTGCGGTCAGCTTCAGCCCGAGCGATGTGTTCCGCGACGGCTCGATACCGGTTCCTCGCACCCAGGACCCGGCGCGGTTGCGTGAGAGCCGGCTCGGGGTAGTCGGCCTGCGAGTGCAGGACCACACGTCGTACGGCGAGCTCACCGGCCTGGTGTCGCCGCACCTGGAGGTTCCGACCGACCCGAGCTGGTATGACCCCCTGTGGGGTGCGGTCAACGATGGCAACGCGCAGCTGTATCTCAAGTACACCCCGCCGCGGTGGCGTGGGATCTACGGGAACGTGATGTTGCACCAGGAGGAGGGTGGAAACCGGACGTTCGCAGTGAATGCCACCGACAATTTCGGGCAAGCCGTGGTTGGCTACGTCGAGTACGCGTACAAGCGCGAGCCGACCCTCACGTCGCTGGCCTTCAACCCCGTCGCGCCGGCGAGCGATTATTCACAGTTGTCGGCCGGCATCTCGATCACCACCGAGTCGCGGCAGACCTTCACGTTCGAGTACGAGCACAACGGCGGCGGTGTCAGTCGCAGCGACTGGACCGGCCCCTGGCAGACCGCGCAACCCAACCTCTTGGGCAACGCGATCGCGGAGGCTGGACGGCGCCAGGATCCGCTCGGCCGCGACGACCTGCTGTTCCTGGTGCAGTGGGATCGCTTCCTCGCCCTCGATGCCGATCTCACCTGTCTCGCGCGCTTCAACACGGTGGACAGCAGCCGGCTCGGTTGGTGTGAGTGGCGCTACAAGCAACCCAGCATCGAGTGGTCGTTGAACTTCACCGTGCAGAACGGCAGCAACAGGTCGGAGTTCGGCGCCATGCAAACGCCCTGGGCGGTAGGCGCCAGGGCGCGATTCTTCTTCTAATGCCGGGATTCGCGATGAGCTCACCGATACAAACGCCCGCGCCTGCCACCTCCGAGCTGCACAGGACCGTGACTGCGGATGCTGCCCGGCGATCCGGCACGAGCGTGGCCCCGGCCTACTTTCGGCTGGGCAGGCAGCGTGGCGAGTCGCTCGATATTCCCTCGGAGCGTCTGCGCCTGGTGCTGTTCGGTTTTGCGGGTGGCACCATCACCGCGTTGCTCTCGCTCGCCAAGGCATTCCCATCCTGGATCGAAGTGTGGGGAGCCGAATATCCGGGGCGCGGCCTGCGCTGGCAGACTCCGTTGCTCGAAAGCATCGACCCGCTGCTCGACGATCTGCTGCCTGGCCTGGCCCAGTTGTCGGATCGTCCGGTAGCGATGCTGGGCTTCAGCATGGGCGCGCATGTGGCGTACCGCCTGGCGCAGCGAGCAGCCACGGTCCCACTCGGCGTGATCGCGATCAGCGGCCGTCCGCCACGCCGGCAGGTCACCGACTGGCCGGCGGATCGCCTGTCCGATGCCGACCTCATCGCGCGTCTGCAGGCCCTGGGCGGAATGCCGGCGGAGATCCTCGACAGCCGCGTCCTGATGGAAAGCTTTATGCCCGTGGTGCGCGCCGATCTCGAGCTGTGCACCGACATGAACCGCTTCTCTCCAAGGCGGTTGCCCTGTCCGCTGCTGGCGTTGGAAGGCACGCAAGATCGGTTGCTGATCGACGCGGAAGTCCCGCGCTGGTTGGAAGTGGCAGGCGGGCCAACCGGGCAATCGATGCACCGAGCCTATCCGGGCGGCCACTTCTTCCACAAGGGCATGGAGAGCGACGTGGCGCAGGACATTGCCCACTGGCTGGAGGTGCTGCGCGCCGGAGCCGTCCCGCTGCAGGCCGCCGCCGCGGACGCCGCACACGCCCAGTCCGAACGATCAATGGCACCCTAAGAGAGGAAGCAACCATGTCGAACCGAGCGCAACTCCTGCAAGCCCTGTGTACGGCGATCAACGCCGTCAAGCGCACCGCCCTCAGCGCGGACACGATCGATCTACAGCACTACCTCGGCGGTGACCTGGGCATCGATTCGATCGAGATGCTCGAGATCTGGTTCCGCGTCGAAAAGATCCTTGCCGTGCAGATTCCGGACGACGACAAGCGCGACATCTACACCGTCGAAGAGGTCGTGGAGGTGCTGCGGCGTCACGCGCCGGCAGCGGTGGCAACCGGGGTCGACTATGTTTGAGCGCAACCTGTTCGACGGCCATGTCGCCTTTATTACCGGAGGCGGCAGCGGGCTCGGTCGGGCCATCGCGAGTCACCTGGTGCACTACGGCGCCAAGGTCGTCGTCGTCGGGCGGCGCGAAACGGTACTGCGCGCGACAGCCGAGGCCTTGGGCACCGATAGCGTCCTGCCCGTGCGTTGCGACGTGCGCTTTCCCGATGAAGTGGAGAACGCCTTAGCCCAGACGCTGGCGCGCTTCGGCCGCGTCGACAGCCTGGTCAACAGCGCGGCCGGCAACTTCGTCTCGCCCACGGAACGCCTGAGCAACAACGCGTTCAAGCTGATCGTCGACACCGTGCTGATGGGTACCGTGCATTGCACCCTCACCTTGGGCAAGCACTGGATCGAAGCGGGCCAGCGTGCCTCGGTGCTCAGCATCGTCACCAACTACGCCAGCACGGGTTCGGCCTACGTCGTGCCCTCGGCCTGTGCCAAAGCCGGCGTCGAGAACCTGACCAAGTCCCTGGCCGCCGAGTGGGGCCACTACGGCGTGCGCTTCGTAGGCATCTCCCCGGGGCCGTTCCCGACGCAAGGCGCGATGGGTCAGCTGCGGCTGTACGAGAACCTGGTACCGGGTGTGGACGTCCCGAGCTTCATCACCCAGCGCATTCCGCTGGGCCGGCTCGGGCGACTCGACGAGCTGGCGGATCTCGCCACCTTCCTGCTCAGTCCCAACGCCGAATACATCAACGGCGAGATCATCCGCATCGACGGCGGGGAAACCCCGAGCCTGGCCGGCGAGTTCAGCTTCATGCGCGATGTGCCCGCCAGCGCGTGGGACCGTGCCGGAGGGCAGCTCAAGCGCGCCAACGACGACCAGGGCCTGCCCGTCTAGATCCACAGCGTATCGAAATTCCTACCCCAACCCATGAAAGGACGCACCGTGAAAACCACCCGCGATCAAATCGTCGAAATCTGCCTGCAGGTCATCGAAATGGAGCGCAACGAAATTGCGCTGGACGACGAGTTCCGCTCCTTTGCGCACATCGATTCGCTCAAGGCGCTGGATCTGATGACAGCGCTCGAGCGCCACTTCCGCATCAAGCTGCCCGAGCGCGAACTGCGCGAATTCGAAACCATCAACAAGGTGATCGCCTCGGTCGAGCGTCATCTTCCGCAACCGTCGATGGCTTGATTTCGCCACGCCCGCCACGAGGAGTGAAGCTGCCATGCGTGTGCTCATGACCGGCGCGACAGGGTTTGTCGGCCTCAACATCGTGCGAGCCTTGCTCGATGCTGGCCATGAGGTCACGAGCTTTCAGCGCCCGGGTGCACGGCGCCAGTACCTCGACCGCTTTCCAGTGCGTGTCGTGACGGGGCAGTTCCGCGACCACGCCGCCTTGTGCGCAGCGCTGGACGGTGCCGAAGGAATCATCCACACGGCCGGCAACACCAGTTGCAGCTGGCGCGACATCAACGCCCTGGAAGAAGCTAACGTGGACAGTACGCGCGCGTTGCTGGCAGCGGGCAAGGCGTGCGGCGTGCGCCGGCTGGTCTACACCAGCAGCACCGCGACCATCGGCAGCCACGACCCGTTGCCCTTGGCGGCTGACGAGTTTGTCGAGCTGCGGGGCTTTCGCAGCCAATCCCCGTATGCGAAGACCAAGCAGCGCGCTGAATCCATGCTGCTCGACAACCGCACCGGGCCGGAGTGCGTGGTGCTCAATCTCGCCGAAGTGATCGGCCCCTGCGACCACACGCTGCAGTGGGGACGCATGGTGCTGGCGGTAGCTGGCGGGCAATTGCCCTTCATCCCACCGGGCAGTGGAACGTTCTGCCCCGCGGCGGACGTGGCTGCGGCCCACGTGGCAGCGCTAGCGCGCGGCCGCAGCGGTCAGCGCTACATCATCGGGGGATACAACCTGGCGTTCTCGCGCTTCATCGAGCTCGTCGCCGAAGTGGTGGGACGGCCGGCGCGGCCGCGGCAAACGCGGCCCTACCGATGGTTGCGCCTGCAGGCACAAGTACAGGAATGGTTGCAGCCCTGGCTGCAGCGGCCACCGGCCGTCGATGCCTATCGCATGCGCGTATTCGGCGGCCACCACCTGTTCGACGACAGCAGCGCCCGACGCGATTTGGGCTATCAGCCGCGCCCACTGCGGGCGGCCATCGAAGAGTGCCTGCAGTGGTATCGCGAGCACGGGTTCCTGCCGTCGGCGCACAGCGCGCATGCAGCCGGAACGACAACCGAAACGGAAAGGGAAACGGCATGAACGACTCGAAAGACAGCGTCGCACTGGTCACTGGAGGTTCGCGGGGACTGGGCGAGGCGATAGTTCGCGAGCTGCACCGCAACGGCTACCGCGTCGCCTTCACCTATCTCAGCAACGAAGCACGCGCACGCCAGCTGATCGACGAGCTCGGTGCCGACCGGCTCCAGGCCGTGCAGGCGGATTCCCGCGAGCCTGACCAGTTGTGCACAGCGGTCGAGCGGCTCATGGCGCACTACGGACGCATCGACGCGCTGGTCAACAACGCCGGCGTGGTTCGCGACCGGTCGATCCTGACGATGGACGAGTCGGAATGGCGCGACGTGCTCGGTTCCAACCTCGACGGCGCGTTTCACACCTGCAAGGCGGTCGTCCCGACGTTCCTGAAGCAGCGCGCCGGGGCGGTGGTCAACATGTCGTCCGTCGCCGGCGTCGTGGGGGTGCCCGGTCAGGCCAACTACTGCGCGAGCAAGTCCGGCTTGATCGGGATGACGCGTGCGCTGGCGCTCGAGTGCGCCGGCCGTAACGTGCGCGTCAACGCTGTGGCTCCGGGCTTCATCACGACGGACATGACCGCGGGCCTGAGCGAACGCCAGCACGCCGAAGCGCTGGCGCGCATCCCGCTGAAGCGCTTCGGTCGACCTGAGGAGGTGGCCCAGATGGTGGCGTTCCTGCTCTCGCCCGCGGCCTCCTATGTGACTGGACAGGTGTTCGTGGTCGATGGAGGGTTGATCGCATGAGCGAGCGCGCGATGGGAGCCGCTGTCGAGGCGGTGTCGGCACAGGACCTCCCGGTGACCGAAGTGATTCCGCACCGGCCGCCGTTTCTGTTGATCGATCGGATCGTCGACGCGCAGCCCGGCCAGTTCGCGGTGTCGCGCTACAGCGTTCGGCCCGACAACCCGGTGTTCAGCGGGCACTTTCCGGACTTTCCCGTGCTGCCCGGCGTCCTGCTGGTGGAAAACATGGCGCAGACGGCATGCTGGGCGCTGGCGGCCGAGGCGCAAACGCTGGAGCGCAGCCTCTACGTTCTGGCGCGCATCAACCAATGCACCTTCCAGCGCATGGTGTGCCCTGGCGACGAGTTGACCACCCGTGCGCAGCTGACGCGCTTACTCGGCCAGTTCGCCCTGTTCGACTGCGAGGTACACGTAGGCGAGGTGCGCGCGGCCAAAGCGGAACTGCTAGTGGCGCGGCGTTCCTCGGAGGTCCACCCGGGCGGCGCGGAATCCAAGCCGGCCTCGACTTCGACAGCCATTCGCTCTTAGGAGAACAAGCACATGTCTCACCACGCGTCTCAACGCATCGTCGTTACCGGCCTGGGCATCGTGAGCGTCATCGGCCAGGACGTTCCGACCTTCTTCGCGCGTGCCTGCAGCGGCGCGGTCGCCATCGACCGCGTCGAGGGCATCGACGTCTCGCGGATGAACTCCGACCGCGGTGCCGAAATCAAGGATTTCCGCGTCGAAGATCACTTCCCGGGACGGCCGGACATCGCCGCGCTCGGCCGCGCCAAGCAGCTTGCGCTGGCCGCGGCGCGGCAATGCATCGACGATGCGGACTTTCCGCTGGCCGCTCATCCCTACGAGGTCGGTGTGGCGCTGGGCTACACGCAAAGCGAAGCGAAGACGATGGAGGCGGCCACCGATCGCATCACCAGCGGCTCTCTGGACAGCGCGGGCGTCGCGGCCTTCGCCGATTACGCGCCGCAGTCGGTGTCGCAGCAGCTCGCGCGCGAGTTCGGCCTGAGCGGACCGGTCATCACCATCGGCAATGCCTGCTCGGCCAGCAACTTCGCGATCGGCGCGGCGCTGGACGCTCTGCGGCGCGGCGAGGTCGTGGCCATGCTGGCCGGGGGCGCCGACGCGTTCTCGCGTTCCGGCTATGCCGGCTTCTCCAAGCTGGGCGCGATCTCGCCGGATGTGCCGCGCCCCTTCAGCGCCGATCGCCAGGGCATGGTGCCGGGTGAGGGCGCGGCGATGCTGTTCCTCGAAACGCTCGAGAGCGCGCGGCGGCGCGGCGCCGACGTCTATGCCGAGGTGATCGGCTATGGCGAGAGCTGCGACGCCCACCACATCACGCAGCCCGACCCGGCCGGAATCGTGCAGGCGGCGAGGGCGGCCCTGCGCTCGGCCGGTGTGAGCCCGGACGAAGTGTCGTTCGTCTCCGCCCACGGCACCGGCACGCAAGCGAGCGACAAAGCCGAATCGGCCGCGTTCGCTCATCTGTTCGGCGAGCGCATACCGCCGGTGTCGTCGATCAAGTCGATGGTCGGGCATGCCATGGGCGCAGCCAGCGCGATGGAATGCGTGGCGGCTCTGTGCTCGATCCGCGAGCAGGTCCTCACGCCCACGATGAATTTCCTGGGACGCGACGAGCAATGTCCGCTCGACTGCGTGCCCAACCAAGCCCGGCCCGCGCGCGTGCACACCGTCCTCAAGACCGCCTCGGCCTTCGGCGGCAACAACGCGGCCGTGCTGTTTCGCCAGATTTCCCGCCAGGAGCCCTGAATGCATCCTCGACTCGTCATCACTGCGGCATCTGCCTTGACCTCTTACGGCCTGGGCCCCGAGGCGTACGCGCAAGGCGTCGAAGCCGGACCTGCGCAGTTCTCGCCGATGATCGGCAGCTACGCACAGGAGATTCTCTGCGCGCGCGTGCCGGCCTACGACGCGCGCCAGTTGCTCGGCGTGCGCAGCATCAGCAACTTCGACCGCCTGACGCTGCATGTGTGTGTGGCGGTCGACGCTCTGCACAAGCGCCTGGGCTTCGGGGACACGCAACAGCGCCGGGCGCTCCTGGCGGACGATCGGGTCAGCCTCGTGCTCGGCTCCAGCGGCCCGTTGCAAAGCATCGTGGACCTGGATCTGCAGACGATCCAGGAGCCCAGCTATGTGCAGCCCAGCATCGTCCCCAACCTGGTGTTCAATGTGCCCGCGAGCTATGCGGCGATACGCCACGGGATACGCGGCAGCTGCATCACCCTGACCGACGGCGACACCTCGTCTCTGAAAGCCCTCGCGATGGCAGCCACGCAGCTGGAGTCGGGGCGGATCGATCTCGCGCTGGTGGGCGGTGCGGAAGAGGCTACTCCTGCCTACGCGCTGTACCGCTCGGCGTTGGCCGCGACAGATGGCCAGGCCTGTCCGCCGTTTTCGGAAGGGGCGGCGATGTTCTCGCTGGAGCGGGCCGAACACGCCGCCGCTGCCGGCCGAACCAGCATGGCCGGCCTGTTCGGGTGTGCGCAGGTGTTCGCTCCCGACGACCCGCACGCCGGCCTGGCCGCCTGCGTCGACAAGCTGCGGCGGCGCTTCGGCGGCCTGCTCGATGCGCTCACCCTGGTCTACGCTGCGAAGGATATCGATCTGCAGCGCGTGGGCCTGGATCCCTGTCGTCGCATCAGCCTGGCCGACCGACTGGGCCACTTCGGCGCGATGTCGGGCAGCGTGGCCCTCCTCGATGCGCTGGTCGGCCCGAGCGCCGCTGCAGGCGAATTGATCCTCATCGTCCAGGCCGATCGCGCAGGAGCCTGCGCCGCCGGCCTGCTGCAAAAGCACGCCACGCTGCACTAAAGCCGGAGACTGACATGAGCACCCCTGCATCGCAAACGCCCCAGACCATCGCCGCCGCCTGGCTCGAACAGGCCGGCCGGTCGCCAGAGCGCACTGCGTTGATCTTCGACGACGAGCACTGGTCCTATGCGGACCTCCATCGGTCCAGTTGCCAGGCCGCGCACCAGTTGGCCGCTCGCGGCGTGGCGCGCGGCGAGCGCGTGATCCTGATGATGGACAACGGGCCGCGCCTCCTGGCCAGCTTCTTCGGCTGTCAGATGCTCGGCGTGATAGCCGTGCCGGTGTCGCCGAAATCGGGTGTGAAACGCCTGCGCTATCTGCTCGACGACAGCGAGGCCGCCGTGGTTCTCATCGAGCCTGCTCTGTCCGAACGAACCCGATCGCTGCATCGGGCCCAGGCGTATGGCGAGCGCATCGTGACACTCGAGCCACAGCCCCCGGCGGCGACGCTGGAGTGCGTGACAGTCGACGCCGGCGACTGCGCCTTCATTCAGTACACCTCGGGTTCCAGCGGCGACTCCAAGGGCGTGATGATCAGTCATCGCGCCGCGCTGGAAAACATCCACGGCTTCAGCGCCGAGATGGCCTTGACGCGCAGCGACGTGTTCTCTTCGCTGCTCCCGCTGTTCCACGACATGGGGCTGATGTGCTTCGGGCTGGCGCCCCTGTTGCAGGGCTATCCGCTGGTGCTGTATCGCGCCGAGTCGCTGAGTCTCTATCCGTGGCTGTCCGGCATCCGCACGCATGGGGTCACCATCACCGGCGCACCCGACAGCCTCCTGCAGATCGCCAACCGGGTGATCGACGACCCGGCGCCCTACGATCTGCACAGCCTGCGCATGTTGATCTGCGGCTCCGAGCCGGTGCGGCGCGACAGCATCCAGACCTTCGGTTTGCGCTTCCGCATCCTGCATGCCATCAAGCCAGCCTATGGCATGGCCGAGTTGACGCTGTGCGCCACGATCACGCCGGTGTACGAGCCCGCGCGCATCGACGCGCAGGGGCGCGTCGCGTCGGGGCGCCGGATCCGAGGCGTCGAAGTGCGCATCGCTCCCGAGCAGGGCGCATGCAGCGACGAGATGACCGACTGCGGTGAGATTCTGGTGCGCTCACCCTCAGCCATGAGCGGCTATTGGCGACGCCCGGCGGAGAGCGCCGCGGCATTCGATGCGCAGGGCTATCTTCGCACCGGCGACATCGGCTACCTCGACGGGCTGGGCTACCTGTATGTCGTCGGACGCCTGAAGAACATGCTCATCCGCGGTGGCCAGAAGTTCTCGCCGCACGATCTGGAGGCTGCCGCGCAGGAGATCCCGGCGATACGGCGCGCGGCGGTGGTGCAAAGCGACCGCGAGGATGCCAGCATCATCGCGGTCCTGGAGGTGGACCGGCTGTTGTTGCGCGATCCGGCCGAGCTGCAGCGGCTGGCGCGTCAGTACCGCAAGGCGGCATACGCACGCGCCGGCATCCCGCCCGACAGCTGCTGGTTCGTCTGGGGCGGGCGCATCCCCTGCACGGAGAACGGCAAGATGCAGCATGCGGCGCTGCGCGCCCAGATCGACAGCGGCGAGTTCTTCGCCACGTGGTCCGATACATCGGAGGTGAACGTTCATGTTACCCCAGTGGCTTGACGCACCGGCGCCCGCGCTGGAGTCGATGCTGCCGGCGGCGTGGCGAGAGCCGGTCGACCCGGCCGTGGCAGTCCTGTGCGCGCACGTGGACGCTCTTTCCCTGCGCACCGCCCTGGTCGGGGAGTCGGATCCGCCCCTGGACCCCGGCATCGTGCGCGCGCTGTTTGCGAAGGGCCTGTTCTCGCTGACGGTACCGGCCGAGCAACAGGGTCTGGATGCAAGTCTGCGCGATTTCGTGGTGGCGATGGAGCATGTCGGCCGGCTCGGGCCGGCTTACGCGATGACCGCGGTTCCCCACCTGTGCATCAGCGTCAAGTCGGTCGCGAGCCTGTGCTCGCCCGCGGTGCGCCAGAGCGTGCTGCACGGCATCCTCGACGGTGAGCGGCTGGTTGCCTTCGCCATCAGCGAGGACTGCGGGTCCGACGTGGCCGCCATGAAAACACGGCTTATCCGCGCCGCCGACGGCCGGCTCGTGCTCACCGGTCGCAAGCAGTGGATCACCAACCTGGCGCGCGCCAGCCACATCGTCGTCGTCGCGCTGTGTCCTGCTCTCCATCCCGCGCCCGGCGCCGCCGTGTTGGTGCTGGTCGAGGCCGACCAGCCTGGGGTGAGCGTGTCCAAGCCGTGGGACAAGTCGTGCGCCAACGGCTCCGACACGGCCGACTTGTTTCTCGATTCGGTAGAGATCGCGGAGGAGCAAGTCCTGGGTGCGCCGGGGCAGGGCATGGCTCTGTTTCACGAGCTGGTTCAGCCCGGACGGCTGGGTGCGGCCGCAGCAACAGTCGGTATGGTACAGGCGGCGCTGCGCAGCGCGGTCAGCGATCCCGAGGGACCGCTCACGGAAGCGGATGCCGAGGAACTCGCGATCACACTCGATCTGCTGGGCGCTGCGCTGCGTTCCTGTGCCGTGCTGGGCGATGCGAGGCACCCCGATTTTCCGGCGCTCACCGCTCTGGTCAAGCACGGCTGCAGCAGCCTGGCGCAGAGCGTGGTCAACCGGATCGATCACGCTTATGCGGTGTGCGGGCTGCCGTCGCCGCCCGTGGTCCAACGTGTCCGTCAGGCCATCGGACTGTTCCGGCTGCTGAAGGGCCCCGGAGAAGTCATCTCCCAGCAGGCTCTCATGGCGTGGTCGGCACGCATCCGCCGGGAGTTCGCGCCGCCGGCGCTGTGGCCGCGCGACATCCGGCTCGCTCTGCGGGTGGTGACCCGCGCCTATGCGCAGCTCGGACAGCAAGGCGGCCCGGCCGTCCACCCGGCGGCGGCCCTCTCGCTGGCCGACCTCTGCACTCGGGCGTGGCTGCTGATCAGCGCTGCACACCTCGCCCACGACGGTGCGCGCCGGCTGACGCCCGCCCGCGTCAAGCGCTGCCGGCGCTGGGCCTGGCGTCATTTCTGCGCGTTGGCGCGCCAGGGCCACAGCCTGTCGGCATCGCCGGCCACCGTGCTCAACGAGCTCTACGTGGTGCTGCGTGACGCGGCGCGCGCGGACTCCCTGTCGCAATCCCAGGGCCCGGAGGTGGCATGGCAATGATGCGTCGATCCGCGCTTCAGCTGATGCTGGCCCTCGGTGTCCAAACCCTCGGCGTGCAGCCCTTCGCCGGCTGCAGCACGCTGGAAGCTACCGCGAGCATGCCGGCGGAGAAGGCTGGCGCGGCCGCACCCCGCGTGACGCGCGGGACGTTGACGGTGACCGGACTGCGTACGCCGCCCGGCTCCATGGACCTGCCTTACAGCTACTATCGCCGTGGCCCCAATCCGCGCCGCACGCTGTTCTTTCTCGGCGGCGGCCCGGGGGTCAGCAACCTGAAGTTCGTGCCGCCCGAGCAGTGGCTGCAGGAATTCGACGTCGTCGTGCTCGAGTACCGGGGCGTGGGCCAATCCTCGATCGTGCTGAAGTCCGATCACTTCGCACGTGCGCTCAGGCAGCCGGTCGACGGGCTGAGCCTGCGCCAGGCCGAAGGCATGCAAGCGGACTTTCGCGCTGCGTTCGCGGACCTCAAGCGCCAGGGCGTGAGCTTCGCCGAGTTCTCGGTGTCCGAGATGGCGGACGACATCGAGCGCCTGCGCAAGCAGCTCGAGCTGGATCGGATCTATCTGGTGGCCCACAGCTTCGGCACCCGCGTCGCGCTCCGGTATCAGACCCGCTATCGCGAACAGGCCGCCGGCTCCGTGCTGTTCTCGATGAACACGCCGGGCGGCTTCCTGTGGTATCCGGCCGATACGCAAGCGGTGTGGAGCCGCTATCGCGATTCGCTCCGCGCTACGCGTCCCGAGCTGCACGCACAGCTCGATCGATTGCTGCGCGCCCCGTCCCCGCGCCCCGACCATTACGGGCCGTTCAAGCTCAACGACTCCAAGGCGCTGGTGGTGGCGTTTTTCCTGAGCTTCAACACCTCCACGCGAGACATGGCGTTCAGGGCGATGGCTTCGGCCGAAGACGGCAAGGCCGGCAACTGGTATCTGTTCTCGCTGGCCTACGACTGGGTCATCCGCTTCAGCTTCAACTGGGCTGATTTCTTCGTCAAGGCTTACACCTCGGATTGCGATCGCGCCGCCGTCGAGCTGGCCGATCAGCAGGGTCGCGGAGCCTTGTTCGGAAGCCCGTCCGCGGTCCTGTTCTCGGCCACCGAGGCGTTCCAGGATGCCGGCGGGGACTGCCGTCCGGATCGCTTCGAGCCGGACTACCGCCGCACTCTGGTGGTGGTCGGCGAGTTCGATCCGAGCACGCCGATCGAGCGCAAGCCCGCAGGATTGCCGGCCGAGCGGTTCGTCGTGCTCAAAGACGCCGGCCATGCCGATGTGCTGTACGCGAACCCGGGCGGAGCCGCGCTGTGGCTGACCCGATTCTTCCTGTCGCCCGGCAGCCAGCCCGGCGGCGCCAACTAGATGCTCGAAGCGAAGGCACCCACGATGATCTCCGATTTTCTGCGGCCGTTGCTCGACGCGGGCCTGAGTCTACCCGGCATCCTGGCCAGGACGGCAGGGCAGGGCGCCGAGGCGATGGTGTTCCTCGGGCGTGATGGCGACGCGCGCGTGCTCACCTACGGCGAGCTGTACGAGCAATCGCGCCGCATGGCGTCACGCTTGACGGGCGAGGGTCTGGCGCACGGCGAACCCGTGATTCTTTTTTGCGACGACGAGCATGCGTTCGTGCTCGGCCTGTGGGCCGTGCTGCTGGCCGGCGCTGTGGCCGTGCCTCTGTCCGCACCGGGCAGCTACTCCGCCAGCGACGAGGCCCTCTGCAAGATCCTCGCGGTGTACCGCAAGTGCACCGAGCAGCGCGGACGGGCTCCCTGGCTGATCAGCGATCTCGCGTTCGACGCTTTGGCGCGCGCCACCTCCTGGACCGACGCCGTTGACCGCGACCGCTTCCTCGACGTCGCGTTGTTGCAGGCTGACGCGGCGCGCTTCCACGCGGGAACCAGCGTGCCTTCCGGCCCTGATGCGGCATCGCACGCCGACGATCTCGCGATTCTGATGTTCTCGTCGGGCAGCACCGGCGACCCCAAGGGCGTGCGGCTCACCCATCGCCAGATTCTGAGCAACCTGGTGCAGATTTGCGAGGGCTCCGAGCTCACGCGGGACGACCGCTCCCTGAGCTGGCTGCCACTGACGCACGACATGGGACTGGTGCTGTTCCACCTGTGCCATACGCTGGCTGGCATCGCCCAGTTCAAGATGACGCCGCTCGCGTTCGCGCGCAACCCGGGTCAACTGCTCGACCACGTCGGCACGCACCGGATCACCGTGCTGGGCATGCCCAACTTCGGCTTCGACCAGCTGTGCCGAGCTGCCAAGGACGTGCCGCAGGAGCGCTGGTCGCTGTCATCCGTGCGCCTGATCTACAACGGCGCCGAACCGATCGACCCGCAACTGTGCCGGCGCTTCGCGCAGCGATTTGCCGCTTTCGGACTGCCGCCGTGCGTGATCAATCCCGGCTGGGGCATTGCCGAGGCGTCGGTTTCGGCCAGCGGCTTCCCGATGTCCTGGTTGCGGCAATTCGAAGAGATCCCCAGTCTGTGGATCTGCGCAGGGGAAGGCATGTCGATCGGGCGTCCGATCCGCGTGTGCTCATCGTCGGCGTCCGGCGCCATCGAGATCGTCGCGCTGGGGCCGCCCATGCCGGGCATGGGTGTGCGTGTGCTCGACGACGCGGGTCAGGGCTTGCCCGCCTCTTGTCTGGGCCACATCGAGATCCAGGGTCCCAACGTCACGCGGGGCTACTTCGATGGGCCGGACTGCGAATGGTGCGCGACCGGTGACATCGGTTTCATGCACGAAGGCCTGGTCTATGTCACGGGGCGGGCCAAGGACGTGCTCTTCATCAACGGCCGCAACCACTTCTCCAACGACATCGAGGCGGCCCTGTGTCAAAAGCTGCAATGGCCCGCCAACCAGCTGGCGGTGGTTGGAGTGACCCACCCAAAGCGTCGCATCGAGCAGGTGGTGGTGTTCTTCCGCCTGGACCGCGGCGCGGACCGCCAGCTGCAGGCCGAGCAGATGCGCCAGGCGCTGGAGGCAGTGCTGGCGTATCCGGTGGCCGGTGCGATCGGGCTGTCTGCACTGCCCAAGACCACCAGCGGAAAGATCCGCCGCTTCGCGTTGCGTCAGGCCTTGCTCAACGGAGAGCACGATGCGGCGTTGGCCGACAGCGAACGCGCGTCGCGCCGCCTGTTGACTCCGCAGGAGACGGAGCTGGCGGCATTCGTCCGCAAGGTCGTCCCGGACGCGGAGGGCGAGATCGATCCGGAGCTGCCGCTCAGCCGCTACGGACTGGACTCGGTGGGCTTCATGCAGTTGGCGTTTCGCATCAGCAACGCCCTGGGACGGCGGGTCGCGCCGCAGGTGCTGATCCAGGCCGGCTCGCTGGCGCGGATGGTAGCGGCGGTCGCCGCGGCCCCTGCGGTCGACGAGCGGCCTGCGCTCCAGCTCGGCCAGCGGGTTCCTCTGACGGCACGCCAGAACCTGCTGTGGACGGCGTGGCAGCTCGATCCGCTCAACCGCGCCTACAACGAGACCTATTGGCTCAGGCTCGATGGCCCGCTGGACCAGGACGCCTGGATGAAGGCGGCCCGGCAGGTGATCGCGTGCCACCCCATGCTGCACGCGGTGGTCGACGACGCCGGGCCCACGGTGCTGGCACTGCTCCCGACGCGCGAAGCCGACGTGGAGCGGATCGCGTGCGACGAAGACGGCGTCGATGCGGCGATGGCAAGCCTGGCCGCCGGCAGCTTCGACCTGCGGCGCGGGCCGCTCTTGCGCCTGCGCCTGATCGACAACGGGAGCTGCTGCACGTTGTTCCTGTCGGCGCACCACATGGTGACGGACGGTTGGAGCATCCAGGGTCTGATCTCGCAGATATTCGAGGCCTACGCCGGCGGCAGCCTGCCTCCACGCGAGCCCGAGCTGTGGTTCGAGCCGCCGGTCCTGACGACCGCTCAGCTGACTGCGTGGCGCGCACGGATCGAGGCGGCCGAGCCGATTCAGTTGCCGGGCGAAACCACCCAGATGGTGCGCGGACCGACCGGCCACACCGCGTGGACCGTGTCCGCCCCGGTGTCGCAGGCCGTGCGCGACTGGCAACTGCGCCATGGCAGCGAGTTCACCGCGTTGGCGGCCGGTCTGATGGTCCTGCTGGCGCGCCTGACCGGCGTGCGCCGCCCGCTGTTGAGCACCGTCGTGAGCGGCCGTCTCGACGAGCGTGCGCAGTCGCGCGTCGGTTACTTCGCGATGACTCTCCCGATCGTCGCCGACATTGCGGCCGAAGCCAGTTTCACCGCGCTGGTCGAAGCCCTCGAGCCGCATCGGCTGGCGATGCTCGGCGGTGAGGTCCCGGACCTTGCCGCTCTCGAGGGCCTGCCCGGCCCATCGGTCGCGCAGTCCGTGCGTGTCGTGTACGTGCACCAGAACACACCGGGAATCACGCTTCCCGCCGGCTTGAACGCGCGCGGGCAAGGCCAATACCGCGGCCCGGCGCGAGTCGATCTCTACATCAGCAGCAGCTGGCAGGACCGCCGGCTGGTGTTGCACTGGGACCACGATGGCCAGCGCTTCGGCTCGGCACAAATCGCCGGCTACGCCGAGCTGTTCGAGCATGCGCTCGCGCAGTTGCTGGCTGCGCCCGAGCGCGCCCTGGGCGAGCTGGATCTGCTGTCCCCTGCTCAGCGATCGCTGTGGCGGCCTTACCGGGAGACCGTTCTAGCCGTCGACTTCGAGCGCGACGTCGTGGCGCGCTTCGAAGCGATGGCGCTCGCGCACCCCGATCTGCCGGCGCTCTCCGACCGGGTCTCGCGCTATACCTACGGCGCTTTGCGCGAACGCGTCGATGCCCTGTGCTGGAGGCTCGAGGAGCTGGGCGTCGCGCGTGGCGACCACATCGGCTTGCTGACCGACCGCTCGGCCGACTACGTCATCGCCTTGCTCGCCTGCCTGAAGCTCGCCGCCGTGGTGATCCCGCTGGACCCTGCGCTGCCGAGCGAGCGCATCGAGCAGATCCTCGCCGACGGCGCGGCCTCCCTGCTGCTGACCACGCCCGATGCGGTGCTGCATGAAGATTTGCTGGACCGGCATCGCACCTTGTGCTTTCACGCCCGGAACCTCGGCACTTGGCCACTGCATCCCGGGCGGACGCGCACCCCGGCGGACGCGGCTTACCTCATCTACACCTCCGGCTCGACCGGCAAGCCCAAGGGCGTGCTCAACACGCACCGCTGCCTGACCAATCTGGTCGAGTGGGTCACCCGCAGCTTCGCCTACCAGCCGGGCGAGACCATCTGCCAGTTCGCTCCCTTCTCGTTCGACGTGTCGATGGCCGAGATCCTGCCCAGCCTGTGCGCGGGCCTGCACATCCACGTGCTGGCCGCCGAGCGCCGCAGCTCGCCGGACCTCTACCTCGACACCATGCGCGAGCAGCAGGTGAACGTGGCGACCGTCACCCCGGCGTATCTGGCCGTGCTCAACGAAGTTCCGCAGCGCTGCCAGGACAGCCTGGGCCGCCTGCGGCTGCTCATCCTCGGCGGCGAAGCGCTCAAGACCGAAGACGTGCGCCGCTTTCGTGAACACAGCCCGCACGTGGCCATCGTAAACGTCTACGGGCCGACCGAGACCACGGTCTTGTCGAGCGCCTATCCGTTGCCGCCTGCGCTGGCGCGCCACCGCGCCTGGCAGCCGCTCGGCCGTCCTATTGCGAATACGGAAATCTGGGTGCTGGACGAGGCCCTCAGGGTTTGCCCGGCCACCGTCACCGGCACGCTCTACATCGGCGGCGAGGGTCTCAGTCAGGGTTACTGGCAGGACCAGGACAAGACCGCTGCCGCCTTTCGCATGCTGTCCCCGGACGGCGCGCCGGCGCGCCGCTTCTACTGCAGTGGCGATCTGGCGCGGCTCGCCACCGACGGCGAGCTCGAATTCGTCGGACGCTCCGACACCCAGATCAAGCTGCGCGGCTTTCGCATCGAGCTGGGCGAGATCGAAGCGGTGCTCGAACAACACCCGCAGATCCATCAGGCAGTCGTCATCGCGCTCGCTCGCGAGGGCGCCGAGCGGGTGCTGGTCGGGTACTACAGCGGCGAGCCGCTGCCGCGCGGTCGCCTCGACGCGTTTCTGCGCGAGCGCCTGCCGTCTTACATGGTGCCGAGCGCCTACGTGCACATGAGCGAATGGCCGCTCAGCGCCAACCGCAAGGTGGATCGCAACCGCCTGCCGCCGCCGCAATGGCAGGCCGCCATCGATCCAGGTGCCGACGAGACGCCGCTCACGGACACCGAGCGCCGTCTGGCCCAACTGTGGGTGGAAGTGCTGGGCATCGAGACGGTCGGCCGGACCGATCACTTCTCGCTGCTCGGCGGGAGCTCGTTGAGCGCCGCCCAGCTCGTCAATCGGGTGCGCGAGCATTTCGGCCGCGAACTGCCGCTGACCGAAGTGATGCGCGCACCGACCCTCGAGCAGATGGCTCGCTGCATCGATCAGGCAGCGGCACCTTCGACCCCGGAGCCCGCGCACAAGTATCTGCTCGGCGCAGCTCCCATGCCGGCCAGCGAGTCCCAGGCACGCATGGTGTTCCTGGATCGTGCGCACCCCGGGACGCCGCTCAACAACATACCGCTCACGCTGGCGTTGGGCGCCGCGCTCGACAGTCAGCGCCTGCGAACGGCCGTCGCACAGCTGACGCAGCGCCACGCGATGCTGCGCGTGTGTCTGCGTGTCGAGCAGCAGGGCGTGGTGCAGCTCGACGCAGCGCCATCTCCGGAGCTCGATCTGCTCGATGCGGCCGACACTGCGCGCGCCTTGGAGCTGCTGCAGCGCTTTCACCGGCAGAGCTTCGACCTGGAGCGTGGCCCGCTATGGCGGGTGGCGCTGGCCCGTGCGGCTGATAGTGGCCGCGAGTGGCTTGCCTTGAGCCTGCACCACGCCATCGCCGACGGCGTGACGCTGGTGCGCGTCCTGACCGAGCTGGACGCGCTCTATCAAGACCTGCCGCTGGCTGCAACCGACGGGGAGCTGTCCTATCCCGACTACGCTGCCTGGCAGCGCGAGCTGCTGGACTCGGAGTTCGGCGCCAGGGCGGCGCGCTACTGGGCAGACGAACGCAACCGGCGTCCGCCGCCCAAGCTGCCGCACACCCCGGGCAAGCGCGACGACGTGCGCGGCCGCCAGTTTGCGCTCGACCTCGGGGCGCAGCCGAGCGCCATCTTGAAAGCGATCTGCAAGGAGCAGCACGTGAGCCCGTTCGTGCTGATGCTCAGCCTGTTCGGTTTCGTCATCGGCCAGCGCTGCCACACCCACCAGTTCGCCCTCGGCGTGACCCTGAGCGGCCGCTCTCGCCGTGCGCTGGAGACCGTTCCAGGCCTGTTCGTCAATACCGTGCCAGTGGCGTTCGACTGGTCCGAGCAGGATCGATTCAGCGCGCTACTGCAGCGCATGAAGACGCGGCTCGGCGAGCTGCAGGAGCTGCAGGACTTTCCGCTGAACCGGGTGATGGCGGTGCAAAAGCTGCGCGACATGCCGTTCAACATCCTGGTCAACGAAGAGATGCTGCCGGGCGAGCTTGGGTTCGGCGGCGCAGCCGCGGCGCTCGAAGGGGTGAGCACCGCCATCGCCAAGCTGCCGATGCTGGTGTCCTTCCTGTTCGGCGCAGCGAACTGGCAGTTTCGGATGGAGTACCGCGAGCACGGCTGTCCCCCCGAGTGGATCGCCGGCTTGCTGGAAGACGTAAGGCGGCTGATCAAGGCGCTCGATGGCATGAGCGAAGCCCGTCTCGGCGAGCTGCAAGCGCCGGACGAGCACTTGATGGCCTTGCTGGACTTGAACTGACCGATCATTTCCCTTTTGACCAGCCGGAGTTGATGACATGGGTATTCAAGAGACCGTGCTCGAACTGTTTCAGGAGCAGCGGATAGACAAGGCGGTGGCCTACCGCCTGTTGGCCGATTGCAAGAAAGGCGCGGCCGCGCGGCCGGACGAGATCCGCATTGCCTGCCGGCTGGATCACGCGCCCGCTGCGCCGCCCGGCGATGCGCCTGCGCACGAGCTGCGGGCTTTGACCGCGTGGGTGTATCTGTTGCACATCGTCACCGGCCAGGATGAGTTGGAGGTCGACCACGTCCAGCCTGAGCGAACGCTGCGGTTGAAGCTGCGGGTGGATGACCAGCTCACACCCGCTCAGCTCGTGGACAGCATACGGTCGGAGCTCGCCGCCGCTATCGAGCCGGGCGATGACGCGTCTGCCTGGGCCTGGGTGGCCGCGGGCGCCAGCGACACCCGGCGCCGGAAGATTGCGGCCAGTCAACTGCCCGATACGGGGGGCGACGCAGCGGCAGCCATCGCGCTCGAGTTGCGCGCGCAAGCGGAAGCGCAGGGCGCAACGCTGGCCGCCGACTGGCCCGAAACCCTGCAGCATTTCCATCGGGTCATGTGGCGCGAGCCCGGCACCCGTTTTGCCGAGCTGGACCGCCTGCCGCCACGCCATCGGCGCCTGCTCGCCGACTACAACGCCACCAACGCCTACCTGCCTCCCGCGCACACGCTGCCCGGCCTGCTCGATCCGGTGCTGGACCTGGAGCAGGAAGCGGTCGCGGTACAGACGACCAAGGGCAGCATCACCTACGAGCAATACAGACAGGGCGCCTACCGCGTGGCCAATCTGTTGCGCAGCCATGGCGTGCAACGCAACGAGCGCGTGGCCGTCATCATGCACCGTTCGGCGAACATGCCGGTGGCGCTCTACGGTGTGATCTGCGCCGGCGGCGCCTACGTGCCGCTGGAACCCGACATGCCGGCCGAGCGCATCCAGGGCATCTTGCGCGACACCGGCGCCCGGTTCGTGGTGACCGACGCCGATACGCTGTATGCCAAGCACGTGCAATTCAGCGATTGCGGCCTGCAGCGGCTGGTGTGCGTCGACAGCTGGTCGCGGGGCAAGCACCAGGGGCTGCCGGTCGACGACGCCGGCGTGCTCGAGAGCTGCAGCGACGCCGCCCCGACCCTGGTGAACGAACCCGGCGATATCTGCTACGTCATCTACACCTCGGGTTCGACCGGCAAGCCGAAGGGCGTGATGGTGAGCCACCTGGGCATCGTCAACACCCTGATCGGCGTGAACAACCTGTTCAACGTCAGCGCCGAAGACCGCGTCTTTTGTTTCTCTTCCTACGGCTTCGACCTGTCCGTGTGGGACATCTTCGGTACCGCGTTGGCGGGGGGAACCCTGGTCCTGCCCACCAAACCGGAGACGCGCGACCCGGTCGCAATGATGCGGCTGCTGCGCGACGCGCAGGTCACGATCTGGGACTCCGCGCCTACCGGCATGAGCCAGCTGCTGCTGCCGCTGGTCGATCAGGACGTCGAACCGATCTCGTCTGTGCGGCTGGTCATGCTCGGCGGCGAGTTCATCCAACGCAGTCTGGTGACGGACATCCAGCGCGCCTTTCCCAACAGCCGGCTGGCGAACATGGGAGGCGCCACCGAAACGACGGTCTACTCCATCTACTACTACCCGGTGGTGCGCTTCGAGCCGCACTGGAAGAGCATCCCCTACGGCTGGCCGCTCGCCAATCAGCGCTTCTATGTGCTCAACGAGTCGCTCAAGCCATGCGCTATCGGCGAGAAAGGCATGCTCTACACCGGTGGACTGAGCGTCGCGCTCGGCTACCTCGGCGACCGGGAGCGGAGCGAGCGCGCCTTCATCCGGGCGCCGTGGTCGGACGGGCCGGGCGAGATCATCTACCGCACCGGCGATCTGGCAATCATGCGTGCCGATGGCGTGGTCGAGATCTGCGGGCGGGCCGATCGCCAGGTGAAATTGCGCGGCTTTCGCGTCGAGCTGGGCGAAATCGAGAGCCAACTCAACGCGCTGGAGGCGATCGACCAGGGCGCGGTGATCACCAAGCGCGATGCTTCCAATCAGGTCCGGCTGGTGGCGTTCTATGTCAGCCGCGGGGGCGAGATTCCGGCCGAGAAGCTGCGCTTACAGCTGGCCGAGAAGCTCCCCGAGTACATGATCCCGAGCCAGTTCGTTCATCTCACCGACCCGCCCATCGGAGCGAGCGGAAAGCTGGACCGCAAGGCGCTGGAGTTGCGCGAGGTGAGCCGCGACGAGATGGGCCAGGAGTACGTCCAGCCTCGCGGCGAGGCCGAACAGCACCTGGCCGTCGAACTGGCGCGCATCCTGCGCCTGGATCGCGTGGGCATCGACGACGACTTCTTTCTGATCGGCGGCGATTCGCTGCTCACCTTGCAGTATCTGTCGGTGCTGTCGCGGCTCGGCTTCCGCGCCAGCCCGCTGGACATTCAGCAAGGCCGCACCATTCGCGGCGTGCTGGCGCGCGTGACCAGCGAGCAGCAGGCGGAGGACACGCCCGAGGCCGCCGTGGTGCCCTTCGGTCCGATGTCGCGCAAGTTCTTCCAGCGCCTGCCGCTGGTCGATCGGGACCACTGGCATCAGCTGATGATCATCGGCTTCGATCACAAGCCCGACCTGGCGCGGTTGCGCCATGCCATGCGGGCGGTGATGAATCACCACGCATTGCTGCGTGCGTCCTATCAGCCGGACGGTCTGCACGTGGAGCCGCGCACCGCATTCGAATTGCCGGTGGTGGACTTGAGCCGGGTGCCGTTCTTCCTGCGCCGCGCGCGGCTGAACGAGCAGGTGAGCCGGTTGCGGGAGACGGTGAAGCTCTCGAGCGCCGCGCTGGTCAACTCCGTGCTGGTGTGCATGGGCCCGAACGACTTCCGGCTGCTGTGGGTGCTGCACCACTTGATCGTCGATGCGAACTGCTGGCGCATTCTGGTCGACGACCTCGCCACGGTGTATCGACAGTCCGACGCCAAGCTGCTGCGTGCGGCTGCCATGGCCGACTTCGTGTCCGTGGTGCGGCAGTCCGAACCCGAAGCCCGGCAGGCGCTCGCGACGATCCCGAGATACGAGCGCATGCCGATCCCGACCCGCCGGCCGGCGGCGGATCCGCCCGTGACCGGGTTGGAGGGCGAGGCCCGCACCGTGGGCCTGGTGCTTCCGCCGCACGAGACCGAGCAGCTGTTCCACGCCATCCATCAGGACAGCGCCGTCAACCTCAACCTGCTGCTGCTCACTGCGCTGTCGATGGCTTTGCGCAACTGGGCCGATCGCTCGCAGGTCAGGTTCGACATCATCTCCAACGGGCGCAGCGTGGACTCG
>JBGPMS010000007.1:0-34137 GCA_041487115.1 Gammaproteobacteria bacterium
ACCCCTCACCCCCGCCCTCTCCCACAAGGGGAGAGGGGGCGTTCAGCGATGCTTCCGAAGTCACTGCTACAGGCCTCTAGCATGACGCGCCGCGCGCACTTGAAGCGTCTGCTCGGTTTCGCGACGCTCTCGTGCCTGCCGCCCGGCCCGAGTGCCGCGTCGGACCCGCCGATTCCGCCGCAAGGCATCGGGCGCCGCATCCGGCACCTGTCGTACAGCGATCAGGGCGGGCGCCCCGACGGCGTACAGGTAATGGTCAACCGCGGCCACGTCTATGTCGGCCACATGTTCAGCGATGGCGTGACGATTCTCGACGCCGCGGACCCGCGCCAGTTGAAGCCCGTCGGATTCTTCACCGCGGGAGTCAATACTCGCACCCATCACCTGCAAGTGGCGGACGATCTGATGCTGCTCGCCAATGGCGCCAACATCGTCGCCATGCAGTCCTACGACAACATGCGCGGCTACTTCGAGAACGCGCTCGCCGACAGCATCACCAAGCGCAAGAAGTTTCGCTCGGGCCTGAGCATCCACGACATCTCCCGTCCCACGCAGATGAAGGAGATCGCCTTCCTCGAGATGCCCGGCTTCGGGATCAACCGGTTGTGGTGGCCGGGCGGGCGCTACGCCTACGTCTCCGCACACTTCGACGGCTTCACCGACCACATTGCGTGTGTGATCGACCTGAAAGACATCGCCAAGCCGGAAATCGTGTCACGCTGGTGGTTGCCCGGCATGCATCGATCGGGCGGTGAGACGCAGGTGCTGCCCAAGGGCCGCCGTGTGGCGCTGCATCACATGATCACCGCAGGCGATCGCGGCTATGGCGCCTGGCGCGACGGCGGGTTCACGATCCACGATATCAGCGACCCGGCCGCGCCCAGGCTGCTGTCGCACATCAACTGGTCGCCGCCCTTTCCCGGCGGCACGCACACGCCGTTGCCGCTCCCCGGTCGTGGCCTCGCCATCGTGGCCGACGAGGCCAACGCGGAGAAATGCGCCAAGGGCCTGTTCCACACCTTCGTCGTAGACGTGCGCGCGCCGGAGAACCCGGTGCCGATCTCCACGCTGCCCACCCCCCGAGACCGCGACTATTGCGCGCTGGGCACCTTCGGACCGCATAACCTGCACGAGAATCGGCCCGGGTCTTTCCGCAGCGAGGAAATCATCTTCGCGACGTACAACAATGCCGGGGTGCGCGTGTTCGACATCAGCGACGCATTCGCGCCGAAGGAGATCGCATCCTGGGTGCCGCCAGCGCCGGCGCGGCTCGTCGACCCGCGTCCGAACGTCTCGCTTGCAGCGAAGACTTGCGATGCGTACGTCACGCCCGAGGGACTGCTGTACGTCAGCGATTGGAATGCGGGCATGCACGTGCTGCAATACGAGGGGTGACCCTCGAGGCGGACGTGAGTCAGAGCGGCGCAGGGCTGAACTGGTTTCGATTAGGTTGGAACAGGTCGCGTGTCAATCCGATGAACGTATCCGGGGAAGTGGTTAAACTGCCATGCACCGCCCGGCTCCCGCACCGGGCGTTTGACCGACAACAGACTCTCGAGCGGGGAGGAGGAGAAAGCCATGAAGGGGGTTGTTCTGCCCGGCGACCGTAAGGTCGACATCCGGGATTTTCCCGATCCGACACCCGGCCCTGGAGAGGTTGTGCTGGAGATCAAAGCTTCGGGGATGTGCGGCAGCGATCTCAAGTACTATCGCGCGTCCGGAGGCGCCGCATCGCTGGGGTTCAAGACCAGCGGCGGTCCGGTGATCGCGGGACACGAGCCGTGCGGGGTGGTTGCGGCGGTCGGAGCCGGCGTTCCCGAAAACCAGGCGCGGGTCGGCATGCGCGTGATGCAGCATCACTACCGGGGCTGCGGCGTGTGTGCGCATTGTTCGACCGGCTGGATGCAGCTTTGCGTCGAGGGCGTCGCCGAAGTCTACGGTGCGACCGGTCACGGCGCTCATGCGCGCTACATGAAGTGTCCGGCACGCACGCTGGTGCCGCTTCCCGATGAATTGTCCTTCGACGCCGGCGCTGCCATCTCGTGCGGGACGGGCACGGCGTGGGGCGCGCTGCACCGGCTGGATCTGCAAGGTGATCACACTATCGCCGTCTTTGGACAAGGTCCGGTCGGACTCTCCGTGACGCTGCTCGCAGCCGAGATGGGCGCCCGCGTCATTGCCCTGGACACGAGCGACGAACGGCTCGCTCGCGCCAAGGAGTTCGGCGCAGACGCTCTCATCAATCCGAACAAGACCGAGAATGCGGTGCAGGCGATCAAGGACCTGACCCACGGTCTCGGCGCCCATCTGACGCTCGACGCCTCGTCCTCCCCACAGGCGCGGGCGCAAGCCGTGCGCAGCGTGCGGACCTGGGGCAAGGCGTGCTTCGTCGGCGAGGGCGACACCGTTACCCTGGATGTCAGCAACGACCTGCTGCGCAGGCAAGTGACGCTGATCGGGTCGTGGACCTTCTCGACCGTCGGTCAGGCCGACTGCGCTCGTTACATCGCCGATCGCGGCATCGATGTCGATCGCCTGTTCACGCACCGCTGGAAGCTGGATCAGGCCGAGCAAGCTTATCGGTTGTTCGATGCGCAGACTTCCGGCAAAGGCGTGATCAATCCGTCTTGAGACTGGTTAGGCGCGGGCGCTGGTCGGCTGGCAATGGCATCGGCTTTGCGGACCGGCGGGACCTACTTGCGAAGTCGTAGCGCGGCCACCGCTGGAGAAGCCGGCCATCTCAGGGCGCTCGAAGAGCAAGCTTACATTCAGCGTCAGACCACGCGTTCGGCAGCTCGCACCGCATCCGCGTCGGCGAGCGTATCCGAGCGCACTTCGAGGCGCTTCGAGGTGAGCTTGCCGAGCAGCTTCCACGGCCGGGTGTAGGGGGACGTCGTGGCCTCGGCCCCGTCGAGCTGATAGCAGGTTGCAGCCAGCTTGCTGCTCGAAGCTTCCAACACTACGATGCCGTTGACGGCCGTGTTGACGTAGCGGATCTCGGCGTTGGCCGCGGCGAGCAGCACGTCGAGTTGCGCCAACAAGGCCCCGAGCGAGGGCACCTGTGACAGGATCGGATCGGACTGGACAGAGCTCTGTATGCCCCCGCGGATCACCGACGACGAAATGGCCGGACCAGTGAACTCCCGCACGCCGCCGGCATGCTCGGTGGCGAAGGCGGCGTGGATATCGCCCGCGACCAGGGCCACGTCGCTCAAGCTGCCGTAGAGCTGCAGCAGCCGGCTCCGGAAGTTGGGGGAGCCGTCGAACTGATCCACGTCGAGATAGAAACGGTTGCGCAACTGGGCCGGCAGTTGCGCCAGCAGGTCCTTGATCGCTTGCGGCAGCCCGGGCGCCTCGCCGGTGAGGTCGAGGATCATGCTGGTCAGCGAGGTGGAGTTGACGACCACCTTCCAACGCGCGTCGGTTTGCTTCAGCGCGCTCTCGAGCCATTGGAGTTGAGCATCGCCATACGCGTTCTCCGCCTGAGGATCGCGCAGCAGCAGCGTCCGGTAGGCGGCGTACAGGTCGAACGTCGGCTTGACGACGAAGTAGCGCGATCCCAGCGAGGAGAACAGCGCTGTCTTCCCGAGTATGGCGAACGGGATGCCGCGATCCAGGGTGGCGAGCAGAGCGGCGTCGAGCAAAGGCAGCTTCGGGCTGGTGGCGGGATCGGCGTTGTAGCTGAACAGCAGAGCGTTCACCACGGTTGCGTCGAGGTTGCCGGAGATTTTGCCGGCGGCCTTGGCCGCAGCGTCGGCGGCCGACAACCCCTCCTGCACGTATGCCACCGTCAGCACACCTGTGAGGACCAGCCGGTAGGCGCCGAACAGGGCTTCCAGCCCGACCGGCGGCGCATTGAGATCGATGTACGGCGAGAAGCTGGCCTTCACCGCGTCGTAGGGGATGCCTTGGGCTCCGAGCAATGCGGTGAGCGCGCTGCGCAACGGCCACCGTGCCGGGGAACGCATCCTCCGGAATCAGGTGGTCGGGGCGGAAGCTGCGATAGTCGCGTGCAAAGGCGCACACGCGTGAGGCCGGCACGCGGATGTCCGCACGCACGGCATCGTGATCTCCCTTGAGAATAGAGAAGCGTACGCTTTTCTGCCGACTTTCAATATCGGCTCAGGGACGATTGCAGACCCGCGCGGCCGAGGTGCCGGGCGTCATGACGGACGGATTGTCTACGATTGTCAACCGTCACCATTTGTTCGCATCCGGGGCAGGCGCGCGAGCGATCATGCAACCCAAGATGCTGCGCTCAACCGAGTCGGGGTGCGATCCGGCACTCAACGCGATCGGCTTTTCGCACAGGGCATCGTTGCCGGCCTGCGCCACAGCCACTTCCCTGCGCTCTGCTGTCCAGCGTCGCTCGTCGTGGCCTGGGATGTGTTTGCGAGCGCATATGCACAAATGATGCCGCGTAGGTACGTCATCGCACAGAACCTCTTGCGGGATAGGGCAATACTCGCGAAGTCAAATGTGCAGACCGTCGGCGCCCCCACCGACAAGGGGTAGGTTGATCGCACGGATGCGTTTCGGGATCGGATAAAGAATCGGATAAAGAGAGGAAGCCAATGAACAGGTTCAAGAGCGTTGTTAAGCCACTGACGTGGTCCATGGCATTACTGCTGCCCGCTTTTCTGGCGGGCTGTGGAGGTGGAGGTGGAGGCGGAGACAGCGGACAGGGTCCGATCGTCCCAGGCGCGGCATGTACTGCCGCCGCGGGACCCACAATACCCACGGTGACTTTGTCAGCTCCCACTAGTGGCAACCAGGTAGTGGCGACCAGCACCAGTGGTGTTAATAACAACGGCAAATCGATCACTGCCACCTTCAGTCTGGCGATGAACCCGGCAACGATCAACGCCAACACCTTTACGCTGACGCCAATGGGCGGAGCGGCCCTCGTGCCAGTGTCGGTGCTCTTAGACGCCACCCAGAAGGTAGCGACTTTAACGACATCACAAGCGCTTTCAGTCAATACATCTTACGCGGTGAATATTGCCAAGAGTGCGACGAGCGCCACGGGTACCCCACTCGGCTGCGCCTACGCATGGACCTTCAAGACAGCAACTACCGCCGCTGCAGCTCCCGCCGCGATAGGCCTTGGATTGGCCAGCTCGTTCGGGCTTGCGTCGCAAGCCGGACTGACCTCAACGGGTGTTACCGTGATCAATGGGGATGTCGCGTTGTTTCCCCTTGCTACTTGTACGGATGCCACCGGTAACGCCGGCGCGTCGCAGACCTGCTTGCTGAAGACCTATTCGAGCGTCACGGGAATGACCGTGAACGGGTCGATATTCTTCAATGGCGATCCATTCGACGGTGGCTTAACCGCAAGCAATGTCACCAACGACTTGCATGCCGGGTGGGTCGATGGCCAAAACGAAGTAGACACCCAGGGTCCTGTAACCGCAGATCAACTAGGCGGGCAAATCTTTTTCCCAGGCGTCTATCATAATGCGGCCCTTGGTCTAGCGGCTGGTACGGTTGCCACGCTCGACGCTCAGAATGATGCGGACGCTATCTTCATCTTTAAGGTAGATAGCTCTTTCGTGGACTCGGGCACACTTCTTCTTCGGACCGAGATCAAACTGATCAACGGCGCCCAGGCCAGAAACGTCTACTTTGTGACCGGTCTGGATGTGACAATCGGATCGGGAACAACCTGGAATGGAAACGTACTGGCCGGCAGGACTGTCACGATCAACGACGGCTCAACGATGAATGGCAGAGCATTAGCAGGCGCGTCCGGGGCCGGCGCGCTTACATTGACCGGTGCCGCCAGTCCATCGGTTACCACCGTTAACGTGCCGTAAGTGCGGGGATTTGTTCGGGCCCAATCCGGCCGTTCGCGCGAGTACGGGCCAAGTCATATCGTCGGCTCGGTTGCTGAATCGCACTTGGTTGGGCATCAAGCCGCGTGGAATAGATCGACTTGCCGGTGTAAACCATGTCTCGGAACAGGTGTAAATGATGACCCCGGTCCATACACCCACAAGGGGAGAGGGGGGATTTCAAGAGCGGCGGTGCAGTATAGGTTCGCGTTTACGCGAACGGGGTGCATGTCCGCCTGAAAGCGGACTTAAAAACAACGGAGCCGCGCGGCAGGAGGGCCCCATCGCCCTCGCTCTCCCACAAGGGGAGGAAGCGCAAGGCATCGGCGTGCGTGGAGAATGGGAGCGCTACCGCATCTCCGATGGCAGCGACACCGACCACAAATTCGACGTGGACGTGTTCGGCCTGAGCGTCTACTACAAGTTTTAGCTTCTGCCCTTTATGTGTGCTGGACAGAGGCGAATCGCAGACCGATTCCGGGCCGCGTCGCTTGCGCGCCGTGCCCGGAATGACGACGGGGTACCGCTAGCCGCCTACGCCAAGCTCAATCGCTGCTTGCCGCGTCGCCATCCGAGTATGGAAACGAGTATGAGCCCCACCGCGAGCATCGCCCAGGCTTGCAGTTCGGGCACCGGCGCGATCCGATACACCTTTGCCGTCGGTGAGCGATGTCACGTACAGCGCCCCATCGGGCCCGATCTGCAGGTCGGTGACGGTACCGAAATTCCGTCCGAACACGAGCGAGGCGGTTTCCGCGCCGGTATCCGCGACCAGATCGGCGAGGCCTCCTGTCAGGACAAAGCCCGTCCGATTCGCATTCAGGCGCAGCAGATACAGCCGCCCGGTGTTGTTGTCTCCCACCACGACGGCATCGTTGTAGCTCGGGCCCCACGCGGACCCGGAGAGAAACTGGATCGACGTGGGGGCAATCGGCGTCAAGAAGGAAAGCTCAGGGTCGCTGTAGACGGCGCCCGGCAACATGTTCAAGTCACCCGGCGCATTGTCCGAGCGGGATCCAGGGCGATGCCGAGCAGCCCGCGCTCGCTATCGTTCTGAACATTCAGGTTGAGCGCCGTCGATGATATCGCGCCGGCATCGAACAGCCTGACCCGCCCGCTGGCCTTCTCGATGATGCTCAGCGTCGTGACGTCAGCCACGAAGTCGAAGCGCTCTTTACTCCTCGGCCCGCTTCCACGTCGAGTCCGGGTCGTAGAGCGTAATAGCCTCCGCGATCGCAGTGGTGCGTTTGCCGAGGTTCTTCTCATAGACGACGCCGGCATGACTGCAGACGAAAGTCATGACGCCGGACGCACCCCATCGCGCCGGATAGGCGACGAGCGCAAACCCGCCGATCATCTTGCCGTCGACAAAATAGTCGTACGCGCCGCCGGACGCGTGCGCGCCCTGCCCCGTCAGGATCCGATAGAAGTAGCCATGGTACGGCGCTCCTCCGAAATCGCCGTAGCCCTGTTGCTTGGCGCGCGTCGAGAGCGGTCCGAGCGGGCTCTGAGGTTCGCCGTCCCCCGCAGCCCAATACAAGCCGTCGCGCATGCCGGGCGTGCTGATGAGCTTTTGCGCATATTCCAGCAGCCCGTTGTCGTCCCGATCCTTCATCGCGTATTCGCGTTGCGCGTCGACATACGCCAGGCACACCTGGATCGCCGAGCGTTCGTTGCGGCCGATGCGACGATTGAGAATCTCTTCGGCGCCCGACTTCACGTCGAACCGCCAGCCGGCTGCTGTTTGCAGCAACGGGAACGGGAACGGCCACTCCTCGGGCCCTATCAACAGCGTCGCTTTGCCGTCGCCGACGGATTCGAATTTCACGGCCTTGTCGTAAGCGGCGATGAAGCGCGCACGCCGCGCCGCGTCTTCCACGGGATCGCCGGACCGGATCAGCTTGCCGCTGCCTGGCCCGAGCACGGCATGGATCTGCTTTGGATCTTCCGACCGGAAGGCTTCGACGAGCGCACCGGCTGCGTCTTCAGGGGTGGCGAAGGTCCGCTGGGGATGCGGGCTTTTCTTGGTGACTGCTGGTGCGCCGGGCGTTGCGGGGGCCGCTGTCGTCTGCGCTCGAGGCGCCGGCGAACAGATGAGGCTCGCGCAAGCGACAATGATCGTCAACGTATGGCGGACGGGCGTCGTCAACATGCTCGCGATTCGCGATGAGCAATCCAACCGCGCACTCATCGTTGACCTCCCTGCGGTCTGCCATGCATCGACTCACGGCTCGCCTGGCCGCGACTGGAATCCCTTTGCACTTCGCCACGGGATTGCGGGGTCAGCGCAGACGGTGGCGGGGGATGCTGGGCGACGGGCGCTGGCTGAGGCATCGGGCGCGTCATCGGCTGCTGCGGCATCGGACGGGCGACTGGTTGTTGCGGCTGTGGCATTGGACGCGGCGCCGGTTGCTCAGTCTGCGGCATCGGGCGCGGGCTCGGTTGTTGGGTTTGCGGCATCGGGCGCGCATCGGGTTGCTGCGTCTGCGGCCTTGGGCGCGCGTCGGGTTGCTGCGTCTGCGGCCTTGGGCGCGCATCGGGTTGCTGCGTCTGTGGCATCGGGCGCGCGTCGGGTTGTTGAGTCGGCGGCCGTGGGTGCGCGTCGGGTTGCTGACCCGGCTGCACTGGGCGCGCTTGCGGCTGCGGACCAGGGCGGTCGACCGCCGGAGCTGGCCGCGGAAGGTCGCGGCCACGATAAGGCTCGCGTGCCTGGATCGCCGCATTGCTGGTTCCGACGTATCGATCGCGCGCGACCGGATCGCGATAGGCCACGCCCTTGCGATGCTCGGGGACATGATCCCAGCGGCCATCGCGCCAGCGCTCGCGATATTGCGGGCGATTCAGATAATGGTTGTCGTTGGTGATCGTGACGTGGATGCTGCTTTCGCCCCGGCGCCAGGACGGAGTGGCCCAGCCCCAGTCGTTGGCGGTGATGGCCCAGCCGAAGCCCCAGACAATGCCGACGGTCACGACAGCGCCAACCGGACGGGGTGGGTAGCCGTAAATCGGAGGCGGATACCAGTACCACGGCCGGTAGGCCGGCACCCACCAGGGACCATAGACCACGACGGGGTCGTAGACCGGCACGTAGACCACCTGCGGCTGCGCTGGTTCGATGTAGATGGTTTGTTGCTCCTGGACCACCGTCTGCTGGGGCGTACTGCGGAGGTTCCCCGCCTCTTGCGCTCTGGCACGCAGGTTCTGCACGGTGTCCATGACCTGGGCCTGATTGGCGAGAAACGCGTCGCCCAGTTGCTGCGTCCACTCGAGCTTGTCATTCATCATCGTGAGCACCTGCGGAAACGCAGCGAGCGAGAGCACGCTCGGATCCCAGTTCTTGTCTTGCAGAGCCCGATCGAGAGCTTCGCCTTGGACCGACGGATTCTGCTGGACCCAGCGCGCCGCTTGCACCACCTCCAGCGGATAGGTCGCCGCCATCAGCACTTGCGCCAGCAACTGATCGGGATACAGCGCGATCGGGGCCAACAGGGCGTCGAGCTGATCTTGTGGCAGAGGCTGGGCGAGCACCGGTTGGGCCGGGGGACCAGGAACGGGCAACGGGGCCTGATCTTGCGCAGCAGCATTGGCCATTGCCGCCGCGGCGAAGCCTAAGACAACCCAGCGCTGAAATCGGCTAACAGGTTGATGCAAAACCTGGGAAAGTGTACGTTGCCCGCAGAGTTGAAGCACGACCTGTCGCTCGTTCAAACATTTGCGCGCGAGTGCGCCCCACGCAAACTTCGCGTCGGCGCTCGCGTCGTGGTGCATCAGGCTGCCAACCATAGAACCTCGCGCAAGACCTGCAGAAGATCGGGTTAGACCGTTCCTGCCGGGTATCTATCCCTACCGGCTGAGGATAATTTTGCCAGGAGCGCGTGTGCCTGGCGACACCGGCGAGTGCCCGCTATCCGCGCTACGCCGCCTAACTATGTGCGCCCCGACGATGCAGGCAGGCGAGCGCCTCAGCGCGAAGCACGCTTCTTGGCAATCACTTCCATGCACGCGCGGTAGCGGATGCTGATTCCGTAGCGAACGGCCTGAAAGCCGCATTCATCGAGAAGGGCGTAAAGCCGTTTGCGGCCGAAGTTGTGGTAGTGCTCGATCTCGCCCCAGTACGGATTGGTACCGTTCCCGTTCGATATCTGCCATACGAACGAATCGGCGTTCGGCATCGAGAGGAACAAGAGCCCGTCGGGCTGCAAAAGATCCCAGGCGTGGTGCAGCGCCGGCTTGGGGAAGGACATGTGCTCGAGCACATCCGCCATGGAGATGACATCGAACGGCTCGCTCGCCTGGTACTCGTCGAGCCCGACCGCGTGTCCCTCGAAGCCGACTGCACGCAGCAGCCGAACGCTCTCTTCGCGCAGGTCGAGGCCCACGACCTCGTAGCCGAACTCGGCGGCCGTAGTCAGCAGCGAGCCGTTGCCGAACCCCACATCGAGCCAACGACCTCCCAGGGACGAGCGCAGCCCGCTCACTGTGTCAAGCACGCGCGACCAGACGTAGCGCTGGTTCTCGACATCGTAACCCGGAACTTGTGCCTCCAGCGTGCTGGAAAAGAGAATCTCGAGGGCGGCGGGTCCAAAGTAACCGTCAACGAACACATGGCTGCACTTCTGGCATTCGAGCCAACGCATGGTCTTCGGTAGCGGCGGCTTGTAACTCTGATTTTCCGAGCAATCGGCAATCACGACCTCAACGCTTTGGGGGGCGTCGCACAGAGGACATGCCGAATACGGGATACGTGCGTCCAAGGATTCCATGGGATATCGCCTTTGTCAGTCGGTCACAGGGCTCTCGTCCTGGAGCATCTCTGCCGTCAAAGTCCGCCGCCGATGCCAATGACTTGCGTTGCTACTCGCGTAGGGTGTGGGCTTGCGAATGATACTCCGCACGTCCGGTGCGAGACAGGGCTGAACGCGTTAGCGCGAGGCGCCGAACCCGTTCGCTCTGCACGCAGGCGCACGTAAGTCCAGGGATCCAACGCTTCCGTGCAGCCAGGCCAGGACCGACCCGCGGCGCTGCACCCTGTTAGAGTGACGGTGCCATGACCCGATCGACACCGCACGCGCGCACCGACGCCCAGCTACTGGATGTCAACCGTCGCTTCTACGATGCGATGTGGACCGACGCGCGTTTGGTGGAGCCCGAACGCTTCAATACCTGGCCGCTGGTGTGCTCTCTGGTCGCGCAGTCGCAGCGCCGGCTGGAAGTCGCGCCGGGGCTACGGCCGCGCCTACCGATCGAGGGAACGCACTTTGTCGACATCAGCGTGCCCGCGCTCGCGAGACTGCGCCAGCGCGGGGCAAGCGTCGTGCTGGGCCCCATCTCGTCGCTCCCGTTTGGCTGCGGTGCGTTCGACCTGGTGTGTGCGCTCGACATCGTGGAACATGTCGACGACGACGATCTTGCCTGGTCCGAGCTGTCCCGCGTTGCTGCGCCGGGTGCGACGCTGCTTGTCTCGACGCCGCTGCATACCTCGCGCTGGTCGGCGTTCGACGATTTCGTCGGGCACCGGCGCCGCTACGAGCCCGAGCAACTGCTCGCGAAGCTCACAGCCAACGGGCTTGCAGTCGAGCGCAGCGCCGTCTTCGGCATGCGGCCGCGATCGTCGCGCCTGGCCGGTATCGGGGTCTGGTGTCTCATCCATCAGCGCGAACGGGCAATGTGGTGGTACAACCGCCTGCTGCCGCTCTGGGCACGCTTCGGCAAGAGACTCGCGTTCTCCCCCGGCATGATCGATACGCAGCAGGTAGACGAAGTCCTGCTCGTGTGCCGCAAGGAAACCGGCGCCGTCTCGTAGGCGGAAGAGGCGGCCGATCCTATTCGCTCGCGGACCTGCTCATACCGTGTTCGAAGCGCAACAATCGAACCTCGCATGAGACGCCGCCGGCTTCTGGCGCGCTGCGGGGTGCTGGCCCTGTCGGTGGTGCTGTCGAGCTGCCAGAGTCCGCCGGCTCGCGACTCTGCCCCTGCGGCGGCGGTGCCGCATCCGGCCCGCTTCGTGTTGACGTTCGATGACGGCCCCAGCCTTCAGCAACCCTACAACCCCACCACCGCGATCCTCGATCAGCTCGCCAGCAACTCGGTGCAGCTCGGTATCAAGGCCGTGTTCTTCGTGCAGACGCGCAGCCCGACCGCGGGCGGCACCCCTCGAGGGCAGGAGCTCCTCCGGCGTACCCGGGATGAAGGGCATGTGATCGCGCTGCATAGCGGGTCGGCGCGCGGTCACAAGAATCACCGCTGGCTTTCTCCTGTCGAGCTGGACCAGTCGTTGAACGACGGCGCCGCCGACATCCGCGCACTGACGGGCCACGATCCCACCTTGGTCCGGCCGCCGTACTGGCAGTACGACGCACGCACTCAATCCGTGTACCAGGCGCATGGCCTGGCGATGCTGCTCACGGACATCAGCGCGCGGGATGGAAAGATCTGGGGCTGGCACATCAGCCTGCGGCGCCGCAGCCACTTTCATTCCAAGCTGGCGGAGGTGCGGCGCGCCATCCAAGAGGACCGATTGCCCGTCGTGGACGGTGTAGTGCCAGTCGTAGTCACCTTCCACGATACGAACGACTTCACCGCCAGCCATATGCAGGAATACCTCGAGATCCTGGTCGAGGAGTCACGGCGCGTGGGCTTGCCACTGGCGCCGGAGCCTTTTTACAACGCTGCGGCTAGTGTCGAGCGGGTCGCACGCCTCCGCGCCGAAATCGGTATCTACGCGGCGGAGCGCTAAAGCGCCCGCGATCTTCTTCGTCACCCGCCGCGTCTGATGAACCTCACGGCGAGCCCGCTTCGGTGGACAGTCCGGCGCGGGGCGAGGTAGCCGGGCTAGCTCGGGTCTTGACCAGCGTCCCTCCGCCCCTTCCGCCGGGCATCTACTTTGCTTAGACTAGAGTCGTGTTTGGCGAAGGAGTTCGCGATGTACGGCGACACGCTCAGACTTGTCTCTACCCTAGGCGCGCGGCGTCCCGCCGTGGCTTTGCCGTCCCGCCTCGACCAGTTGTTCCACAATCTTGCCGCACCCAGCTGCGCTGCGGAGGAGGTGGAGGACCAGATCTGGCAACTCTGGATGCATCATCCGCACCGTCTCGCGGCGGCAGCGCTCGAGAGAACCGCGACCGACATCGCCAACCACCTGTACGACATCGCCGAGACGCGGCTGACCAATCTGGTGCGCGCCTGCCCGGACTTCGCCGAGGCCTGGAACAAGCGCGCGACGTTGTATTATTTGCAGCAGCGTGACGAAGAAAGCGTTCACGACATCCATCGCACGTTGGAGTTGGAGCCGCGCCATTTTGGTGCGCTGTGCGGCTTGGCGGAGATTTTCCGCACGTGCGGCGACATCGAGTCCGCGGTATTCGTCTTCCGCAGCGCCCTTCGCGTCAATCCCCATTTAGAGGCCGCCCGCGCGGCGATCGAGGAGCTGCTCGGCACGCAGCGCACCGTGCAGTAGCTCGCGGCTTGTTCCGCGACCGTGCGGCGATCGCCTGGTAAGAGTGGAGCCAAGCTCTGGACGAAGACCTCGACGAAGCTGAAATCGCCCTGCTGTACCGCTTCCCGCGTCCGGGCAGGCTGGAGTGGATCGGACTGCGCCCGCGCTCCCGCGCGGCGGTGGAGGCGGTCGATGTGACCGAGGTGATCCAGGACCGCGGGCTCACGGGAGATCACCGTGCGATCAGGCCGGGTAGCAAGCGCCAGGTCACGCTGATCCAGGCCGAGGACCTGATGGCGGTGGCGCGCGTCCTGGGACGCGACACCGTGGATCCCGCGCTGTCGCGCAGAAATTTGATGGTGTCGGGCATCAACCTGCTGGCGCTCGCCGACAGGGAGTTCCGCATCGGCGCGGCGGTGCTGCTCGGTACCGGGCGCTGTGCGCCTTGCTCGCGCATGGGAGAGGCGCTCGGTACCGGCGGCTTCAACGCCATGCGCGGTCATGGCGGGATCACAGCGGTCGTGGTCCGCGGCGGTATCGTTCGAGTCGGCGACCCGGTCACCGCCTGAGACGCGCGATTTGCGCCCTGCAGGTTCTGCGCTGGACGAGGTGACCGAAGCCCGGTTGAGGTCCATACGCAGCGGCCTTTGAAGCGGGTACGCGGTGCAATGTCGCTTCGCTCGGTGGAGGCGGCCACTTCTCTCTATAATCTGCAATCTGCCGCCGTAAGGGCTTGATCGTCTTGGGGCGATGCGCGTTCCCCCTCGAGGATGCGCCACAGGGAACGTCCCGTGAGACAAAGGGCCACACTTGCCAAGCTCAGCCGGCCGCGCCTGTCAGCGCCGCTGCCGCGGGAGCGGCTGTTCGCGGAGCTCGATCGCCTGGTCGAGCGGCCGGTCATAGCGGTCATCGGCCCACCCGGGGCTGGCAAGACCACACTGGTTGCCAGCTACCTCGAAGCGCGCGAGATCTCCGGCATCTGGTATCAGGTCGACGCCGGCGACGCCGACGCGGCGACGTTCTTCTATTACCTGCGGTTGGCGGCCGACGAAGCCGCACCCAGCGACGAGCTGCCGCTCGAGTTGCTGGCACCGGAGTACATGTCGGACCTGCCGGGGTTTTCGCGCCGCTTCTTCCGCCACCTGTATGCGCGTCTCGAGGCGCCGGGAGTCGTGGTGTTCGACAACTTCCAGGATGCACCCGAGGATTCCGCTTTCGTCACGCTCGTCCGTGAAGGTCTCGCGGAGATCCCTGACCATGTGAACGTGATTCTGTGCAGTCGCGCTGACCCGCCGCCCGATTTCGCGCGCTTCGTGGTCAACGAGCACATGGGTCTGCTCGACTGGGGCCACTTGCGGCTGTCGTTGGACGAGGTTCGGCGCATCGCCCAGACTCGCTTCTCGCTGGACGAACCGGCCCTGCGCGAACTGCACGCGCGCTCCGATGGATGGGCCGCGGGCGTCACGCTCATGCTCGAGCACGTCAAGCGGACCGGCCAGATCGAGCTATCCCGGGCTTCCGACACAGCGGGCACGGTGTTCAACTACTTCGCTGGCGAAATCTTCAACCGCGCGTCGCCCGAGCTGCAAGAGCTTCTGCTGCGCACGGCCTGCAGCGGGCTGATTACCGTCGGCTTCGCCGAGCAGATCACGGACAACCCCAAGGCCGGCGTCCTGCTCGAAGAGTTGTATCGCCGTCACTACTTTACCTATCGGCGTAATGAATTCGAGCTCTCCTACGTGTACCACTCGCTGTTCCGTGAGTTCCTGTTGCGGCGGGCGGGAGAGCTCTGGTCGCGCGAGGAGGTGGAGGCGCACAATCAGCGCGCGGCCGGGCTGCTGGCGTCGGCGGGTGAGATCGAGTCCGCGGTGGGCCTTTACCTGCAGGCCCGCGACTACGACGCCGCCACCCAGCTCATCCTGCGCGAGGCGGGCCGGTTGCTGGCATCCGGTCGCTGGCAGACCCTGGGCGGCTGGATGCGTGCCTTGCCCGCCGGGTACGTCCAGGGCGCACCTTGGCTGCTCTACTGGTGGGGGACATCGCTCATCCCGGTCAACCAGACCGAGGCGCGCAGCTTGTTGGAGCGCTGCTTTCAGGGGATGAACGAAGACGATGATCGCCTCGGGCAACTGCTGGCGGCGTCCGGGGTTATAGAGACCTGGTATTTCGAATGGGCGACGTTCCGGCCCATGGACCCGTGGATCACGGTCATCGCCGAGCGGCTGGACCCCGCGCCGGCGTTTCCCTCGCTGGACGATGAGCTGCGCGTGCACTCCGCGCTCCTCATCGCCTTGTCCTATCGCGCGCCCGGCAACCCGCTGCTCCCGCGCCTGGTCGAGCACGTGACCCGTCTCCTCGACTCGGCGGCAGAGGTCAACCGGAAGGTCACTGCAGCAACGTTCCTGCTGGGCTACTGCTACTTCGCATCCGACTACGCGTTGGCGGAGCGGATCCTCGGCTTGATCCGGCCGCTGGCGAACGATCGCGAACTGACCCCGCTGAACCAGCTCTGGTGGCGCGCGCGCCTAGGCTACTACGCCTTCCATATCGGTGAATACGACGATGCGGTCAGTGCGCTGAACGAGGCGCGCGACATCGCGGATCGGCATGGACTGGGCGGCCTGCATGCGGCCGATGCGCTCATCTACTTCTTCAAGAGCCTGGTTGCCTTCTCGCGCAGCGATCTGGCCGCAGCCGACGAGTGTATCCGCGCTCTGGTGCGGGTCGTCAAGCCCCATCGCCGCTTCGACTTCTGGTATCTGCACTATTCGCGCAGCGTGATGGCGCTGCGGCAGGGCGACCTCGAAGTCAGCCACCGGGAGGCCGATCTCGCCCTCAGGGTCGCGGCAGAGACAGGGATGATCTATGTGGAGGGGCTGTCCCAGGTGCTTCTCGCGCACGTCCTCGTGCGTCGGGAGCGTTTCGATGATGCCTTGAGTGCAATCACGAACGCGGCTGCTTTGTTCGACGCGACGGTACTCGACCATTTCAGCTCCGAACTGCTGCTGATCGAGGCGAGCATCAGTCTTCGGCAGGGCGATCAGGTGCGCGGCCGCGAGCTCGCGCGGGAGGGGTTGCGGCAGGCGCAGAAGACCAACTATTCGTATTGGTTTCGCTGGGCGCCCGATACGCTTCCCGCTGTCTTCGCCGACGCGCTCGCGGCAGGCATCGACCCCGACTACGTGCGCGACGTTGTGCGCCGTTACGGATATGCCGCGCCATATCGGCCCCGCAGGGACTGGCCGCGTCCGCTGCAGCTCACGGCCCTGGGCGGATTCGGATTGATCCGTGACGGCGTGGCCATCGATATCAGCCGGGTGGGCACGCGCAAGCCGTTGGAAGTGCTGAAGGCGATTGTGGCCTGCGGCGGGCAGGATGTCGAAGCAGGTCAGCTGACGGACCTGCTATGGCCGGACGCGGAGGGGGACGCTGCCCAGAAATCGTTGCAGATCAACCTGCACAGGCTACGGAAGCAGCTTGGGAGCGAGCGCGCGGTGACCCTGCGCCAAGGGAAGGTCGGTATCGATCCAGGGCTGTGCTGGATAGACGTGCTCGCCTTCGATCGTCTTGGCGGCGATGCCGAGCTGTTGTTGCGAAGCGAGCCGAAGTTGAGCTCGGTGCAGGCGACCGCCGACGCCCTCATCGACCTCTATCGAGGTGATCTGCTGCCGCAGGACACGGAGCTGCCTTGGCTGAGTGCGCCGCGCAACCGTCTTCGCGCCCGGTTTTTGCGCCTGGTGTCGGTTCTCGGCAAGGTGCTGGAGGATGCCCGCGATTACGACCGGGCCATTGCGTTGTGCTGGCGTGGCCTCGAGTTCGACCACGCATCCGAGGCGTTCTACCAGCGCCTGATCGCTTGTTACCAGCAGACCGGGCGCCGCGCCGAGGCTGAAGACGCCTACCGGCGGTGCCTGGGTGCTCTCGCCCGCACAACTGGGCGCAGGCCCGGTACGGAGACCGAAGCTCTGGGGCGCGCAATCCAGGGTACGCGTCCGAGCTAGGCTCGCGTGCGAGAACCCCCGGCTGGCTCCCTTCACCCCCTCTTTCCCCAGTTCTGTAGCGCCCGCTGTAGGCATTTTGTAGGGCCGGCTGCCTTAGCCTTGGCGTTGAACAGCGAGATGGCTCGCTGTGCATGCAGTGCGCCCGCCAGCAGGCTGGTGCATCGAGCCAACGCACACGGAGGGGTTATGCGCAAAGCATCGGTTGCAGTCGTTGTTATTTCCGGGATCTCGTTGCTCGCTCCCTGCGCCCCGATACGGGCGGAGCAGATGCCGAAATCCGGAACCTTTACCGTGCACACCGGCTGGAAATCGATCGGTGAGACGGCGCCCGCTGCCGCCAACCGAACCTACGGATCAGGCAACTTCTGGGGTGTGATCTTCAACGACAAAGGGTCCGGACCGCTTCACCTGGGCCCGGCGCTGTGCCCATACACGTTCGAGATCGTCGACGGCACCATGTCGGCGCGCGGTCAGTGCTCGTGGGGAGATGCGGACGGCGACAAGATTTTCACCGACTGGACCGGCACGCTCCCGCCGTCGAACCAGTTTAGCGGGATGAACCAGATCACCGGCGGCACCGGTAAGTTCACGGGCATCCAGGGCAGGGTGCCGTTCCAGTGCAAGCCCGTGAGCGCGAACGGACAGTGGGTGTGCACTCAGCAGTTCGAATATCGCTTGCCGTAGCCGCGACTCCCGGCAACAGAGTCGGCCAGCGGCGAGGCGGGCCGCTACGGCAAATCCCTGAGTACCGGCCGCGGCCGTAGTACGCCTCGCTGGCTGGCCGCGAGGTGAACAAAAAAGCCCCGCATGCGCGGGGCTTTTCTTTGCAGCGGCAGCGTTACTGGATACCGAGGATCTTCTTGGCCTTGGCCAGGGTGTCGACCGATTCCTGGTGCTTGCCGGCCTTGTGCAGGGCCTCGCCTTCCGCCCGGTATTTCTTCACTTCGGCCAACTGCTCGGCGCTGATGTTCGGCTTCTTGGCCAGAGCCTCGTCGATGGCTTTCATGTCCAGCGGGCAGTGCATGGCGAACGCGGCACTGCTGGTGATGGCGAAGGCCAGGGCAGCGATCAGGTTGCGGATTTTCATTGGCTCCTCCGTACGGTTGGTGGGTCGGGTCGGCAGGGAACGCCTCCTTACGTTTGAGGCTCCCTGGCGCCAGAACGGTTCATCCCGCTTCAGGATGACGCCAGGATTCTACACTCTAGGCTGGCGATTTGGGCGTCGGGGCGGGGCGACAGCGGCACTGAAGGCGGCCGGCGCGTAGAATAGCAAGCATTGTTGCTTGTGCTCCGACGTGGCCCTCACGCTGTCTCCACCTCTGACTCGAGACTGGATCTTCGAGCGGCTGCGCCGTCCGGCGCTGTTCGCTGACGATCCCGACTTCCTGCGCTACGCGCATCCTCCCGGCCGTGAGGTCGTGCCGGCAGCGGTGCTCGTCCCGCTGGTCAACCAGCCGCAGGGGGTGACCGTGCTGCTGACGCAGCGCACTAGCCACCTCCACGACCACGCCGGCCAGATCAGCTTCCCGGGTGGCCGCGTGGACGAAGGCGATGCCGACCGCGTAGCGACCGCCTTGCGCGAAGCGGCCGAGGAGACGGGAATTGCCGCGAGCGCCGTGCAGATCATCGGCGCGCTGCCGGACTGGGACATACCGACCGGTTTCCGCGTGACCCCCGTGGTTGGCTGGATCGAGCCGCCCATCGAGCTGACGCCCGATCCCTTCGAAGTCGCTGATGTGTTCGAGGTGCCGTTGGCCTTCCTCCTGGACCCGGCCAACCACGAGCGCCACAGCGACGAGATCAACGGGCGGCTCCGCAACTACTACGCCATGCCCTACCAGGGGCACTACATCTGGGGCGCCACAGCTGGAATGCTGCACACGTTGTACCGCGCGCTGCGGGGTGAGGGCTAACGTGAAGGGTGAAGGATGAAACCCGGGCTGGTTCGCTGCCAACTCAGGTCGAGACTTCTGTCTTCACCCGGGGGAAGATGAGCAAGGAGAAAGCCCCCGTCACGCCCGCCGTGCGCCAGCTGCGCGCGGCAGGCGTCGAGTACACCGACCACCTCTACGAATACGAGGAGAAGGGCGGCACCGCGGTGTCGGCGCGCGCGTTGAACGTGGACGAGCACAGCGTCGTGAAGACGTTAGTGATGGAGGATGACGAGGGCAATCCGCTGCTCGTGCTCATGCATGGCGACAGGCAGGTATCGACCAAGGAGCTGGCGCGCTCGATTGGCGTAAAGACGATCTCTCCCTGCAGCCCGGAGACGGCAAACCGGCATACGGGATACGTGGTGGGGGGTACCTCGCCTTTCGGCACGCGCAAGCCCATGCCGGCGTATATCGAGCGTACCATCCTCGAGTTGCCGCGCATCTACATCAACGGCGGCAAACGTGGCTACCTGGTGGGCATGAGTCCTGCTGAGCTCGCCAGGCTGCTCGAGCCGACGCCGGTGAGCGTGGCGATCGACAAGACAACAGGCGCCGCTGCCGGTTGAGACGGCACGCGGCGCCATGGACAAAGGAAAAGGAGGCAGGCATGACGCAAGACTCCGAACGACGCACCGATCACAGAGGCAGACGGCAGTCCGACATCCAACGCGAACAGGAGCTCGAGATGCTGCGCTCGGAGATCGAGCTGCTGATGGCGGAGCGCGCGAATCTCCTGCGCTCGACCGGCGCGGCGGCGATCTTCGTGGCCAAGCTCGACAGCCATACGTTGCCAGAATCCACCTACGAGGCCGCCGAGATCCTGTCGACAATCATCAACGGGCTGCCGGAGGAGACCTTGGGCGACGCGCTCGAGCTGGTGCGCGTGCAGCTCGGTGAGAGCCTCGACGGAGCCGAGGAAAAGTAGCCGACCGGCCGCGCGCCGCGAGCTGAGGTGCAGCTGTCCCGTCCGCACTGAGCCGTCGGGGCAGAGCCATGGTGGGACCGGTCAAGATCCTTGAACAGTCGCAGACCGGCCTCGTACTGACCGGCGGCGGTGCGCGTGCGGCGTACCAGATTGGCGTGCTGCGGGCGGTGGCACGCCTGCTGCCACCCGGCTCGCCCAGTCCCTTCCCCATCATCTGCGGCACCTCCGCAGGCGCGATCAACGCCGCGGGCGTGGCGGCCGGCGCCAACGACTTCCGGCGCACCGTGCAGTTGCTCGCGCGGGTCTGGAAAGAGTTCCGCACCCATCAGGTCTATCGCTCGGATGCGTTGAGCGTGATGCTTACCGGTGCGCGCTGGCTCGCAACCTTGCTGGTGGGCGGGCTGGGCCGCAACAACCCGACCTCGCTGCTGGACAATGCGCCGCTGGCGCAGTTGCTCGCCTCCCGCCTGGATTTATCCGGCATCCAGCTGTGCATAAACGCCGGGTACTTGAAGGCGCTGAGCGTGACGGCGTCCGGCTACACATCCGGCGAATCGGTGAGTTTCTGCCAAGGTGCGCCGGGGCTCTCGGGCTGGCGCCGTGCGCGCCGTGTCGGGATGTTCACTGCGGTCGAGCTCGAACACCTGATGGCCTCGTCGGCGCTGCCGTTCATCTTTCCGGCGGTGCAGATCGATCGCGAGTACTTCGGCGACGGCTCCATGCGTCAGATCGCGCCGCTCAGTCCGGCTCTGCATCTGGGCGCGGAGCGGCTGCTGGTGATCGGCACAGGGAGGCCCATGGGCGCGCCGCTGGAGAGGCTCAAGAGCGCCGGCTACCCGTCGGTGGCGCAAATTGCCGGTCACGCCCTCAACAGCATCTTTCTGGACCAGCTCGAGACCGACCTCGAGCGACTGCAGCGCATCAACCACACCATCAGCTTGATCCCGCAGGAGTTGAGGCAGGCGGGCGGGTTGCCCCTGCACCGTGTCGATGTGCTGATCATGCTGCCCAGCGAGCCGCTGGAGGCCATCGCCGCGCGGCACACACACGCGCTGCCGCGGTCGATTCGTATGCTGTTCCGCGGCATCGGCGCCATGGGCCGCTCCGGCGCCAATCTGGCGAGCTATCTGTTGTTCGAGCAACCCTACACGCAGGCGCTCATGCGGCTGGGATACAACGATGCGATGAAGCGGCGGGATGAGATCACGACGTTTCTCGGCGTAGCGGACAGGGGTGCGGAGGTGAAAGAGTGAGCTGATTGCCGACGCAGACTCCCACCACCCCGCCTGCTGCGCAGGCACCCCTCCTCGGGCAGGAGGGGAAAGATCTTTTCTCCCCTCCTTTTTCAAGGAGGGGTGGCGCCGAAGGCGACGGGGTGGTTTGCGAAGCTAGAGCCGGCTCAGGCGGGCTTCACGCGAGCAGCGCGGGCTGCGGAGCGGATTCGTAGCACCCCACGATGGACTGGTCGAAATCGATGATCGATCCGGTCATCAACCCGGACTCGTCCGACGCGAGAAACGTCACCGCGCGCGCGACCTCGTCGACCTTCAGCAGCCGTCCGGTGGGCAGCTTCGCCTCCGCTTCGTCTTTCCAGCCATCCTGCGCACCGTGGTACAGACGCATGATGCGATCCTCGCCCGGCGTGTCCATCCAGCCGATGCACAGGCCGTTGACGCGGATGCCATGGCGCATCACGCCGAACGCTACGTTCTTGGTGAGGGTGGCGAGCGCGCCTTTCGATCCGCAGTAAGCGCTGATGAACGATTGGCCGCCGTGCGCCGACATGCTGAGGATGTTGACGACGCTGCCTCGGATGCTTTCGCGGCGCATGATCTTCAGGCTGTCCTGCATGAGAAAGAACGGGGCACGCACGTTGACCGCGAACATGTCGTCGAACAGCTCCGGCGACGTATCCCAGATCGTGCCACGGTCGGTGAGGCCGGCGACGTTCACCAGAATGTCGACCCGCCCGAAGGCGGCATCGGCGGCCGCCACCACTTTTCGGCAGTCCGACACGACGCTGAGGTCGGCCCGGACGAACTCGGTCTTACAGCCGCGCTTGGTGAGCCGCTCCGCTACCGCACGTCCGTTGTCCGCGTTGCGCCCGCAGATCACGAGACCCTTGGCCCCGCGGTCGACGAAGAGATCGGCGATCCCTGCGCCGAGTCCCTGGGTCCCACCCGTCACGATGGCGACGCGCCCGTCGATCCGGGCGGCGCCGGCGGCACTCTGATTGGTCATGGCCGGTTCCTTTTCGATGAAGGGGTCATTGTACGACCGTGCGGCTGACGGCGGCTTGGCGGCGCACGGCGCGACTCAGTTGAAATTGACAACGGGCGACCGGTGTTGTCATGATGAATCGTTCGCATCATTCACCGGCGTGCGGCGAAGATTGGTAGTGGGTCAGTTTCAAATTGCCCTGATATAGGGATACGCTTACCGGTTTCGACGGCAGGAGCAAGCCGGATATGCCAATCGGTAAAAGCTTACTCAAAGCGGCTTGGGAATGGGGACAAGAGAAGCTTATTGCTCGCTGGCCCGCCATTGTTGCTTGGCTGGGCGCGGCAGCCATGACGTGGCTCGCGTCAATATCTCGATGGACGATCGAGTACGGGCCCGTCATGTGGGGGGCTATAGGCATTGCCAGTGCGCTGGTGATAGCTCTCATCGTTTTTCTTGTATCCCAAGCGTTGCGCGCTTTTTCGGAAGCGAGATACAAGGACTTGCTTACCTTAACGCCTGTAACTGTGAATCCCTTATTGCCTACATTCAACAATCAAAAGATCAGGCTTGCAGAGTTCTACTCGCACAATAGTCTATATCAACGAAAATCCTTCAACGGCTGCCATATATATGGGCCAGGGGCACTCGCGATTCTTAATGGATGCTCGTTCAACGGATTTGGCCTGATACATTGCGATCTGGTTCTGGTTAGAAATGCTCCTATCGTGGCTGCTGTGGGATTCGAGGACACAACGTTTTTTGATTGCGAGTTTGTGAATCTGACGCTCTATTTACCGGAGTTGGCCGTAAAAAAGATAGAGGAAGACTTGAGACGGCATGGCCGGCCGATGCCAATAATTGTCGGATACAACGAACCGACTATTACGGGGCCAACTCCGCAATCTGCTCCAGGGTCCACACCGACTCCGCCAGGCCAGATTCCATAGCCGGAGTGACGCGAAGGCTGGAGTGAACGCGCTTGAATCACTGCACGGGATTTCTTCGGCCGGCGTTTTTGTCGAGAACTCTCGGCGGGGGAAGCTCCGGATTGTTCAGTAGAGCGTTTGGCGGCGCGGGCGGCGGCACCCTTTTTCCCTATTTCTGATAGTTGCGCTGGAGTGAGGTTCTTGACCCGCGCCTTCCCGCCTTTAAGGCCGCCTCGTCGCCCAAGCGACACGGCAGCAGGGTCTTTTCCGTCCTCTACCTTGTCCTCGACCTGGCCGGTCGCTATGTCGCCTATGAGCTTGGCGAGCTGGACGGTATCCCGAGGGCGCTTGAGCGGTTTCTGTGCCATCCTCGTAGAATAGCACCGCCCTTTCGGGCCAGCTTTTCAAACTGACCCACCACCCGAAGATTTGGTCTTTTGACTCCGCTGCATGGACACCACCTGACCCAACGTGAAAACCATCCGCATCGGACTGATCGGCTCGGGCTTCATGGGCAAGACCCACGGCTTGGCCTACCGCACCGTAGGCGGGGTATTCCGCTTGCCGGTCGAGCCCGTGCTCGAACTGCTCGCCGATGTGACGCCCGAGGCAGCCGCCACGGCGGCGCGCGACTTCGGTTTTGCGCGCTCGACCGGCGACTGGAAGTCCCTCGTCCAGGACCCGGCGGTGGACGTGGTGAGCGTCACTACCCCGAACGCTCTGCACGTGCCCATGGCCCTGGCGGCGATCGCGGCCGGCAAGCACGTGCATTGCGAGAAACCGCTGGCTCCAACGGCGGCCGAGGCCCAGCAGATGGCGGAGGCGGCGCGGAAAGCCGGTGTCGTGACCCAGGTCGGATTCAACTATCTCAAGAATCCGCTCATCGCTCTGGCGCGGGACATCGTCGCCAGCGGGGAAATCGGCGAGATCGTGTCCTTTCGCGGCATCCACGCCGAGGACTACATGGCGGACGCTCACACGCCGTGGCATTTCCGGATGGACCCGGCCGGCGGCGGTGGGGTGGTCGCCGATCTGGGCAGCCACATCATCGCCATCGCGCGCCACCTGCTGGGTCCGATCAGCGAGGTCTACGGGCGGCTCGAGACCGTCATCAAGCAACGCCCCGAGGCCCCGGGCAGCTCGCGTCTGCGGCCGGTAGAGGTAGACGACATCGCGCATGCCCTGGTGCGCTTCGCCCGCGGCTGCGTCGGCACGATCGAGGCAAGCTGGCTGTCGCGTGGGCGCAAGATGCAGATCGAGTTCGAAGTGGTCGGCTCCAAGGGCGCGCTGGCCTTCTCCCAGGAGCGCTTGAACGAGCTGCAGCTCTACAAGGTGGAGGCCGACAACAGCCGCAACGGCTTCCGCACCATCGTCGCCGGCCCCGAGCACCCGCCCTATGGATCGTTCTGCGTGGCGGCGGGGCATCAGCTCGGGTTCAACGACCTCAAAACCATCGAAATGCGCGACTTCCTGCTCGCGATCGCGGGAGAGCCGGTCAAGGGCCCGGATTTCCGTGAGGGCTGGGAGGTGCAGAAGCTGGTCGACGCGATCATTCAGTCTTCTCGCGAGAGGGCGTGGATCAGCATCGGTTGAACCGGCGCGCACCTTAGCAGTGGCCACCCGTCGCATCCGGCGTCTGCGCCGCGGCGAGCTCCCGGTCGACACCCGGGAGCTCGCCCGTTTTCTGATCGGCAAGACGCTGGTCAGGGCGCTCGGCGACGAGAGAATGACCGGACGGATCGTCGAGACCGAAGCGTACGTGATCGGCGATGCAGCCTGTCACGCGTTCCGGGGACAGACGCTGCGCAACGCCGCGCTCTTTCTCCAGCGCGGCCATGCCTACGTGTATTTCATCTACGGTGTGCACTATATGCTGAACGTCAGCGGCGAGACGCCCGGAGTCGGGGCCGGCGTGCTGCTGCGAGCGATCGAGCCGCTGGAGGGAATCGAACTGATGCAACGCAATCGGAGCACGACGCTATTGCGCGAGCTGGCGCGGGGGCCTGGACGGCTCGCCGACGCGCTGCAGATCGACCCGCAGCTCGATGGCCTGGATCTCTGCGCGGCCGGGCCGCTATGGCTCGGTGCCGAGATGCAACCCACCGGCCGCATCGGCAAAAGCACGCGCATCGGGCTGACAGTGGAAGCGCATCGCGTGCTGCGCTTCTATGAGCGCGGCAACCCGTTCGTGAGCGGGCCGAAGCGGCTGAACCCCTAGCAGGGCTTGGAAAACGCCGTTAGCAGGCCCATACAAAACCCCGTTCGCGCTGAGCGTAGCAGCGAAAGCTGCGGAGTCGAAGCGTGTATGGTCAGCTACGCGGTCGCGCGCAGATAGGCATCCTCGCCTTTGATCCAATCCTGGCGCGGTGGCGTGAAGATGTCGTACGCGACCAGCGTTTCCACCGCGACGGCGGTGTGAACCACGTTGGCGGGAATGCTGATCATCTCGCCTGGCCCCACGTCGATCGTCTTGCCCTCGAGCGTGAAGCGCCACTTACCGCTCATCACCCAGGTGATCTGCTGGTTGTCGTGGGAGTGGGGCGGCACGACGTAGCCCTGCTCCACGTCGGTTCGTCCGACCATGATGTCGCCGTCCCAGGCGAGCTTGCGCACGAATTTGTCGTTGAGCTTCTCGGCCGGGATCGCATCCCAGTTGAAGTGCTTCATGGTGCCCCGCCGCTTAGGTTGTAGATTGGATTTCCTGATTGCCAACGAAGCTCAGCCGCGAACAGGCTCCCACCACCCCGCCCGCTGCGCGGGCACCCCTCGGGCAGGCTCCCACCACCCCGCCCGCTGCGCGGGCACCCCTCCTCGGGCAGGAGGGGAAAGATCTCTTTCTCCCCTCCTTTTCAAGGAGGGGTGGCGCGAAGCGACGGGGTGGTTACCGCCGCTCGGCGCAACCTAAACTCAGGCTGAAGCTCATGCGCAATCAAGTTGGATCTTGCAGTCTACCGCGTAGCCGACCCGGACGAAAGCGCGCGCATGCTGCGGCACCGGGCCGGCCTTTTCGGTGCCCGCGCCGCTCTCGGCCTAAAATGAGGTCCGAGCGACCCCAATAACGAGGAGGAGAGATGCATCAAGTGACCAATCCGGCAAAGGTTCGCCTGTCCCAGGGCGGTCTGGCGATCGGCATGGGCGTACGCGGCGTGCGCGGCGTGGAGATTGCCCGCGTGATGAAGACGGCCGGCTACGACTTCCTGTTCATCGATCTGGAGCACGGCGCAGCATCGGTCGAGACCGCGTACCAGATCTCCGTGGCAGCGCTCGACGCGGGCATCGCGCCGTTCATCCGCGTGCCGCACGGCGAGCTGGCGCTCGGCACGCGCTGCCTGGACGGTGGCGGACTCGGCGTAGTCATCCCCCACGTGGACACCCCGGAAGAGGCGCGAGCGATGGTGGACGCCTTCAAGTTTCAGCCCGTAGGCCATCGCTCCATCGGCGGGGGTTACCCGCAATTCGGCTTTGCGCCGGTACCGGCCAAAGACGTGGTGACCGCGCTGAACGACGCAACCCTGGTGGTGGCGATGATCGAGACCCCGCGCGCGGTCGAGAATGCAGAGCGGATCGCGGCCATCCCCGGCATCGATGTCCTCCTGATGGGCACCAACGATCTTTGCCTGGAGCTCGGCATCGCCGGCCAGCTCGAACACGAGAAGGTAGTGGCCGCGATCGACACGGTCGTCGCCGCGTGCCAGAAGCATGGCAAGTGGCCCGGGCTCGGCGGCGTGTACGTCAAGGACCTGGCCAAGCGCTACATCGGCCGCGGCATGCGGTTCATACTCGCGGGGAACGACCTCAGCCTGCTGTTGAACGCCGCTCAAGACCAGGCGACGTTCGTGCGCGGCTGCCTCTAGGTGCTTCGACTCTGTGGCTGTCGCCACACGCTCTCAAGAAACAGCATCGCGAATGATTTTGAATCAAAGGCATAGTGAGACGGCGCATCACGCACAAACTGTTTCTTCACCTCGCCTTGCCTCGCCAGCGGCGCGGCTTAGTGGGCTCAGCACGAACGGTGGATGGGGGGGTATGGCCACCGCCACGCTCAGTGCGAACGGTAGCTTCAAATAGCATGGCAGGCGAAGGAGACAAGGCACATGCATGACTTGGTAATCGAAAACGCCACCCTGGTCGACGGCCTCGGATCGCCGGCGAAGCCGGGCAGCCTGGCGGTGCGCGATGGCCGGATCGCGGCGCTCGGCGACGATGTGGGCGCGGGCCGCGAGCACATCGACGCCGGCGGCAGGGTGCTGGCGCCGGGCATCGTCGATCTGCACACCCACTTCGACGCGCAGCTCCTGTGGGACCCGTTCGCGACGCCGTCCGTGGCGCTGGGCGTCACCAGCGTGGTCATCGGCAACTGCGGATTCACCATCGCGCCCTGCCGGGCGGAGGATCGCGACCAGACGCTGCGCAACCTGACGCACGTCGAGGCGATGCCGCTGGAGGCTCTGCGCGCCGGCGTCGACTGGGACTTCGAGAGTTATCCGGATTACCTCCGCCTGCTGGAGCGCAAAGGCATGGTGCCCAACGTGGCGTCCTTCGTGGGGCATTCCTCGGTGCGCACTTATGTGTTGCGAGAGGATGCTTCGCGCCGCGCCGCCACACGCAGCGAAGTGGCGGAGATGAAACGGCTGGTGCTCGAGGCGCTGCGCGCCGGCGCAGTAGGGTTCGCCACCTCCACGCTCGAGCAGCACAACGGCGAGAATGGCATCCCGATGCCGTCCCGGCTGGCCGACGAACACGAGCTGATGGAGCTCACCGGCGCGCTGGGCGAGGCCGGCAGAGGCGTGTTCATGCTTACCAAAGGTATGACCACCACGGTGCCATGGCTGGAGAGCATCGCGGCGCGCAACGGCCGGCCGGTCATCATGGCCGCGATGTTCGTCGACCCCAACGACCCGCAACGCGTATTCAGCGAGTTCGAGCAGATCGGTGCGGCGCGCAAGCGCGGGCGCGAGCTGTGGGGCCAGGTCGGCTGCTTTCCGCTGGGCATGGAGTTCACGCTGCGCCATCCCTATCCGCTCGAGGCGCTGCTTGCCTGGCGGCGGGCGATGGAGGCCGAAGGCTCGGAGCAGTTTCAAAAGATCCTCGCCGACCCCGAGTTTCGTCGTGCCGTCAAAGCGGAAGCAAGCAGCAAGACCGTGCCCAACCGCTTTTCCTACCACAGCCTCGACCACATGACGATCCTCGAGGTGCAGCAACCTCGGCACCGCGACCTGGTCGGCCGCGTCGTGGCCGACGTAGCGCGCAGCCAGGGCAAGGACGCTTTCGACTGGTATCTCGACTTCGGGCTCGACGGCGAGCTGGACGCGCTGGTGGATTGCAAGCTGTTCAACACCGACGAGGATGCCGTGCGCGACTTGCTGCGTCACCCGCATGCCGCGATAGCGCTGTCCGACGCGGGCGCTCATCTGGCCTTCCTGTGCGATGCCGGATTCGGCCTGCACTTGTTCGGCCACTGGGTGCGAGAGCGCGGCGACATGACTTTGGAGCAAGCGGTGCAGACTGTCACCAGCCGCGCGGCGGATGTCTATCGCATCAAGGACCGGGGCCGTCTCGTGCCCGGTGCGTGGGCCGACCTCATCCTGTTCGATCCTGCAACGGTCGGACGCGGCGAGAAGCGCCGCCTCTGGGATCTGCCGGGCGGGGCCAGCCGGGTCGACACGCCGGCGGCGGGCCTGCACGGCGTATGGGTCAACGGCGTGCGCGCAGTGGATGAGAGCGGACCGATCGCAAACTGTGGGCGGCCGGGCAAGCTGATGCGCGAGTTCGCCGCTTGATCCGATTGACGGAGAGGAGATCCATGGAGACCCGAACACGCTCGCGCTTTTTCGTGCGGCACCACGACGTGCCGCAATACCACCCGGCCAATCACACGGGCACCACCAACCGCCGCTTGATCGGCGCCGAGAACGTCGGCGCGCGCCAGCTGGAGCTCGTGCACGGGACCATCGAGAAGGGCAAGGGTGCGCTGCCGCACTCGCACCCCGGCATCGAGCAGGTGTGTTACATGCTCGAAGGGCGCGCCCGCGTCGAGGTCGGCGGCGAAGTGTGCGAGCTGGGCCCCGGCGACTGCTGCTTCTTCCCGGCCGATCTGCCGCATGTGTTCACGGTGGTGAGCGAGGAGCCGGTCAAGGTGCTGGTGATCTACTCGCCGCCGTATGAGGAGCATCCGAGCCGTGTGGTCACTTCGACTCCGCCCTCTCGGGCTACGCTCAGTGCGAACGGGTTCTGATCGACTCCGCCCTCGCGGTGCGGAGTTTATCCTGAGCGTAGTCGAAGGGCTCAGCGCGAACGGGTTCCGATCGATCCGCTTTTCCGGGCGACGCTCAGTGCGACCGGGCGGTTGGGGTTGGTCGCTCGTGCTCGCCCTCACAACGCTCGTGTTCACGGTAACCGCCAATCCGGCCAGCGCCGCGGAGGCCTACCCGTCAAAACCGATCCGTCTCGTGATCCCGTTCGCCGCCGGCAGTGCCACCGACTCGGCTGGCCGCCTCCTCGCGCAGGAGTTGTCGCAGCGCCTGCGCCAGAACGTGATTGTCGAGAACCGGCCTGGCGCGTTGGGGCAGATCGCAGCGGTGTTCGTCGCCCAGAGCGCGCCCGACGGCTACACGCTGTTCATGACCACCAACACAACGCACTCGGCCAATCCGCACCTGTTCAAAACGCTGGCCTACGATCCGGTCAAGGACTTCGAGCCGATCGCCCGTGTGGGCATGCTTCCCTTCATGCTGGTGATAAACCCGCAACTGAAGGTGAACAGCACCGCGGAGCTACTCGCGTACGCCCGCGCCAACCCGGGCAAGCTCACCTACGGGCAGGCCAGCAGCGCGTCGCTGGTCGCCGCCGAGACCCTCAACACGATGGCCAAGGTATCGATCGTGGGCGTGCCCTACAAAGTCAGCCCGCAGGCGATCCTGGACCTGGTGGCCGGCCGGCTGGACTTCATGGTCGCGGACTTCACCACGGCGATGCCGCAGGTAAAAGCCGGCAAGCTCAAGGTGCTCGCTGTCACCACCGCGAAGCGCTCCGCCCTGATGCCCGACATCCCACCCATCGCCGCTACGCTCAAGGGCTTCGACCTCACTTCTTGGAATGGTATCTTCGCGCCCGCCGGGACACCCAAGGAGATCGTCGCACGGCTCGCACGGGAGACGCTCGACGTTCTGGCTCAGCCGGATATCAAAGCCAAGTTCGCCGTGATCGGCTTCGAGGTCGACCCGCAGGACTCCGAACCCTTCGGCCGCTTCGTGCGCGACGAGATAGCCGCCTGGGGTAAACTCGTCCGCGCCGCCGGGATCCAGCCGGAATAGCCGATACACCCAGATGCCAGGTCCTCTGTCCGGGGTGAAGGTCCTCGACCTCACCACCGTCGTGATGGGTCCATTCGCGACCCAGATCCTCGCCGAGCTCGGCGCCGACGTGATCAAAGTCGAGCCGCACGAGGGCGACAACATGCGCGACGTGGGCCCGATGAAAAGCCGCGGCATGGGGCACTTGTACCTGCACCTGAATCGCGGCAAACGCTGCCTCGTACTGGACTTGAAGCAGCCGGCCGGGCGCGCTGCGCTGCTGCGCCTGATCCCCGGCACCGATGTGCTGGTCTACAACGTCAGGCCGCAGGCGATGGCCCGCCTCGGGTTGTCCTACGACGACGTGCGCGCAGCAAACCCGCGGATCATCTACGTCGGCGCCTACGGCTACTCGCAGCGCGGACCGTATGCGGCGAAGGCGGCCTACGACGATCTGATTCAGGGCGCCACTGGCCTGCCGTCACTGACCTCGCAAAAGGGTACGCAGCAGCCACGCTACGCGCCGATCAACCTGGCCGATCGCGTCACCGGGCTGCACGCCGTCTATGCCGTGACTACCGCCCTGTTCCACCGGGAGCGAACCGGCCAGGGCCAGGCGGTCGAAGTACCGATGTTCGAGAGCCTCGCGCAATTCGTGCTGGGAGACCATCTGGCGGGGCTGTCCTGGGATCCGGCCATCGGCCCCACAGGCTATCCGCGCCTGGAGCATCGCCGGCCCTATGCCACCAAAGACGGTCATCTGTGCGTGCTGGTCTACAACAACAAGCAGTGGAAGAGCTTTCTCGAGGCCGTCGGCAAACCGGAACTGCTGGCGGACAGCCGCTTCTCCACGCAGGGCAAGCGCGCCGAGCACATCGGCGAGATCTACGACTTTCTCGCCGGGTGGATGAGAGAGCGCACCACGGCCGAGTGGATCGCGCTGCTGGAGGCGGCCGACATCCCCGTCTCGCCGATGAACTCGGTCGCGGAGGTCGTCTCCGATCCGCACCTCGCGCAGAGTGGCTTCTTCGCGGCGGAAGACCACCCCAGCGAGGGGCGGCTGCGCGCCATGCGCACACCCACGGACTGGTCCGAATCGCCGCCGGAACCCCAGCGGCCCGCACCGCGCCTGGGAGAACATTCGGCCGAGGTGCTGCGCGAGGCCGGCTATTCCGACCGCGAGATCGCGGAGCTGGCACAGCGAGGAGTGACTCTGCTTGCGTCCTGATCGTTAGCAAGTGGACTTCTCCTTCACCTCCGAGCAGCTCGCCATCCGCGAGAGCGTCGCACGCCTGTGCCAACGCTTCGACGCGAAGTACTGGCTGGAACGCGACCGCGATGGCGGCTTCCCGGAGGAGTTCCATCGCGCCATCGCGCAGGCCGGTTGGCTCGGCATCGCGATGCCGCAGGAATCCGGCGGCGCCGGGCTGGGCATCACAGAGGCGGCGCTGCTGATGCAGGCCATCAGCGAGTCGGGCGCGGGCTTCTCGGGCGCGTCTGCCGTCCACATGAACATCTTCGGGTTGAATCCCGTGGTCGTGTTCGGCAGCGCGGAACAGAAGAAACGATGGCTGCCCCCGCTCATCCGCGGCGAGGAGAAGGCGTGCTTCGCGGTCACAGAGCCGGACGCGGGCCTGAACACCGCGAACATCAAGACTTTCGCACGGCGCGAGGGCGACCGTTACGTCCTGCGCGGGCAGAAGATCTGGATCTCGACCGCACAGGTCGCAGCCAAGATGCTGATCCTGGCGCGGACCGCAGCGGCGGAATCCGGCGGCAAGCCCACCGGCGGGTTGTCGCTGTTCTATACCGACCTCGACCGGCGCCACGTCGAAGTGCGGGAAATCGAAAAGATGGGCCGCAAGGCGGTGGACTCGAACCTGCTGTTCATCGACGAGCTGCCGGTGCCGGCCGCCGACCGTATCGGTGAAGACGGCAAGGGGTTCGACTACATTCTCCATGGGCTCAACCCCGAGCGGATCCTGATCGCGGCGGAAGCCATCGGCCTGGGCCGCGCGGCCCTCGATCTCGCCGTCGCCTATGCCAACGAGCGCGTCGTGTTCGACCGGCCGATCGGGCAGAACCAGGCGATCCAGCATCCGCTGGCGCTCTGCTGGATGGAGCTGGAGGCCGCCAGCCTGCTGGTGTTCAAGGCGGCATCGCTGTACGACAAGCGCGAACCTTGCGGCGCCGAGGCGAATGCCGCGAAGTACCTCGCCGCCGAGGCCTGCTTCCGCGCGTGCGAGACGGCGATGCTGACCCACGGCGGCATGGGCTACGCCAAGGAGTACCACATCGAACGATTCCTGCGCGAGGCGATGATCCCGCGCCTGGCACCGGTCAGCCCGCAGCTCATTCTCTGCTTCATCGCCGAGAAGGTGCTGGGGCTGCCGAAGTCCTACTGAGAGAATGTGAAGGGTGAAGAGTGAAGGGTGAAGGGTACCCGGCGCGCGGCGCGTCGTGGAACTTCAGCTCTACCTCGATAGCTCGGCCTCGATGCCCCATCTAACGAGTACACAGCCTAGGAGACCAAGAATGGATACAGCCGCACTGTTCGATCAGATCCGCAAGTTCGACACGCCCACCATCTGCAACGCCCTGGAGGTGGTGCGGGGCAAGCGCTTCACCAACGGCTTCACGCGGCAGCGGCTCATCGCCGCCTTTCCCAAGCTCCCGCCCATCGTGGGCTACGCGCGGACCGCGATGTTTCGCTCCTGGGAGCCGTATGACGCCGCCGCGCGCAAGCAGAAGCTGCTCGGCTACTACGAATACCTGTCGCAGCCGAACCAGCCCTGCATTTCCGTAGTGCAGGATATCGACAGCGAGCCGGGGCTGGGCGCGTTCTGGGGAGAGGTGAACACCACCGTCCACTGGGGGCTCGGCTGCGTGGGCACCGTCACCAACGGCTCGATGCGGGACCTGGATGCCATGTGCCCCCAGTTCCAGTGCCTCGCCGCGACGCTCAGCCCGAGCCATGCCTTTGGCCAGGTGGTGGACTTCGGCAAGCCGGTGGACGTGCTCGGGATGGCGGTCTCCGACGGCGACATCGTGCACGCCGACCAGCACGGCGCGGTCGTGTTCAAGCTCGCGGAACTGGACAAGGTGCCCGCGGCCATCGACCTCATGGCCCGGCGCGAGAAGGTCATCCTGGACGCGGCGCGCAAGCCGGGATTCGGCTTTGCCACGCTGCGCGAAGCGCTGGCCGCCTCCGAGCAGGTCAAATAGGCGCGGACCGGAACCGCTGCTGCAGCACCCTCGCGGACAACCGCTGAAAACGGATGCTCGTCGCAATCCCCGGTGGACGCCAGGGCTCGACTCCCTTACAATGCGCGCCCCCCGGCGTTTTTATCCGCCTTCGACAGCAGGCCCATGACCGCGATATCCAAAGAAGTCCTGTCCCAGAGAGTGGCGCAACGGCGGACTTTCGCCATCATCTCCCACCCGGACGCGGGGAAGACCACCCTCACCGAGAAGCTGCTGCTGTTCGCCGGCGCGATTCACATCGCCGGCAGCGTCAGGGCGCGCAAGGCGTCCCGCCACGCCCTGTCGGACTGGATGGAAATC